>CAYMVF010000014.1:0-15042 GCA_964394045.1 uncultured Candidatus Saccharibacteria bacterium | reverse complement strand
TCAATGCGGATTTTTTGGTTTGGTTCCCGGGGGGGGCAACGGCGCGGGGGGCGCGCCCCTCGGCGGCGCGCCGCCGCTTCACAAATTCGACGATGATCGGGATGAACGAGAGCACGATGATGCCGAGTATGATCGGCAATATATATGCATCTATGTTCGGAACCTTGGCGCCCAGGAAGTAGCCAGCACACAAGAGTGCCGCGCACCATACGATCCCGCCCGTCACGTTGTACGCGGCAAAAGTCCTGTATGGCATGCCGGCCACGCCGGCGATGATCGGCGCGAGCGTGCGGACGATCGGAATATACCGGGCAAGGAAAATAGTCTTCTTGCCATGCTTGTCGAAGAACTGCTGCGCCCGCTCCACATAGCTTTTCTTGAAGAAAAACGATTCCTCCCGCCGGAAGAGCTTCGGTCCGAATTTTTGCCCCGTCCAGTATCCCGCCGCATCGCCGAGCACAGCCGCAATGATGCAGCCGAACAAAAGGATCACAATATTGAAGTACCCCTGCGAGGCGAGCAGGCCGGCCGAAAAGAGCAGCGAATCGCCGGGAAACACCACACCGAAAAGCACGCCCGTCTCGGCGAAGAGCACGGCAAATATGCCGATGTAGCCGATTGTCGTGATAATAGACGAGAGATCTGGCATGTCAGCGGACGCGCGAGCCGGGATGCACGGGGACTTCGGGGGTCAGGAAGACCGGCCTGCCGTCTGTACCGTCTACGGCCATGAGCATGCCGTGTGACTCGACGCCGCGGATCGTGCGGGGCTCGAGATTTACGATATACAGCACCTGCTTGCCTTCGAGCTGCGCGTATTCGGGATAGTATTCGCGGATGCCCGAGACGATCTGGCGGAGCTCCGGCTCGCCAAAATCGATCATGCAGCGCAGCAGCTTGTCCGAGCCTTCGACCGGCTCGATTGATCGGATCGTGCCGACCCGCATGTCCATTTTCTTGAATTCGTCGTAGCTCACGTATTCCATATGCCCGCACTATAGCATGTATTTTTCCCCCTGCACGGAAAAACCCCGCGATGACCGCGGGGTTTTTTTACTTGAGTTCGGCTCCGGCGCTGAAGACCACGTTGCCGACAAGCTCTTTTTGCTGCGGACCGTACGAGGCCCAGACGATGCCGGTTTCGCCCGCAAGGACGCGGGGCACCCAGTGCCTGTCGGCGGGCATCATTTCGGAGAGCGGCAGGTCCTGTATCGGGAAGAATCTCGGATCTTCCATCTCTTCGGTCCAACGCGGCGTCCCCTGCCATGTGCGCAGAAGGTATACATGCACTTTGCATGTAAATGTCCGGCCGTTGGCTTTCGTGTTGTTGAAATAGCAGATCGCTACTTGTTCGAGATCTTGGGGACGGCCAGCGAGGCCGGACTCCTGCGAAAGCTCGCGAATGGCCGTCCGGAACATGTCTCCGTCGTCGATCTTCTCCGGGCCGCCGCCGTAGCCGTTCCAGTAGCCGGCGCCGATGTGCCGCGTCTTGCGCGCAAGCAGCACATGGCCGTCCGCGTTGAGCACGAACACCAGACTTGCTTCGGCGAGCGCCTTGTCGCGCCGCTTCGTAAGCACGTAGACCAGCCAGCAGGCCGTGAGGGCTGCCGCTGCCCCTGTGATGATGAAAACTATCATAATTTTTAATTTGTCCCACTCTACGCCCGGCGCGAGTTTTTGTCGAGAAAGCGCTGGAGGATGACGGCGGCGGCGCGGGCGTCGAGGTCGCCGGGCTTCGCAGGCGCCTTGTTCGCCCGCGCCGCATTCCGCTCCTTCCCTTCCCGCGGATGCGCCTCGGCCGACGTGAACGCCTCGGTCACGGTCTCGACGGGAAGCATGGTCGCAAGCGTGATCTGCGCCACGAACTCGTCGATATCCCGCTGCACCGGGTTGCCCACCGACTCGCCCACAACGATGCATCCGATTCCCTCGCGGGCGACGATCCCCTCGATCTCCGAGAGCAGCGCGCCGTCGTTCTTGAACACGGCGACCGGCCGCGCCAGCGTCCCGCTCTCGTCCGAGACGGCCACGCCCACGCGCTTCGTGCCGAAATCCACCCCGAGGTATTTCATGCGGCCATTGTAATCAGAGGCTTGGAGCAGTACAATAGAAATATGGCTGACTTGTCTAACTTAAAAAACACAGACAGAATCTTCTTTGGAAAAAGCGTCCAAAGAACTTTTATACTTAGAGCCCTTAAACAGAAAGGAATGAGCCAAGCAGCGTTCGCAGCTACGCTGTCAGTCACGCCCCGAAGTCTCACAGACTGGCTGCGTGAAAAATATTGGTTAGACCTTGAGACGGCACATAAAATCTCAGAGACGAGCGGTGTTCGGATACCCAAAATAATCAAACGCCGTGAAAAATATTGGTATACATTTATCGGTGCCAAAAAAGGCGGCGATGCCTCATATCTCAAACATGGATTTGGAAAAGATGAGGAGAAGCGCAAGCAAGCATTCCTTTCTTGGTGGAATACGAAAGGAAAATACCGGAAACAGACAGTGATCGGAAAGCGGAAGGGCTTTAAAACACCAAGATGCTCGACTGATCTTGCAGAATTTTTTGGAATCATGATTGGAGATGGGAGCATGAAGAAATATCAATGTGTGGTATCGCTTGATTCCGAGACCGATATCGAGTACTCGAGGTATGTCGAAGACCTTATGTACCGGTTATTCGATGTCCGCCCAAGCCGCCTGCTGATACGTGGTTCGCGGGGCCTAATCTTATATATCTCACGCAGAGGCGTTGTGGAATTTTTGGTGCGACATGGATTAAAAGTCGGTGATAAGCTCAAACAAGGGCTTGATGTGCCAAAATGGATCCTGGGTCGCCCAGCGTACATACAAGCATGCCTGCGCGGCATGGTAGATACGGATGGATGCATTATCCATGAGACACACCGTATACACGGAAAGATATACCGATATGCCAGGATTAATTTCACGACTGCTTCCCTGATTCTTTCTTCTACTGTCTTTACGTTACTTTCTAATCTTTGTCTTGATCCAAAAATCAGGCACGGAGGCAAATCCATACAGATTGAAAACAAGGAGAAAATGTGGCAGTATTTCAAAACTATCGGCACAAGCAACCCGAAACATCTACGAAGATGGCAGACCGTAGTAGGAAGGAGTGCGTGAGAGGTTGAAACGGGCGGTCTTGAAAACCGCTAGGGGTTAAAATCCCTCGTGGGTTCGAATCCCACCTCCTTCGCTTGAAACAATATATGCAACCCAATCAATTAATGGTGACCGAAGGAGTGAAATTGATTCTAAAAACCGTCAAGGACGAACTTTTTCCCGTTATCGGAGAATTAAAAGATGTATTGATCCATATTCAAAAAATAAGAATTTCGTATCAAATTCACTCGCCCGCATTGCGCGCCCTGGAAAACAAGTACACTCGGACTGCTGCTATTTATTTTGAAGTTGTCAGAAAATTACAGGCTCCGGACATCCTATTTGCTGGAATGCAAAATAACGACGAGAACATGATCGGCTATTTCCAATATCAAGGTGCGTTTCAGAAAAACATCGATGAAGGAATTTCTTGTATTGAAATTATAGACCGCACGCTGGACAGGAAAAGCCAAAATATTCAAAATAATAGGACCTTTCTTCTATCTATCGTTGCAATCATCACAAGCATCATGTCAATCTTATAAAACGGCAGGGTCACTATCCCTCCGCCCCGTAATTCCGGCTCGCGGCCTCGGCGAGCTCCTTGTCGGCGGCCTCCTCCTCGCGCAGCGTGTCCTTGAGCATGCGGGCGACCTCGGCGTGGCCGAGGGCCTCGGCCTCCATGATCGCGCCCATGTAGGCGGCCATCTCATAGTGCTCGGCGTGGCGGGCGGCGTCGGCCAGCATGGCATCCTTGATCGTGTACGGGGCTTCGACGTCTTTGATCACCCACTCGCCGTCGGCCACGATGCCGCGGATGCCTTCGCACTCGAGCGTGTCGGGCTCGACGCCCATTGCCCGAAACGCCTCCTCCACGCGGCGGGCATGCTCGCGCGTCTCCTCCAGATGGCTCGCGAAACCCTGCCTGAGAGCGGGATCGTGCGCTCCGTCGGCCATCTTCGGCAATGCCTTGATGAGTTCCTGCTCGATGTCGTACAGGGCCTTGAGCTTCTCCGCGAAGGCCTCGGCGTGGTCATTCACTTTGGTCGAAAATAGTGTCATGGTCGAAGTAACGGCCGCGGAATGAGCGGTGTGACAGGCTGTGCTATACTGGGACCGTCATGCATTACTTCAATTTCATGGGCGGTCCGTTCCCGGGCTTTGCTTTCGGCGCGCTGGCAATGCTTGCCGCGACGCTCTGGTCGCTGGCATGGAAAGGCTGGGCGCTGTGGCTCGCCGCGCGGCGGGGCGAGAAGGCGTGGTTCATCGCGCTTCTGGTCATCAACACGCTCGGCGTGCTTGAGATCGTATACATCTTCGCCGTGGCGAAGCAGCGCGTGAGTGTGGACGAGCCGAAGCACAAGAAGCATACGCAGGATTTAGAATAGATTAATTTCTTTTTTAGGATTCCAAGAAGCCGCATGCGGTCTACTCTCCGCATACGGCTTCTTGTCGTCGAAGACGATCTCGATTTCCAAAGATTCCTCAAGTACCGGCTTGAGGAGAAGTGCTTTGCCGTGGATGCGGCGGCCGACGGCGACGCGGGGCTCGACCTCGCGCGCACGGGCGCGTACGACCTGCTCGTGCTCGACTATTCCCTGCCGACGCGCACGGGTTACGATATCTGCTCGGCGCTCCGGAGCACGGGCGTGCCGGTGCCCATCGTCATGATCTCCGGCACGGGCGGCGTCTTCCATCGGGTAGACGGCCTGAACATGGGCATCGACGACTACATCGTGAAGCCGTTCTATTTCGAAGAGCTGCTCGCGCGGATCAACGCCGTGCTGCGGCGCCCGCAGCTCATGCACGCGCCGGAGCTTTCCTTCGACGATTTGGTGCTCGATGTCCGCAGGCAGGAAGTGCGCCGCGGCTGCGCAGAGGTGTATCTGACCAAGAAGGAATTCGCCATCCTGGAATACCTGCTCCGGCATCAGGGCACCGTCGTCTCCAAGAGCGAGCTTGTCGAGCATGTGTGGGACATGAGTCTCGATCCGTTCTCCAACGCGCTGGAGACGCACCTGATGAACCTGCGGCGGAAGATAGACCTGCCGCGCCGCCGCAAGATCCTGCACAGCGTTTCAGGCCGCGGCTACAAGCTCGGTTTCGCGAAATAAGTTACGCACTCGGCTTGAGTTTTTCTTTATGGGCGTCCGCTACGATGGCGTCGAGCCGCGGAGTCGGGCGGCGCACCCAATCACACGGACACGCACATGCATTCAGGATTCACCTAGCGGGCTAGGCAACCACAACCAGGACCATGGGCCACATGCCGGCGCGGGCCGCGGGATACAGAGAAGCTCCCGCTGCTCGCCCGGCATTTGGCATGCAGGATGCCGCGCAGATGCACCAAAACGGCCTCGTCGCGCGTACTAATGGCGTACGCAATTATCATATGGATCCCCACGGAGGACCGCATATATCAAACTGAATGAAATACCTACCAAAGGGCCTCGCCATCGCGAGCGCCGTGTTCTTGTGTATATTCGCGCAGGCCGCGCCTGCTTTCGCCGCAAGCGGCGCAATACTCTCGCCGAACTGGTCGGGATACGCGGCGCAGGGCGCTTCGTACTCGGGCGTGGGCGCGACTTGGACAGTGCCTCGAGTGGCGTCTTCGCAGACATCGACTGCAAGCGCCGACTCGACATGGGTGGGCATCGGGGGTATCGGGCGGAGCGATCTGATCCAAGCCGGCACGCTCGCCATCAGCGCGAGCGGTGCGGCACAGTACCATGCCTGGTACGAACTCCTGCCGAGTTATCCGACGATCATCCCCATAGCTGTGCGGGCCGGCGACAGCGTGAGCGCATCGGTCGTGAAACAGCCGGACGGGCTCTGGCTCGTGCGCTTCGCAAACCGCACGACGGGAGAGAGTTTCCGCACGAGCGTGGCATACGCCTCGTCGCAGGCGTCCGCCGAATGGATCGAGGAAGCGCCAAAATCAGGCGGCACGTACATGCCGCTGTCCGACTATGGCAGTGTGCGCTTCTCCGAGACCTGGACGATCGCGGACGGGACCATGCGCACGGCCCAGGGCGCAGGCGCGAAGACCGTCGTGATGCACGACGCGTCCGGCCGCCACATCTCCCGGCCGTTCGCCTTTGATGCGGATGGCGCGGGCTTCACCGTGGCGCGCGTCGCGGCCCCGGCCGCCGCTCAGGGAATGCGGTACGCGAAAACCGCCCCGCCGCCGCAGAGAATGATCGCTGCACGCACGGACGAACTCGTGAGCACGACCGGCTTCGCCCCGGTCACCAAACATTCCTGAGCCAGCCAGCTTCGAATTCCTGGATGTAGTCCCGCGCCTTGTAGAGCACGCCCTGCAGCGTGACTTCGCGGTATGGGTCGAAAACGCGCGCGTACTGGCTGTGCCTGCCCATGATCTCGTCCGCGAGGATGCGCGCCGCCGTCATGGAGTAGGTCATGCCGTTGCCGGAGAATCCGGTCGCCACATGCAGGTGCGGCCGCTTATGGCTCGGCCGCCCGATATATGGCAAGCCGTCAAATGTCTCAAGCACTGGGCCGCTCCACGACCGCACGAGCGTGCGCGGCAGGTCCGGAAAGCGCTCGGCCGCCCACGCTCGCAACGCGGCGAATTGTTTCTCATCGTCAGTCGGCAACTGTTTCCGGCGATCCTCGCCGCCGATGATGAGCCGGTCGCCGCCACGCACGCCACGGCCAGCGTCGACGCGCGCGTAGTGGTACGGATTCTGGTCGTCAAGATACGTCGCCTCAGGCAGCGCTCCCGCGGGAATAGAAAACTCGCATATATATGAGACATACATGCCCTTCTTGGCGAAGATACGCAGCGGGTTTTCTATGGAAAGATACGTCGCCACGATGCAATCGTCGGCGCTGACCGTACCGCGCTCCGTATGCGCGACGATCGGATGATCCCCGGTGACAGCAGTGACAGGCGTGGCGTCGTAGAAGCGCGCACCGAGCATCTCGGCACGGCTGCGCACGCCAAGGAGAAAATCCAACGGCTGAAACTTCCCTTGGCTGCGCAGCCGAAATGCGCCGTGCGTTTTAATGGGAAGCTGTTCCGGCACGACGAAGTCTATCTCGAAACCCGCGCGCCTTCCCTCCTCGGCTTCGGCACGGAGAGATTCGTAACCATCCTCGCTCGTCGCAAGCCAATATTCGGGCACGCGCACAAGACTGCATTCGATGCCCTCATCGCGCGCAATGCGCTCGATCCCGTCAATGGCGTCCCGGCCCGAGCGCCACACGTCGTATGCGCGCCGCTCGCCGAACATGTCTTTGAGGTCGGCAAGGTCCGTGTCCACGTCGGCCGAAAGAAAAGCCGTGGTGTACGGAGTGGCCGCAGCGTCGAGGCCCGTACCTTTGTCGAGCACGATAACGCTCTTGCCTTCTTTTGCGAGCAGATATGCGGCCAGCGTGCCGGCCATGCCCGCGCCGACGATCACCACATCGCACGCCGCGTCACCGGAAAGCGGCGGCCGGGGCGGAACCTTGGTCTCGTACTGCCACGTGGTCTCCATACCGACGAATAACGCCGCCCGAGGAGACGCGTGACTCCCCTTAGTGCGCGATAGTGATCGCACGTATATCGGAGAAGCCCGCGCGCGCAAGCGCGCGGGCGCATGCCGAGAGTGTGGCGCCGGTGGTCATAACATCGTCAACAAGCAGTACTGTCTCACCAGAGCTCCGGCGGCCCGGCAGGGTGGCAAAGCTCTCGCCAAGATTTGCCAGGCGCTCGGCGCGGCCCTTGGTGCGGACTTGGGACTCGGTGTCTGCGCTCTTAGAAAGCAGCCCGAGATCGATCCTGACGCCGGACGCAGGGAGCAGGGCGAGCGCCGCGCGCGCAAGGAGTTCTGACTGGTTGTAACCGCGGCGCGCGCGGCGCTTCCGGGAGATCGGGACAGGCACAAGGAGCACGTCGCGTCCGAGGAACAACTGTTCCTCGCCGAGCAGCTCGGCGATCGCCTCAGTAAGCGCGGGTGCGAACACATCCGCCACGCGGCGCGCATGCCGGTATTTCAGAAGCCATATGAGCCGGCTTACCCGCGGATCGGCGTAGGCATACAGACTGCGCACGGCCGGATCGCCGCATGCGGGCGCGGGCGGCAGCCCGCGCCCGCATGCGGCACACAACAGCGTTCCGCCGACCGAACACCCGACGCATCTGTCAGGAAAAAGTACTTCTTGAAGCCGTGAAAAGAGCGAAAAAAACCGCATTGCCTTCACATGCTACCATACGGCCCCGCTTGCCGCCGTCACAGATACGTCATATGCTTCGTTTGTCACAAGAGGAATGGATGAAGCGTAGATATGAAAAATGGCAGCGAGATTCCATCGCATGAAGAAAATCATTCTGAAGAGAGCGTACGGCAGCTGGGGGAGAAGCTGTATGTTTCCCATTATACGCCGCTCTACCGGTACCTGTTCTTCCGCCTGCGCAACAAACGAGACGCGGAAGATCTGGCTCAGACGGTGTTCGTAAAGGCCTTTGCCTCGCTGAAGCACGGCATCTGGGACGGCGCCGGGGACATACATTACCTATTCACCATCGCCCGCAACACGCTCATCGACCATTTCCGCCGCAGCAAGCATGTGCCGATCACGTCCGACGAGCTCATCGAGGCCACGGCCGACACAGTGACGACGAGCGCGCCGGTCGAGGAACGTGAGCACCGCGAATTGGTGGCGCTCGGCATCAGCAAACTCAAAGCCGCCGAGGCGGAGGCGGTGACGCTTCGCTATCTTTCAGACATGGAATATTCCGATATCGCCCGACTCATGGACAAGCGCGAGGACGCCGTGCGCCAACTGGTGCACCGCGGCCTCAAATCGCTCCGCGAGCACCTGGAACAGGACGGATTATTAGACTAGTGTGCGCTACTACGACCACGCATGCCCATCAAGCATACGACCATAGTGCAAGTGCTCAACGAGGCGCGGGACGCGACTGTCCCGCCGAAAGAAGGTTTTATCAGGGCCTGGAACGCCGTTCCGGCATATCGAGAGTATCTCGAAAACGAGCGCGCGGAACGGGACACGTTTTCGTTCGCTGACATCACGGACAAGATAGACTCGGGCATCCGCTCCATGGAAGTCCTCGCAGGCGAAGGTCTCACGCTCGTATTCCAATACGTCCGCTCCACAGGCAGATACATCGCCCATGTGTGCCGCCGGACGCTCACCGGCTTTGACGACTAGCCCGCTGCGCGTGGTACAATAGTCGCATATGGCACGCGCCGCAGAGCCCCGCATCTCCTGGAAGACAGAGGAATACGCGCACAAGGAAAAAGGCCCGGACTGGTTCTGGGCCCTTGGCGTGATAGCGATCGCCGGCGCGGCCATCGCCGTGGTCTTCCATAACTATCTCTTCGCCGTGTTCATCGTGCTCGCCGCCGTGATCCTCGGCTACTATGCCGCGCGCAGGCCGGAGGTCATCGAGATCGCCGTCTCCGACGACGGCATTACCGTCCGCGGATATCTCTATCCCTTCGGATCGATCAAGGGCTTCGCCGTCGAGGAACATCCGGACGGCAACCTGCTCATCGTCGAGAGCGGTCGCACCCTCATACCCGTCTTCTCGATCCCCTTGCCCGTCTCGCTCGACACGGACAGCCTCGCCGCGCTGCTTAAGACGCGCATCCCCGAAAAGCCCCTCAAAGAAAAAGCCGTCCACCGCATCATGGAGCGCCTCGGATTCTGAATTGTTCGCACACGCATTCAAAAGCGCCGGCACATGTGCCGGCGCTTTTATGCATTTTCTCCCGCGATATCCGCGGCATACCTGCGCATTGCATCCCACTCCTCGCACCTATGCTGCGGGTCCTTGACGGCTTTTGCATCGACGAACTCCCGGCATTGCCATTCGCCGAAACCGGCATCGCGCAGCAGACGGCGCTTCTCTGCAAGGTCATGGTGGCATACAAGAAAACGGAGCAGTTCCTCCCTGCCGGCACATGTCTGCTTGGCCAAGCGGATCATGGCGCCCGATCCAGACTGTATGTAACCGAGATGCAGGATGATCGCCACGATGTCCATGCCCAAGGCAATACACAGCAGCAGGAATTTCCAGCGCGGATCTTCCGCATGCACATTGGACGGGGATTTGTCCTCGTGCCTGCCCGTCTGATTGAACGTGCAGCCGAGCTCTACGACCAAGCAATCCCCTTCTTTGTATATCCATGCGTTATCAGGAGCCGGATTGTATGAGATGAGGAAAAGTATCTTTTTGCCGGATAGTTCCGCGATCGAAGGACTGTCGGTTGGATGATTATTCATTTCTTCTGTTTTTAATGTAAGACAATGTTGCCGACACTATCGCACGAATATGCACGCAATACCAGAATTGAGTTTAATTTTCGTTTAACTTTCCGTGCTACGATACGTTCGTACCTCTGAACCCATGAAAGTCCTGATCATAGAAGACGAACCCGACATCGCCGGCTTCCTGAAGAAAGGCCTCGAAGCTGAGATCTGTGTCGTGGAAGCCACTTGCACCGGAGCGGAGGGCATCGCCCTCGCGCACGCAGGCACCTTCGACGTGATCGTGCTCGACTTCCACCTGCCCGACATGCGCGGCGACGAGATATCCGCAGCGATCAGGAAGCACAAGCCGTCCGTGCCGATCCTCGTACTTTCCGTCGAACGCAACATGGACATCAAGGTGGACATGCTCTCGATCTGCGACGACTATGTGACGAAGCCTTTCTCGCTCCGCGAACTCGTCGTGCGCCTGCGCGCCCTGACCCGCCGCGGCGAGGTCCTGCACAGCGATATACTTGAGGCCGGCGGCCTGGTCCTCGACTCGCGCAAGCACGCAATCACGCTGCTCGGCCGGCCCGTACAGCTGCGCAACAAGGAATTCTCCCTGCTCGAATATTTCATGCAGCACCAGGACATCGTGCTCTCGCGCGAGATGATCCTTGAGTATGTCTGGGACATGAACACCGATCCTTTCACCAACACGGTGGACACGCACGTCCGGCTCCTGCGCAAAAAACTTGAGACGAAGAAGCGGACATTCATCCACACCGTGCCCAAACGCGGCTACCGCTTCTCCGCCGGCGACTGACCGGCATCAGTTTAACTTTCGTTTAGGATTACGTTAGCCCGGCTTCGCTACGATTGGGATAAACTTCTTTTTTCACTTTCAAAAATAAATAGCATGAAAAAAATTTCCGGGACCACCGTCCCCGACAGCCTCACTGCAGGCATCCTTCTGTACGCCTTCCTTCCCGATCCGGAGATACCGGCATCGTTTACGATGGAGCGCGGCATGCGCAACGTCGGATTCCTGACCAAATCGCTCATGAGCAGCATTTCGAAAAAACACATCGGCGTAGCCGGCGGAGGCGGCATCGGCAGTCCCGTCTGGGAGGGCCTGCTGCGGCTCGTCGTCGGACACCTGCGCCTGGCCGATTCCGGCTATTTCGATGTCTCGAACATTCACCGTCAGATGGGCGCTACCATGGCTACCGTCGGCAAGTCCAAGATGCTCGAGACGATCCGCTGGATGCGCACGATCGCTGCGGACACCGAGATTTGGGGCTATGCGGGGATTTCGCCGGATACCGTCGATCACTTCCTCTCGGGCTTGGACGACGCCGTAGATTCGATCGAATACCAGGCCATCGGGGCGCGGCACCTTTTCAATCTGCGGGCCCGCGAGCTCGGCGTTCCTGTATGGAACGGCAACTCCGTCGGCTTCGGAACCAACCTGTTCCGATTCGACCCGGAGGGAGCTTGGCTCGGAGACGCCTGGCCGCACGAAATGGCAGCCTCTTACGAACTCGAGCGGGAGTGTCTTGCCGGAACGATCAGCAAGGAACGCTATGCGTATCTCTGCGATTGCATCGACCTCGTATTCCTGCCAGAGATCCGCAACTACGGCAGCGCCGCATACGATACACGGCGGGCGTTCAACGAACGGCTCCGGCAGCAGAAGATCGCATCCATTGTCTCCCCGAACCCGAAAATGGCGGCAGGCATCCTCCTTGACCGCCTGGTAGTGTGGTACGGACAGCACGAGGGCCTCTACGAGAATGTCGCGTCTCTTCCGGCATTCCCTGAATATCTTCATTTCGACGCCGCAGTATGGACGGCAGAGCGGCGCATTCTTGATATCAAAAAAATCCGCCATGAGCTCTCCCTACGCATGCCTCGCTGACACCCCCGAACTGCGGACGGCAATGTACCGCCTGCGATACGAGACCTACACCACCGAGCTCGGTTCGTTCAAAGCGGGCGACCTGCCCGAGGGGATCGAGACCGACATATACGACGGGCACTCCGTGCATATCGTCGCTATAGCGGAGAGTGTCGTCATCGGCACGCTCCGCCTGGTAAAAGACAGCCCCTTGGGCTTTGTCATGGAGACACTCTTCCCTATCCCGTCGGACGTGGACCGCTCCCGTGCCGTTGAACATTCGCGCGGCATCGTCCTGCCGGCCTGGCGCGATACGGGCGTTTACAGTATCATGCTTGAGTTCGCGTACCGATGGCAACGAGCCAACGGCTACACCGTCTGCCTGGGAGCCCCGAATACGGCGAAGCTTTCCAAGATCCTCGAACGTCTCGGCTGGACCGCCTTCGGCGAGCCGAGCGAATACCACAACACCACGTGCATCCCCATGCTCTACCGCCTATGAACCTCTCCTTCGTATCCTGCCTTCAGGCCATAGCGTGCGTCAGCACCCTCTGCTTGGGCGCTCTTGTGCTCTGGAAGCGCCCCGATCGCCAGACATCCTGGTACTTTGCGCTGTGCACGATCGGCACCTCCCTTTGGAATCTTTCCCTCTTCGTAGCAATGACATCGATCGGCCAGCCTACCCTATGGGGACGGCTGGCTATTTCGTTCGGCGCGTTCATGCCCGCGGGATTCTTCATATTCCTTGCGTCCTTCCCGCCCCAGGACCGGCATTTCCGGGCCAAGCGGCTCATCGTGGGAATGTTCGCGCTCTTCTTCTTCGTACTGCCGCTCACGCCGCTGGTCGTGCGCCGCGCCTGGGTCGTTGACGGACGCTATCTCTCCGGCGACCTCGGTCCGTGGTATTTCGCCTTCTGGGCCTACTATCTGGGATTTCTGGTGCTCGCCTTCATTCAATGCGCAGTCAAATACCGCGCAGCAAAGCATACGCCGTATCGCGAGCAGCTGAGATATATGACATTCGGCTTCCTCTTGTTCTTCGTACCGCTCATCGTCACGCAATTCCTCCTGCCGCTTCTCGGGATCTTCCAATACAACAATCTCGGACCGCTCTTCGCCCTGCCCATGCTCGCTGCCATCGGATACGCCATCGCAAGGCACAAATTGCTCGATATCCGCATCGTCATCCAGCGCGGCGTGATATACGCCGTGATCCTCGCCGCCGCGATGGGCACGTATGCGGCCCTCCTGCAGCTGTTCGGACGCTTCATCGGCCGGATCACGGACACGGAGGCCATCGTGAGCGCGGCGGTGACCACGGCAGTGGGCGTGCTCTTCATCCGCCCGCTCGAGAATTACTTCCGCCGCGTCACCGACCCGATATTCTTCAAGGGCACGTACGACTACGGCGCCACGCTGCATGCGATCAGCAGCATTATGTACACGTGCCTGAACGAGAGGGAGATCCTCGAGCGCTCGGCCGCGATCTTCCGGCAGACGTTCAAGACCGACGACGTGCGCTTCGCCTTCGGACCCTGTGAGGCAGCCCGGGTCTCAGAAGAGGAACAGTCCGCCGGGTTCGAGACGCTCGCGCATCCGATCAGCTTCGACAACAACGCCATCGGTGCCGTGCGCTTCGGGCGGAAACGTTCCGGCGACCGGTACACGGAGCAGGACCTCCAGCTCGTCTCGACCTTCGCATTCCAAGCCGCGATCGCCATCGGGAAGGCCCGACTGCATGAGGAAGTCCGCCGCTACAGTACGCACCTGGAAGAACTTGTCGGCGAACGGACAGCCGAGATCAAAAAACTCCAAGAAGAGCAGGAGCGCCATATGATAGACATCTCTCATAACCTGCAGACGCCGCTTGCCGTGATCAAGGGCGAGCTTGAGCTGCTCGGCGACGAGTTCTCGGAAAGCGAGCGCGGGCGGGCCGTGGGAGGATCGCTCGACCGGATCAGCGGCTTCATCCGCCAATTCCTACGTCTCGCGCGCATGGAAAAACAGGCTGCGGAGATCGAACTGACGCAGCTCGATCTGGCCGCACTCCTGCGCGAGCAGGCCGACTACTTCGAATCCATGGCCGAAGGGCACGGCGCGCGGATCATCGCGGCGATCCCCGCGGAGCGCTTCGCGCTCCCCGGGAATCGCCGCCTGCTGGAAGAGCTCTTCACAAACCTGGTCGCCAATTCACTCGCATACCGCCATCCGGAGCGGCGTGCGGAAGTGCGCATCTCGCTCTGGCGCGACGGAACGAATGCTGTCATCTCGGTGCAAGACAACGGCATGGGCATTGCGGCGGAAGACGTGCCTCATGTGTTTGAACGCTTCTATCGGGCGCCCGGCGCGGCGCAGGCGCATTCCGGCAGCGGTCTCGGCCTTGCGATCGCCAAACAGATCGCCGAGACGCACGGCGGGGCGGTTTCGGTCGCAAGCACGCCCGACGAAGGTACCGTAGTTACCGTACGGCTGCCTCTTGTGTAACGCAGGACCAAAAATCCGAGCGCCACGCAAAAGGGCGGCCTCGCTTCGCTTGGCCGCCCTTCTCTAATTCGGACACATGAGCATCTGCCGGCGCTTCTTGCCGAGCTTGCGGACTTTGCCGCTGGGTTCGATGTCGTAAAAATTTCCCCTATCGCCCATTTCATACTGGAAACACGAGTGTTCGGAAAAATAAGCGCCTCCCGGAATATGCATGCTTATGTTGGAAACAATGGTCTCCAAGTAATCTTCGTACGCCATGCAGCATATGATCATACTGCAGCCAGTACGTTCGGCTTTCTGTCTGGCATG
>CAYMVF010000013.1:15340-15612 GCA_964394045.1 uncultured Candidatus Saccharibacteria bacterium | reverse complement strand
ATTGGCATGCGCTTTGCAATATTTTTGACGTTGTTGTCAAGCGAGTGTTTATAGTACAATCGCTCCATATGGACAGCATACAGCCTCCCGCGGCCAGGGATCCCCTGCCGGCATCGCTCGACCAGTCCCCCGTCCCCGCAGCAAAAAAACATTCGGCGCTCCGTGCCGTGTGGGAATTCGTGCGCTTCGCCGTGCTGGTGGTCGTTATCGTCATCGGCGTGCGCGTCTTCATTGCGCAGCCCTTCCTTGTGGACGGCGCGTCCATGCTGCCG
>CAYMVF010000013.1:0-15330 GCA_964394045.1 uncultured Candidatus Saccharibacteria bacterium | reverse complement strand
ACCTTCCAGGACCGCAACTACCTCATCGTCGACCAGCTCACCTACCGTTTCCGCGAGCCGCACCGCGGCGACGTGGTCGTGTTCCGGCCGCCGTACAACAAGAGCATCTATCTGATCAAACGCATCATCGGCCTGCCGGGCGAGACTGTAGTGATCCGTGACAACACCGTATCCATCGTGAACGCTGAACATCCGGACGGCATGCCGCTCGCCGAAAAGTACGTGTCCAGCGAAAGCCTTGGTGCAAATATGTCCGTCATCGTCCCCGAAGGCCACTACTTCGTCATGGGCGACAACCGACCGGCAAGCTACGACTCCCGCAAATGGGGCACGCTTCCTGTCGGGAACATCACGGGCCGCGCATTCCTGCGCCTCTATCCCTTCAACGAGATCGCCGTCTTTCCCGGCGCACATGCGACCTATTAGTCCCTAGTCCGGCGATTACACCTAGCAATCCCACCGATATATGGCATCCAAACCCGCACCAGCAAAATCCGCAAAAGCGCCCGCGAAAAAAGCGCGCACCGGCGACCTCGCCGCACCCAAAGGCATGCGCGATATCATGAACGACGACTACTACCTCTTCCAGGGCTTCTTCGAAAAGGCTCAGGAGGTTGCGATGTACTACGGCTTCAAGCCCATCGAGACACCCATGCTCGAGCATGAGGAGATCTTCACTTCGGGCATCGGCGAGGGCACGGACATCGTCGACAAGGAAATGTACACGCTCCGCACCAAGGGCGGCGACCATTTGGCGCTGCGTCCGGAGCACACCGCGCCGCTCATGCGCGCGTACATCGAGCACGGCATGGCCAACCAGCCGCAGCCCGTGCTTGTCTACCACTCCGGCCCGGTCTTCCGCCACGACAATCCGCAGAAAGGCCGCTACCGCCAGTTCACGCAGTTCGACATGGACGCGCTCGGCAGCGAAAAGAGCATCCTCGACGCACTCGTGATCAAAACTGCCATGACCGTGCTCGCCGACCTCGGCGGGACGAATCTCTCGGTGGACATCAATTCCATCGGCTGCAAGGACTGCCGCCCGACATATGTGCGCGAGCTGGTGAATTACTACAAGAAGCATGTGAACGCCCTCGCGCCCGTGGACCGCGAACGCCTCAAGACCAACCCGCTCCGCATCCTCGACACCAAAGAGGAGAAAACTATCGAAATCAATCAGGGTGCCCCGGAAGCCGTGTCGTTCCTGTGCCCGGCCTGCAAAAAGCACTTCAAGGAAGTGCTCGAGTACCTCGAGGAAATGGGCATCGGGTACACTATGAACAAGAACCTCGTGCGCGGACTCTCGTACTACACGCGCACCGTATTCGAGATCATCGACCGCGAGAGCGACCCGGAAGGCGCCGGGTTGACCATTGCATCCGGCGGCCGCTACGACTATCTGGGCAAGCAGCTCGGCTCCAAGAAGGACGTGCCCGCTGTCGGCAGCTCTATCGGCGTGGACCGCGTGCTCATGATGCCGTGGTACCAGAAGCATGTGCCCCGGATCATCAAGAAGCCGAAGGTCTACTTCATACAGCTCGGCATCGAGGCCAAGCTCAAGAGCCTGAACGTGATCGAGATCCTCCGCAAAGCGCATGTGCCGCTGGCGCAGGCGCTCTCCAAAGACTCGCTTGGCGCGCAGCTCGCCATGGCAGAGAAATCCGGCGCTCCGTATACCGTGATCTTCGGACAGAAGGAAGCGCTCGAAGGCACGGTCATCGTGCGGAACATGACTACGCGAAGCCAGGAGACGGTGAAGCAGAAGGGCTTGGCGGAATACATGAAGAATCTCAAATAGGACTGCGGCCGGGGGCTTTCGCCCGGAGAGGCACGGAAATTTCCTTGCGATATTCAATATATGATCACTATCATCCAAAAAGAGAATCCCGTGCTCCGCCGGAGAGCCGATGAAGTGCCGCTTGAGGAGATCGCGAGCGCGAAGATAGCAAAGGTTGTCCGCGATATGCGGAGTGCGCTTCATACGCAGGCGGACGGCGTGGCGATCGCCGCGCCGCAGATTGGCATATCGCTGCGGATTTTTGTGGTGGCGGGACGGATCTTCGAAGACAGCTTCCGCACCGGAGAGCCCGCTCCGGAAAGCACGGCGCCCAAGGAGGATCTCGTGTTCATCAATCCGGTCATCACGAAGCTTTCCAAGAAAAAGCGCTGGATGCACGAGGGCTGCCTTTCCGTACGCCCGCTCTGGGGCGAGGTCGAGCGTTCGGTGAACGCGACCGTCGAGGCATACGACGAGACCGGCAAAAAGATCGTCCGCGGCGCGGGCGGTCTGCTCGCGCATATTTTCCAGCACGAGACCGACCATCTTGACGGCATACTTTTCATAGACAAAGCGCGCAACGTCGCGGCCGGCGAAGTGCCGGGCGAGCAGCAGCCTAAGAAAACCGCCGCCAAGCGCGCGTCGAGGTCTGCAGCCGCGAAGTAATCCATGTCTTCCGGCCTGCGTATCGCATTCTGGGGCACGCCCGAGCTCACGCGCGACTATCTCGACGCGCTCGATACGGCCGGCATGCGGCCCGTCGTGATCATCACCAATCCGGACCGTCCCAAAGGCCGCGGCCACGAGCTCGCGCCCACGCCCGCCAAGGAGTGGGGCATCGCCCGCGGCGTGCCCGTGCTCCAGCCAGAAAAACGCGACGACGCGTTCTTCGCCGAACTTTCCAAATACGAACTCGACGTGTCACTCGTCGTAGCCTACGGCGCGATCCTGCCGGAACGCTTCATCTCTCTGCCGAAGCGCGGCACGCTCAACGTGCACTATTCCCTGCTCCCCCGTTTCCGCGGCGCCTCGCCGACCGAGGCCGCGATCCTCGCCGGAGACGCCGAGACCGGCTGCTCCGTGCAGATCATGGCGCCCGCGCTCGACTCGGGACCGATCGTCGCCGAAGAGCGCACGCCGATCGGCCCGGACGAGACGACGCCCGAACTGCGCGCGCGGCTCACCGCCATCGGCGCGCGGCTCATTACCGACGTCCTGCCAAAATACGCGAACGGCGAACTGGAAGCCGTCCCGCAAAGCGACGCGGGCATCACCGTCTGCGGCAAAATACGCAAAAGGGACGGCCATATCGACCCGAACGGCGACGCAGCCGAAAACTATCGGAAATTCCGCGCGTACGCCGAATGGCCGCGCACCTATTTTTTCACGCGAAAAGAAGGCCGCGACATGCGAGTCATCATCACAAAGGCGCATATGAAAGAAAGCCGGTTCGTCATCGATCGCGTGCTGCCTGAAGGACGCAGCGAGATCTCATATCAGGAATTCACGCGCTGGGCGGACGGCCGTCAGGATCAGGGACGCTGAATATCTTGTGCGGGCTCTGATGCCCTGAAATGAGACGCACAGACTTGGCGCTCACGCCGAATTCCCGCGCCACAAGCTCGCGGATGCGCGCGTTCGCCAAGCCCCGTTCGGCCGACTCGCGGACCGACATATCATAGCGGTCCGGCCCCCTCCGGGAGACCAGCTCGCGCTTCGCGCCGGGCACGGCATGGATACGCACATACATGCCTAGCTTTCGTATGCGGCGCGCAATCCGGCCACGTCGATCTTTTTCATCTGCATCATGGCGGCGGTCACGCGGGCGACCTTTGTCTGATCAGGATCGCTCATGAGTTCGGTCAGCGCCTTGGGGATGATCTGCCAGGAGAAGCCGTATTTGTCCTTGAGCCAGCCGCACTGCTGCGCGGCCGTATCGCCGCCCTCCGTGAGCTTGTCCCAATACGCATCGACTTCGGCCTGGTCCTCGCATTCGACGTAGAACGAGACGGCTCCCGTGGGCTGGAAGTACGGCCCGCCGTCAAGCGCCATGAAGCGCTGTCCGAAGAGCTCGAACACGGCCGTGAGCACCTTGCCCTCCATGCCCTGCATCGGGCCCTCGAGCGGACCGTCCGAATAGCGCTTGACCGAGACCACGCGCGAATCGCGGAACACGGACACGTAGAAATTGACTGCCTCTTCGCAGTCCTTGTCGAACCACATGAACGGAGTGATTTTCTGCATGGTTACATAGTGTGCGGCTGCAGGATGCTTGCGCGATTACCTTCGGTGTCCAAAAACGAAGCGTACAGGCCGACGCCCGGAATATCGTCCACGGCGCCAGTCATGCCGCCGAGCATCTTCCCGCCCGCTGCCTCGATCTTGCGCATGGCCTCCTGGATATCTTCGACCGCGATCACGAACGACGGGGCGGCGCCCTCGGCCGGCCTCTTGTACATGCCGCCGTTGATCATCCCCGGCCGCTTGGGCGCCTTGGTCGCCTCGTCCATCTCGGATGTGGTCATGACCACATAATTGCCCATTTCCGGGCCGAGCTGCTCGGGCTTCCATCCGAACGACTGCTTGTAAAACTCCGCGGCCCGCGCCGCGTCCTCATAGGGCATCTCGAAATGGACGACTGGGTTCATATCTGTATATATCGATTACGCTGGTAAGTGCGTGACCAGTATAACATGGCGGCATTTGACAGTACCCCGACAGAAGCGTAGGCTTTCGGAAAATACAGATCATGGAAAATCAAAAAGAAACCAGCAATCGCCCTTCGGGCAACGGCTTCCTTCTATTCCTTTCCGGCGCGGTTCTGACCGCTCTGTCACTCTGGTGCTTGTTCGTGTTCGAACTTGCGCCCACGACATATGCGAATGGAAAGGCGGCCGGCCACGAAACAGGCCTGCGCGAAAACCAGCCTGCAGAACGCAAGGCCGGTTTTGCGGAAGGCATCGCCTTCATAGAGCGCAAGCAGCAGCAGACGGCCGACAGCGTCGCACGGATTGCCGACGCGAAGAAAGCGGAACAGCGCCGCAGGGCCGAAGCCGCTCGCAGAGAGCGGGAGCGTGTAGCTTCCACCCAGAACTGGCACGTGATAGACGGCAAAATAGCCGACCCGATCTACGACCAGTAGTATCCGGCAACGAAAAACAGAACCGCGGACATGTCCGCGGTTTTTCCATGCGCGCTACTTCCCCTCCCTTCGACGACGCGCTCCCCGAGCGAAAAATTTCCGTATCTCTTCCACGAAGACGATCGACGAGGCGATCGGGACGATCGTGAGCCAGTCGGAGCGATCAAGCGGCACAGTGTGCAGGAAGGAGTGCATGAAGGGCGCGTACACGGCCATGAGCTGCAGGCCGATCACCAGCGCCGTCGCCCCAACGAGATATATGTTGGAAAACGGATTCATGGAGAACACGGAACGCTCATCAGACCGGCAGTTCCAAGCATTGAACCACTGGAAGGCGGCGAGCAACGTGAGCGAGAGTGTCCAGGCCTTTTCGAGGCCGGCCTCATACCGCAGTGAGAAAAGAACGAGCGTCCCAACGGCCATCGGCACTGCCATGAAGATCATCCGCCGGAGCATCAAACCGTCCACGAGATATTTCCTAGGCTTCTCAAAGCGGCCGCGGAGCAGGCCGCGCTCCTTGGGCTCCATGGCGAGCGATACGTCGAGGAAACCGTCGGTCACGAAATTGAGCCAGATGATCTGCGCCGCGAGCACGGGCGCCGGCATGCCGAGGGCGATCGCGCCGGCGATCGAGAGCACTTCACCCGCACTGGTCGAAAAGAGGTACAAGATCACTTTTTTGATTGTTTTGTAAATGCTCCGGCCTTCTTCCACGGCCGCCACGATGCTGTTGAAATCGTCATCAAGGAGCACGATGTCGGCTGCCTCCTTGGCCACCTCCGTGCCCGTAATGCCCATGGCTACGCCCAGATCCGCAGCCACGAGAGGCGGCGCGTCATTCACACCGTCGCCCGTCATGGCGACCACTTCGCCGCGCGCACGGAATGCCTTGATCACTGCCATTTTATGATCAGGATCGAAACGCGCGAACACGCTTGTCGTGGCCAGACGCGCGACCAGATCGGCATGCGGCATGACATCCACTTCCGCGCCCGTAAGCACCGTATCGCCCTCGCGCCAAATGCCGGCTTCGCGGGCGATCGCCCTGGCCGTGATCTTATGATCGCCCGTGATCATGAAGACGCGAATGCCGGCAGCACGCGCCTTCTCCACGGCCTGCGCCACCTCGGCACGAAGCGTGTCGCGCATGCCATAAAATCCGGCGAAGGCCAGGCCTCCAAGCGTCTCGGGCGCGATCTCGCGCGGCGCATCCGTCTTCTCGGCAAAAGCGATCACACGCAGACCGTCTCGCGAAAGCGCGGCCATACTCTCTTCCAACTCAGCGCGTTCCGCTGCTTCGAGCGGATGATGCCTTCCATCGCGACGCACTTTGGCGCACAGCGAGAGAATCGCCTCAGGCGCGCCGACGGCGATCATAGTCCGCTTCTCGCGGCCATAGGTAACGGCATGATATTTGAGTCGGTAATCGAACGGCATTTCGGCAATGACCGGCTCCTCGCCAAGCAGATCAGCCTTGTGGAAGCCGAGCTTCTCCGAGAGCACGAGCAATGCGGCTTCGGTCGGATCGCCCGCGACGCGCCAGCGCCTCTCCTCTTCCGCATACATCACGCGTGCCGTCGCGGCGTAGGCTGCGACCTTGCCCGCGAACAGCAGGTCGGCGTGATTGGCCGCATCCACGATATCGCCATCCAAACGCACTTCGCCCTTGGGCTCGTAACCGTCGCCGGATATCTCAAACCGCCGCCCGCCCGCGAGCACAGTGCGCACAATAAGCTCGTTCTTGGTGATCGTGCCTGTCTTGTCCACAGCGATCACGCGCGCCTGGCCGAGCGCCTCAACGGCCTGCAGTTTCTTCACGAGCGCATTGCGCCGGCCCATGCGCCACACGCCCATGGCCAGTATCAAGGTGACAACGATCGGGAGGCCTTCCGGAACGACAGAGACCGCAAGCGACACCACGATGCCGAACATCTCCCGCGCAGGCAAGCCTTTGGCGATACCCAACGCAAAGAGGCCCGCACAGATGCAGCCGACAGCGACAATGATCGCCTTCGAAAGCCCGCGGATCGCGGCCTTGAGCGGAATGTCCGTATCGATGCCCTGGATCTTGGCTGCGATGGCACCGATCGCCGTATGCCGTCCCGTGGCGACAACCACACCCCTGCCGTTGCCCGCGGCCACATTGGTCGCCTTGGCGGCCATATTGCGCGGACTAATATCCGTTGCGCCGGCGGCAAGCGCGTCCGGCAGCTTATGCACGGGTTCAGACTCGCCCGTGAGCGCGGCCTCATCGAGCTTCAGGTTGTTTGCCTCGATGATCCGCGCATCCGCGGGGACTTTCTCGCCCTCGGCGAGCACGATGATGTCGCCCGGCACGACCTCGTCGTCCGGAATAATGAGCTCGGCGCCGTCGCGCACTACCGTTGCCGTAGTCTCGGCAAAAGTGCGGAGCGCACGCAGCGTGTTCTGCGCTTTGCCCTCCTGCACCGTGCCGACGATCGCGTTGAAGAGCAGCACGCCGAGAATGATCGCCCCGTCCCCGGTCTCGCCCATGACAAATACGGCGGCCGCAGCGGCAAGCAGAATGTATATGAGCGGACTCTGAAACTGCCGCAGAAACATGACAAAGATCCCGTCCATCTTGGCCTCAGGCAGACGGTTTGGACCGTACGTGGCAAGCCGCACCCGCGCCTCCTCGGCGGAGAGCCCGCGTTCGCCCGTCCCGAGCGCCTCCATGACCGCCTGCGCGGATTGCGCGTGCCACTGTTTTTCCATATGTCCGCATGATATCAAACGTACCCGCAGCATGCTATGCTTGCCGCATATGCATGCTGTTCCCGCCGACCTGAAAAAAGCTCTGGCCGCAGCGCCCGCGCGTGTGCGTGCCGCGTGGGAGGATAATACTCCCCTGGCGCGCAACGAGTGGATCTGTTGGGTCACCTCCGCAAAGCTCGCCCAAACGCGCGAGCGCCGGATTAGGCAAACAACGGACAAACTAGCTTCCGGCCTGCGCCGCCCGTGTTGCTGGGCCGGCTGTCCGCACCGCTAGCATTCCTGCGTGTATGCAAGGATATCTCCCGGCTGGCAGTCCAGAGCCTCGCACAGCGCCTCGAGCGTGGAGAAGCGCACGGCCCGGGCCTTGCCGTTCTTGAGGATGGAGACGTTCGCGATCGTGATGCCCACGCGCTCGGCAAGCTCGGTCACGCTCATTTTGCGCTCGGCGAGGAGTACGTCCAGATTGATGATGATCGCCATATGCCTAGACGGTGAGATCGTTCTCGGACTGGAGAGCGATGGCGCTTTTCAGGAGCTTCTCGAGCACGGCCGCAAAGACGGCGACGGCTATCGGCGAGCAGGCCAGCGCGAATGCGAAGAGAACGAGCCCCGGCGCGTCGTCCGATTGGGCGATACCGAAGGCGGCGGGCATGCCGGCGAGCAAGATCAGGCTTGCCGCAGCGGCCGCGCGCTTGATCGCGCGCAGCGCGCGCACGGAGCGGTCGGAGAACGCCGTGCCCGCATCCGTGTAATTGAGCAGCCTGAATGCCTGCGCGAGCACTACGAAGAACGGCACGGCGGCCGCGCAGACGATCCACGGCACAGATCCGACGTAGCGCACCGTCGGGAACTCAAGCTCCATGCCCGGCCCGATTTCCGGCAGCGCGAAGATGCAGAATGCGAGCGCGGCAAGACCCATGAAAATCAGCACCGCCCTGAGGAAATGCGTCGATATTTTTTTCATGCTTTCAGCCTAGCATAGTATTTATCGTTTATCAATAAACAGGCAAATCCCCGTTTTTTCTGATACTATTCCTCCTATGCTTCCGAAAAAATACCAGCATGTGCGGCGTTCGCTCAAGATCGTCAAAACGCATTCGGGCTTGGGCGTGAAGACGCTCGAACCCATAGAGAAAGGCGGATTCGTGATCGAATACGTGGGCGAAGTGCTCACCGAAAAACAAGCGAACGAGCGCGGCGGCAAATATCTCTTCGAGACCAGCAAGGACCGCTTCATCGACGGCACAGCCCGTTCGAACACTGCCCGCTACCTGAATCACTCATGCACACCCAACTGCGAAGTCGAGATCCGCGGCGGACACATCCTCATTTTCGCGCTGCGAAAGATCAAGGCCGGCGAAGAGCTCGAGTACGACTACGGCAAGGAATACTTCGACGAGCACATCAAGCCCTTCGGCTGCCGCTGCGGCGCAAAGAAACACCTGTACTGACATGCGGCCGTCCAAAGCGCTATCATTCACGTTCGGCACGTACGCCGTCGACACCAAACGCTCGACCGTCTCGTTTACGTACCGGGTGGAGCTCGCAAGCGGCCGGACGCGCACATACACCGACCGCATCTTCCTGCATGACGTCGCGCCGGAGCTCTGGGAAAAAGTACCCAAGACAGTGCTCGAGCCCACGCTCCAGGCGCTCCTGCTCATGCTCGGCATCAACTACTGGGCCGTATACCCCACGGCAAATATGCGTATCGAGGGCTTCGTGCTCACGCGCGAGCAGGCAGAGTTCTGGGATTCGCTATACCTCAACGGCATGGCCGAATTCTTTTACGACATGAAAATGGACTTCCGCGGACTCATTGCCTTTCCGTACGACGAGGCTGCCGTTGCGCCCAAACCCGCCCGCTTCGAGCGGCCTGCTCGCTCGCTGCTCCTCAACGGCGCAGGCAAAGATTCCATCCTCTCGGCCGAAATGCTCACGGCCGCCGGCACGCCGTTCGACTTCTTCGCCTTCGCGCCAACGCCCGCGCACAAGCGCATTGCCAAGCTCGCAGGCGCAAAGACCGTGCGCGTGACCCGCCGCCGCGACCCGCGCATCGAGCGCACGATGCTCTTCGGGCGCGTCTCCCCTGCCTACCCGTCCGTTTCCACGTTCACCTTCGTGGCAGTGCTGCTCGCCGAACTGCTCGGCTACAATGAAATCGTGTTCTCAAACGAGCGCAGCGCCGACTTCGGCAATCTCACGTACCTTGGCCTCGAAGTGAACCACCAGTGGTGCAAATCGACCGAGGCAGAGCGCATGACAAACGACTATGTGCGGCGGTACATCACGCCCGACATATCATCACGTTCGCTCCTGCGACAGTTCAGCGAGCTCGAGATCGTGCGGCGATTCGTCCAGTACCCGAAATATTTCCGCGATGTGACGAGCTGCAACACCTACTTCTGGCTCTCGCCGCTCGAACGGTTCCTTGTGCGCAAACCATATTGGTGCACGCGCTGCCCGAAGTGCATGTTTCTCTTCGCGTGCTATGCGGCCTTCCTGCCCAAGAAGCAGGTGGTCGGCATGTTTGGCTCCGACCTGTACGCAAAGAAGCGCTTGCTGCGCCTCGTGCGGCGCATCCTGGGCGTCGAAGGGTTCAAACCGCTCGACTGCGTCGGCGAGCCGGAGGAGATGATCCTGGCCATGCACCTAGCGGCCGAGCGCGGCGAGTATGCCGGCGAGCCGGCCATGCGGCTCTTCGAGGAACTGTTCCCTGCGGGATATGATTTCGAGAGCATCAAACGGAGCGTCTTTCCAAGATAATACAAAGATTAATTATTTACTGGAAACTTTAATTTAAATTTATTTGGAGTATATTTAACAGATTCTATTTCTTCGATACGGGCCTGAAAATCTGGCTGTACTTTTACTTGTATGCCAATTAGGTCAGCTGCTTTCCTTACCATATACATGCCAACACCTTCACCAGCTAAAGATTGAGGCACGTTTTTACCACAATATTGTAAATCAAAAATCTTTTCAATTTCATCTTGTTCAATACGGATACTTCTCATTGAAAAAACAAGTTCACGATTTTCAGGATAATAATTAATATCAATACATGAATATGGTCGAGTATATTTTACTGCATTCGTAAGCAAATGATGTAGGATAACATTAATAACCTTAAAATCAGTTCTCAATTTATATTTTTCAGTAATACTAGAGTCGATATGCCATTTAATATCGATATTATTGGATAAAAAATCTTGATAAAAAGGATGGATAATATTTTCAAGTACCTTCAAAATATTATGGTCCCCAAGATCTAGCTTCCTTTGTTTACTTAAAATTTTAAAACCTTCAATTTGAGCTTGTAAATCGACAACCCTTTTAATAACACCCAAGAGCGCATCCGCTGACGCTTCTGTATCCTCAATTAAATAATTTTTTGCTATTTCTAGTTGTGCGAAATGATCCTTTGCTTGAGCAAGTTTCTCTGCTGGAACAATATTTTCAACGATATCCTGTAAGTGAGCATGGGTTGTAATTAGATTGTGAGAAAGAATAGTATAACGATTATTTTGTCTTTCTTCCAATTGGTCGAGGATTTGTATTAAATTCTCTGAGATAACTGTAACTGCCCGCCGATGCCTTTCACTTCCAAAAAGCAGGATGTCTTTTTCTGTTGCTATAATTTCTAAACTGTAATCCGAATACTCACGCTGAATTACTTTTCTTGGAAAAGAATCGATATTATCTGGAACATTCGAATAATAAATATCACTATCTTTTTTAATTTGGAAGAATATCATTTTCTCAGATGTTGCAATCCCTTAATGATTTTTTGCTCCGTCTCGTATTTAGAAGAATTTTTTGCCAAATAATCATTTGCACCTTTTTGGAAAGCAGTAATGGGAACTTCATAGGCAGTGAAAAGAATGAGCCATTTAGTCTCGTCGTACCTGACCTTCAGAGCACTCAGAACACCAAGACCCTGCTCACTTTCCTTTTCACCGATACCTTTAAAATCAACAAAAATTATTTCTGACTCACGAATTTCAAGCGAATCTATATTGTGAACGTCACTAATTTGCTCTATATGTTTCCATCCAGCTTTTTTTAGATTTTTTATTTTATCTTTCTGTGAGGTATCATCGATGAAAAGTATTTTTGCTGTCTCCTTGTAACCAGCTATTTTCTCAATGTCTGCAGCGTTAACTGAGGTAGTCGAAATAGGCTGCACGGTCGGAACTTCAACATGAGTCACGACATGAACATTATTAGTATTTGTGTTAGTGGTTTTATTCCCACCTAATATACTTTTTAAAACATTGATCAATGATTCCATGAAATTTTTATTCAGAGCTTTATTAATAAATTATTTTTGTATTTATTTTTTAGAGTAAAAATAAATAAATTAACTAAATTAAAACACTGATAAAATAGTAGCGCATTTTTATACTTACACCTAAAATCCGTTTAGAAAAAGTTTAATAAACATGATTATATTTTTTGGTATACTATATCTATGTATACCAAAATAAAAGAAAAACGCACTTATGCCGATCGCGCCGAATATATGCGCGAAGCCGTTAAAAAGCGCAGGAAAAAATTGCGTGAGATGGCACGCGAGTACGCGGGCGGTAAATGCGCTGTCTGCGGATATGCTAAATGTTCTCGCGCGCTGAGCTTCCATCATCTCGATCCAAAGAAAAAAGATTTTGGCGTAGCCGCAAAAGGCCTCACGCGTTCGTGGGAAAAAATAAAAAACGAGATAGACAAATGCATTCTCCTGTGTGCGAACTGTCACATGGAGATCCATGAGGGAATAACGCTGCTCCCCCGGTAGGATTCGAACCTACAACCAATCGATTACACCGATCCTTCCATTGCTGGGAGGGGTGGACTATATCATCTCCTTCTCGGTCGCCCGAGATCAGGAGCGAGGCGCTTCGCGCCGGGGCCGCTAGGGCCCGCGGAGCTACTCCTTGCGGATAGTCTCTACACCTTCCCGCCCGAGGGCGGGCTTGGCTCGGCATTACCCGCGTGGGGCTTCACCGAGTTCACCTCGTTTTCGATCCGGATTTCTCCGGAAAGCTGCCTTTTGACAGTCGATTGCTCTACCATTGAGCTACAGGGGAATATGGGCTTTTCAAGGCGGGAACGTGGAAATACTAGCAAAAAACGGCCCGGTTTGCAAAGCAAAAGCCCCTCCATGCGGAGGGGCTTTACTATCGGCGCCTTCGGCCTATGCCTCGGCGGCCACTTTCTCGTACTTGTTCTTGAACATGATGTTGCTTTCTCCGGTGGCGATGTCTATGTACTTCACCGCCAGGGAGATCATGTTGTCGCAGTCGAGCGCCTTCCAATACAAGTCAAGCATCTCCTCCTGCGAGTCGGGAATGGGCAGGAACAGCGGCTCGCCAACGAACGATATTGGATCGCGCTGCCTCTTAAAGAAATCCATGGACTGAAGTGCCGCGAAGCCGCCCACATGCGGACCGGCATCCATCAGGGTGTCGTCTACGGCATAGGTAGTCAGACACCTACCGTAACCGGCGGGCATTTCGTTCCATACGAAATGGAATTTCTCGCATGAGTCGTCGGCGACGGATTTTTTCAAGAGCAGCATCTGGAACTCAATGCGGTCTTTTTCGACAAGACGTATCGTGCCTGTGATGCGCGGCGTATGCAGGCTGTCGGGCTCGTAGGAGAAATCTTCGCCCATGATCATGAGCGAATAGTTCAGGTCGTCATCGGCAACGATCTGCAAAGCCCGGTGTGTCTGCGCGCCATTACTGACGGCGTAATTGCCGCTGCGCGACGCCTCCAGCATGGCCGGATAGATCGTGAGCGGCCCGCCGCCCGGCTTGTCGGGATCAGCCAAAGCTGTTCTGAGTTCCCCGCTTCCAGCTTCTTCGTAGATCCGGTTGCGAGTGGGCTCGCTTCGGCCCTGGATGAAGCATCCTTGCACCAGATGTCTGGCCGTACGGCCGTTTATAATTCCCCTACCGGAATATCCTGTGCACGCGAGGCGCAGGAAGTCTTTGAGTGCGCGCTCGTCGGCGGCTGTCTGTTTTTCCATCTTCTTTAGTTTTTAGTTTTCATCACACTACCACAAGAATCTAAATTTGCAAGGAACACAAATAGCGAAAAAGCGTCGTCGGAGTTTCTGCTATCGCTCCTGCCGGGTCAGGCGGGCCCAAATCTGCTTCCAGAATATCGCGGCGAGTACGGCCAGAACGCCCAGAACGATGAGCATATACCGGTTGATCGCATCCGCGACCTGCTCCCAATTGTCGCCGACAAGATACCCGATCACCGAGTAGATCGAGACCTGGGCAAGCTCGCCGGGGATCACATACAGAATATATTTGCGAAACGGCACACGGCTCATGCCGGCGATAATGTTGACCGAAAGGTTTGAGACGGCTTCGAAGCGGCTGATGAACAAGAACGGGCCGGGGTATCTGGCGATGCGCCGCTCGAAACGGGCGTACCGCTCCGAGGCGAAGAGTCGGCGGAAGAACGCGATCCGGCCGAGGAGCGGCTTACCGTAACGGCGAGAGATCCAGTAGCCAACGGTATCGCCGGCCACGTTGCCGGCGGCACCGACCAAAATGATCCACGGCAGTGAGAGGTAGCCATCGCTCGCAAAAGCTGCGGCGGCCATGAGCAGCGTGCCGGGCGGGATGGGAAAAGCCATGGCAGCCACGAACGTGACAGCGAAGATGGCCCAGTATTTGTAGAGCAGGAGAAAGGGCAGGACGGTGTGAACGAGGAAATGCATGGCTGGTTCTGTTCCCAAAGTATACCATGGAGCGTATACTCTCCATATGACCGCAGCGGCAAGCCTCGCCCGATTCCGATTCCTGAAAAAGCCGGAAGCGGTGCAGGATTTCCTCAACACGCTCCCCTTCCGTTCCCCCGAATCGGAGCCTATCGTGCGCTCGCCAGAAAAGGTGCTTGAGACCCGTACGGCCAGCTGCATGGAAGGCGCGCTCCTGGCCGCGGCGGCTCTCATGGCCCAAGGCGGCCGGCCGCTGCTTTTGGACCTGAAAGTCGCCGGGCGCTCCGGAGACGTGGACCATGTGGTCGCGCTCTTTCGCCGCGACGGACGCTGGGGAGCGATTTCCAAGACAAGCCATGCCGTGCTGCGCTACCGCGAAGCGGTCTACAAGAGCGTGCGCGAGCTTGCCATGTCGTACTTCCACGAATACTTCACCGACGAGGGGAAAAAGACGCTTCGCAGTTTCTCGCGGCCGTTCGACGTGAGCAGGCATTTCGGCAGCGGGTGGCTTTCGGGCGATGCCGATCTCTGGGAAATAGCGGCTGCTTTGGATGATTCCCCGCACGAGGATATCCTGACAAAACAAATGGAGCGCGCGCTGCGCCGGGCGGACGGGATAGAGATCGCGGCCGGCAAGCTGGTGGATTTGCCGTAGGGCTGGGCGCAGGGTATCATCCGGACATATGCGGCTGCACAGATTCATCCGAGACTGGAACCTTATGCGCGCAGAGTTTGCCGTCACGGACGGCGAGCTGCTTTCGCAATGGAAAAACGTACTGCGCCTCGCTCCCGGAGACAGTGTCGTGCTCTGCGACGGGCGCGGCACGGAGGCCGAGGCGGTGATCGAACGGATGGGGCGCAGCGAGGCAGTCGTGCGGATCATGTCGCGCGGCATGCCGGAGCGGGAAGCGGCGATGCTGGACGGGGGGAAAAAAACAT
>CAYMVF010000012.1:13726-15634 GCA_964394045.1 uncultured Candidatus Saccharibacteria bacterium | reverse complement strand
CACGTACGGTACGGGAAGTACCGTGAATCACATTAATTCCGCGGCTCCGGTCGCAGGATATGGCTACGGATATGGCGGCGGGGTTGTCTCGGGCGGCCATTCGTATGTCGGTCCGAACGCAAGTCCGAACGGCCCCGTGTATGTGGGATATCCCGCACTGCCGGCCGCAGCGGTTGCCGTACCCATCCCGATCCCCGTGCCGGTGCCCGCTCCGTATTACGGCGGCAGTTACCAGCGCAGTTATCGCTACAATGGCGGCGGCAATCGCGGATGCAGAAAATAAAAGACAGCCCCGGCAATTCCGGGGCTTTTCTTATGTGTATTGACATTTTTATTTGTATATGCTAATCTTGGGGCATCATTCTCTCCCGGGCGTCGATCGCCCATTAATTAACAAATCAGAGAATGCCGATTGTGGAATCCGCCTAGACGCTTGTTGTCATATGGTTGATCTCCATGACACACGTATCTATATGCACAATGGCAATTCTGCGCGCCCCGCTTCGGGGAAGCGCTCGTTCGGTAAGTCGTCTCCGGTCACCCGGAGCGGCGGCGGGTTTCGGTATACCGGCCCCGCGCCTCGCTTCGGCGGGGGCACTTCGCATTCCGGCGGGTCCCGCTCCGGCGGCCCGCGTTCGGGCGGCTTCAAGGGCGGCCGCCGCTCGGCGAGCTTCGCCAAGAACCGCATGGGCAGCGGCAAGAGCCGTTTCGGCCAGCGCATCGACTTCTCGCGCTTCGTGAAGAAGGCCGAGTACGTAGAAGAGAAGCCGTACGTGGCCAAGCATGCTTTTGCGGACTTTCCGTTCGCAGAGCAGCTGCACAAGAACATCGCCAAGAAAGGTTTCGTGCACCCGACCCCCATCCAGGATCAGTCCATCGAGCACATTCTCGCCGGCCGCGACTTCTTCGGCCTGGCCAACACGGGCACGGGCAAGACGGGCGCGTTCATCCTGCCGCTCATCGATCGCGCCAGCCGCGACAAGAAACAGAAAGTGCTCATCCTTGCGCCGACGCGCGAGCTCGCGCAGCAGATCGACGCCGAATTCAAGGCACTCGCGTTCTGGATGCAGCTCTTCTCCGCCTGTGTCGTTGGCGGCATGCCCATGGGCAAGCAGATCAATGAGATCCGCCGCGGCGTGAGCTTTGTGATCGGCACGCCGGGCCGCGTGACCGACCTGATCAAACAGGGCGTGCTCGACCTTTCCGGCTACAAGACCGTCGTGCTCGACGAGGCCGACCGCATGCTCGATATGGGCTTCCGCGACGACATGACCTTCATTCTGGGCAAGTGCGCGGCAGAGCGCCAGACGCTTTTCTTCTCCGCGACGCTCTCGCCGGAGATCAAGAAGCTTACGCAGATGTATCTTAAAGACCCGCTCTTCGTCTCCGTCGTCAAAGGCGAGACGAGCAAGAACGTGGACCAGGACATCGTGCGCGCTTCGGCGGACGAGAAGATCGACATGCTCCACGACATCCTGATCAAGGACGGCTCTGACAAGGTGCTCATCTTCCGCGAGACCAAGCACAGCGTGGACAAGCTCGAGACCGAGCTGCGCGGCCGCGGCTTCAAAGTCGCCGGCATCCATGGCGACAAGCGCAATCGCGAGCGCATGCGCACGCTCGAGGCGTTCAAGAAGAACGAGCTCAACATTCTCATCGCCACCGACGTTGCCGCGCGCGGCCTCGACATCCCGAACGTGACGCATGTGATCAACTACGACATCCCGAACGACTACGACACCTATGTGCACCGCATTGGCCGTACCGGCCGCGCGGGCAAGAAGGGCAGCGCGCTGACGTTCGTGCCGGCGTAGGGGGATAGGGAACGGTAAAAAAATACCATACGGGCGGGGGGGGCCCAAGCCCCCCCGCCCCGGGGGGTAAATTCGGCAAAAACGGGAAAATTTT
>CAYMVF010000012.1:0-13716 GCA_964394045.1 uncultured Candidatus Saccharibacteria bacterium | reverse complement strand
CCCCCCCCCCCGCCCGTTTCCTTACTTGCGCATATCCGGCTAATGTTGTATGCTGACTTTAAGTTAAATTCACATTTTGTTTAACACTTAAAAAGTTTGGTATGAAAAAAGAATACCTTTTTGTAAGGACAGGCCAGGTTGAGAACAGCTCCCAGGGAACCATGACCGTTCAGGGCCGCAGAGACATGGAAGGTGTAGGAAAATTGCTTTCGCACAAATATCCTACGCACCAATTTTCCATCCTTCCCTTCGGAAACGGAAGGATCCAGCAGGGCGCGGAGCTGATCAGGAATGGAATGACACACGTCGTCCCCGTACTGCATCCGTATGCCCAATTCGACCATGCGCCTGAGAAACTCAAGACTGAGAGTTTGAACATCTTGTCAAATTACGACATGCCTATTGCGGTCGTTGACCGTCCCAAGGCAGTAGCTATCCTCGAAGGGTTCAATGCGCAGCTCGACAAAAACAAGAAGATCGACCCTCTGCGCTTTGATTACGGCAAGGTACTGAAGATTGTCGTTGAGAAGGGCGTTATCACCGAACACGCGTTTCTCAATTAATCACACACAAAACTCTTTCGCCGCCCCTCCTATCGGGCGGCTTTCTTATTGCCCGGCGCAGTGCTAGAATCGGCGCATGCAGGCACATCGCGATCAGGAAGTATTCGATGCAATCATCGGCGAGGAACGCCGCCAGGCCGAAGGGCTTGAGCTCATCCCGAGCGAGAACTATGTTTCCCGCGCCGTGCGCGAGGCCTCCGGCAGCGTGCTCACCAACAAATACTCGGAGGGATATCCAGGCCGCCGCTACTACGGCGGACAGGAATTCACCGACCAGATCGAGACCATCGCGATCGATCGCGCGAAGCAGCTCTTCGGGGCGAAGTTCGCGAACGTGCAGCCGCATTCTGGCGCGCCGGCGAACCTTGCCGTGTATTCTGCGCTGCTTGAGCCGGGCGATTGCGTGCTCGGCATGGACCTCGCTCACGGCGGACACCTGACGCATGGCCACCCGATGACCTTGCCCGCGAAGATCTACAAGTTTGTTACATATAAAATGAAGGACCCCGAGACGGGGGAGATAGACTACGACGAGCTCCGCGCGCTCGCGCTCGAGCACAAGCCGAAAATAATCCTGGCCGGCTTTTCCGCGTACTCGCGCACGCTCGACTACGCGAAATTCGTCGAGATCGCACAAGAGGTCGGCGCCGTGACCATGGCCGACATGGCGCATATCGCCGGGCTCATCGCCGGCGGCGCGCTCCGCAATCCGTTCGAAGATGGTTTCGATATCATCACGAGCACGACGCACAAGACGCTCCGCGGCCCGCGCGGCGGCCTGATACTCGTGCGCGAGAGCGAGGAGATCGCAAAGAAGATAGACAAGGCCGTCTTTCCGGGTATCCAGGGCGGCCCGCACATGCACACGATTGCCGCCAAGGCGGTTGCCTTCGGCGAGGCCATGACGCCCGCATACCAGGAATACTGCCGGCAGATCCTCAAGAATGCGAAGGCCATGGAGGCTGTGCTGCACCGCGAGAAGATCCGCATGATCGGCGGCGGCACGGACAACCATCTGATACTTGCCGACGTATTCGGCTCGCTCGGCGTCACCGGCAAAGAGGCCCAGGCCGTGCTCGACGAGGTGGGCATCACGCTCAACATGAACGCCATCGCCGGCGACACGCGCAAACCGCTCGATCCCTCCGGCATCCGCTTCGGCACGCCGGCCATCACGACGCGCGGATTCAAAGAAGCCGACTGTGCCCGGGTCGCCGAGCTCATGATCGCCGCGCTGCGCGCCAAGGATGATGAATCCCAGAAGAAAATAATCCGCGAAGAAGTCCGCGCGCTTGCCGCGCAATTCCCGGTGCCGGAATCGTTTGCGTGATCGGTAATATATGGTAGAGTTTTGTCCAATAGAGTGTTCATCTATAAATTGTTCGAAATATGGCCAGACCGATCAAGACAATTCCCGTACTCCGCGGAGAGGATTCCAGACATTTCAATAAAACGCTCAAACAGTTTGAGAATCAGAGAGTTTCCAATTCCGATTACAACGCTATCTGCGACGTAGTGAATGCCGTCATGGCGTCCAACCCGCATATGGACACTGGAAAACGAATGAAAAAACGGTGACCGAGAGGTTTCCGTTTTTTTTATTTTGCCTCCCGGTCGCAGTTTGCTAGAGTGAGCATATGCAGATCGGCTCAATTAAACTCGTCTACGCTGCCGCTGTGTTCGCAGCGGCGCTTTCGCCGTTGAACGCTCTCGCGTTTACCGCGAACGATGCGAGCTCGTACGTTCCGTATGCGGGGCAGTACGCCTACGGCTCGAACATGGGCTGGTACGGCACGCAGTTCCGCGATCAGGACATCGCGCAGCTTGCGTACAACGCGGGCGCCCGCACGGTTCGCCCGTCGCTGCCGGACTGGCTCATCACGGGGTACGGCGCGGACGCGCGCATCGAGGCCTTCCGCGCATACGAGGCCATGGGCATGCGCGATCTGACGGCCTTCGTCGGCGAGCCGAACGACCCGCGCGAGCGCGGCACGAGCGGTCCCGACAATCGCGAGACGCGTGTCTTTCCTGGAGCCGACGAGCGCGCGCGAACATTCAAGGGCCTGTACGAGCCGGTGTGGCTCGATGTCGCGAAGACGCAGATCAACCCGGCGAACACATACGCAGCCTACCTCTACAAGACCGTGAAGACATACGGTCCCTATGTGAAATTCTGGGAGATCGTGAACGAGCCTGACTTCACCTACACTTCGGCAGGCTGGCAGAGCCCCTCCGATCCGGAGAGCTGGTGGAACGTGAATCCGAAGCCGAACGATCTGACGAATCTCAAAGCGCCTATTTTCTATTACATCCGCGAGCTGCGCGTGGCATATGAGGTGATCAAAACGCTCGAGCCGACGGACTACGTAGCTACCGGCGGTATCGGCTACCCGTCGTTCCTGGATGCCGTGCTGCGCAATACGGACAATCCGATGGACGGCAGCGTGACCGCTGACTACCCGAACAAGGGCGGCGCATATTTCGATGTGCTCTCCTTTCATACCTATCCCATGTACGGCCTGAAGGAATGGAGCACTCTGCGCAATGACTTCATCTACTCGCGCCACTCCGACGCCGCTGCCGATGCCGTGATCTCGAGCAAGAACGAGTTCGAGACCGTGCTCAAGAAATACGGCTATGGCGCGTCGTACCCGGCCAAGCAGTGGATCCTGACCGAGACCGACATGCCGCAGCGTCCGGTCGGGGACATTTGGGGAAGCGAGCCGCTCGCGAACAATTTTCTGATCAAGACCCACGTGCTCTCGCAAGCGAATGGCATCCGGCAATTCTACAAGTACGGTTTGGGACAGGATTCCAAGAGCACGGATATCTTCAACACGATGGGCCTGTACGGGGCGATAGACACGGCGCCGAATATCGCAAGCGTTCCGAAGAACAATCAGTTCAAGGCGGCTGCGACCGTTTCCGCGCTCCTGTACGGCAAGGCATATGATGCCTCCCGCACGGCGCAGCTCGCGCTGCCTGCGAACGTGCGCGGCGCGGCCTTCCGCGATCCGGCGACCAGTCTCTATACCTATGTGCTTTGGGCGAAGACGGCGAGCGACCAGAGCGAAGGCGCGAGCGCATCGTACACGTTCCCGTTCGCCGCAACGCTCGCGCGCCGCGAGTGGGACTGGTCGGCCAGCAATTACAGCGTTGCTGCGGGTCGCACGGTCGCGCTCACTGGCACGCCGTCATATTTTGTCGAGACGGCTGCCGCGCCTGTGCCGTATGTCCCGCCCGCATCCGTTCCGCAGCCGTACTATGTCCCGCCGCAGCCCGCTCCGGTGCCGCCGACCCACTACGTCCCGCCTGCGCCGAGCAACCGCTTCCGCGTCACGGCGTATCCCTCGCTCAACATCCGCACGGCTCCGGCGGGGAAGATCGTCGCCCGCGTGAACTACGGCGGCCAGATCACCGGTATCGCCGACTCCTGGAAATCCGGCCGCTGGTGGAAGCAGGTCGTCTTTGACGACGGCTTTACCGGATGGGTCGCGTCCGAATATCTCGCCGAGATATAGAAAAACGCCGCACGACCGTGCGGCGTTTCTTTTCTGACTTTTTACAGCACCTTGAGGACATCTCCCTTGGAAACGGTCCCGAGATTTAGATGGTTCAGGTTCATTCCGAAGATCGCGCCTTTGGGAGCGCTCGTTCCCATCTGCGCAAGCAAGGGGCCGTGGAATTTCTCGTGATGCTTCGCAAGCATGTTGAGCGGGAATTTCCCTTGTTCCGCCGTGTCCTGATTGATCGTCGTGATTGGGCAGCGCACGCAAGGCTTCACGCCCGTGAACAACACATCACCGATCATGAATTTTCTCCCGAGCAGCGAATCCTCAAAGAACGGATCGCAGCCCTCGAGTACGATGTTCGGCCGGAACCGGTCCATCGGTATCGCCGCATTCGCCGTCGCGTTGAGTGCGTCGAGTGATGCCTGTGAAGTGGTCAGGAACGGATAGCCGTCGGCGAATCCGACGCCCGCGTTCCCGATCTCCGTCTTTCTTGTGCCATAGTTCGGCATCCGCACGAGGCGGTAGATGCCGGGGACTTCGCGGGAGAGGTATTCGGTGAACCACTCAGCTGCTTCGTCTCCCTGGTCGATTGCCGAGCAGGTGCTTCGCCAAACGCGTACGACCCGCTCTTTCCCGATCAGGCCGCCGAACGGCAGGATCAAGTCCGGCATGCCCGGGGCGGAGAGCACGAAGCCCGATACCCCGTACCGAGCCTTGATCAGGCACATAGTGCGGATTCCTGTCGCGCCGAGCTGGGCGTCTCCGCGCTGGGCGCAGAAGATCCCGTGCTCGTTAACCACCATCCATTGTCGGTCGTGATTGATCCCCATTGGGCCGATCTGGACGCGGTCGAGCGCGATGCCGCCGCATGACTTCACCGGGTGCATATGCAATGATTTAACTTTGATTGTCTGTGTCATGTTTAGGAATTTTCCTCATTTAACAGTATTTTGGATATAAGTCAATTTTGTAGGACGGGCGGTCGTGCGTAGAAAAAATGACAGGTTCTTGTTACAGTACCCGCATGGGAATCCTCTTCGCGCTGTACGGCGTCACGAACACGGGCAAGACCACGCAGCAGAAGCTGCTCGAGGAGCGCCTGCGCGCCGAGGGCAGGCGCGTCGCGTACGTGAAATATCCTGTCTATGATCTTGCTCCGACCGGCCCGCGCATCAACGCATACCTGCGGCAGGGGAATCCGGAAGGCATATCGCCGCGCGAGTTCCACGAATTGCAGATCCAAAATAAGAAAGACTTCGCGCCGGAACTCGATCGTCTTCTTGCGGAGAATGCCGTCGTCCTCGCCGAGATGTACACGGGCACGGGCATCGCGTACGGCATGGGCGACGGCATGGACAAGGAGTGGCTGCTCACTGAATACGCAGCATTGAGGCAGCCCGACGTCGCGCTCTTGCTCGATGGCGCGCGGTTCCTCGAGAGTCGCGAGGCAGGGCACCATTACGAGGAGGACGACGAGAAGACCGAGCGCATCCGCCTCGCGCACCTGGAGCTCGCGCGTGAACTTGGCTGGGACGTATTGCGTGCCGATCGCAGTATTCCCGAAGTGCACGAAGACATCCATGCCCGCGTTGCGGCGAAGCTTGCATGATCGAACCCGAGATCCGCGGCCCCGTGATGCCCAAGGAATATGAACGCCTCAAGCGCCGGCTTGTCGGCGGCGAGGATGTGCGCACCGAAGCACGCGTCTCCGTGCGGTACCAGGACCGCGGGTTCAACAACAGGGAAGTGTGGCTCGAGTATCGCGGCGGCAGCGCCCGCATGCGCATGCATGCGGGCGCGCCGGGGTCGCGCGAGGAGACCGTGCTCGACCTCGCCCCGGGGCCCTTTGCCGCGGCAGTGCGCTTCCTGGCCGAGCTCGGCTACAAGAAGGGCACGGTCTTCGCCGACCGCGTGCTCGTCTGCCGGTACGGCGGAGCGGCGTTCACGCTGCACGAGCCCGAGAACGAGCAGTACCACTATGAGGCGTCCATTGCCGCATCCGACCCGACCTCCGTGAAGGAAGCCAAGCAGAAGCTCGAGAAGCTCGCGCGCACGTTCCAAGTGCCGATCTGGACGCCGCTCCACATGCTCGAGTTCGACCGTCGGTTGCGCGAGTCCATCGAGTATCTGTATGATTACGACACGCACGGCCCGCAGCATTTCGCGGAGCGGTACGGGATATAGCAATGAAAGTCAAAGTAAAAAAGCTTAAGGAAGACGCCAAGCTCCCGACGTATGGTCGCCCCGGCGACGTGGGCATGGATCTGTATGCCATGGAGGCGGTCACGATACCGCCCATGGGCCATGTGCGCATCTGGCACGGCTTTGCGCTCGAATTTCCGGAGGGGTACGCGGCCATCGTGAAGGACAAATCGAGCATCTCGAAGGCCGGCTTGCACACCATGGGCGGCGTTTTCGATGCGGGCTATCGCGGCGAGTACAACACGCACCTGGTCAATCTCTCCGGCGGGCCGTACACGGTCGAGGCGGGGGACAAGGTGAGCCAGCTCATCCTCTACCCGGTCGCCATTGCGGAACTGGAGGAAACTGATACATTAAGCGAGACTGAGCGCGGCGACCAGGGCTTCGGATCGACGGGAAGGAAATAGCTTATGCAGGAACAACTGAAAAACAGCATACGGAACGCGCTCGCGACGCTCGGCATTGAAGCTGGGACCATTGTGCTCGAGCGCCCGGCGGACATATTGCACGGCGAGTATTCGACGAGCGCGGCTTTGGCGCATGCCAAAGCCGCGCAGCTCGCGCCCCGCGCGCTTGCGGAAAAAATCGTTGCCGAGCTCGAGAAAAATCCCGTCGCCGACGTGGAGAAGATCGAGATCGCGGGGCCGGGGTTCATTAACTTCCGCCTTTCCAAAAAGCATTTTGCGGATACAGTCGCTGAAATTGCCGCACAGCCAGAGACGTGGGGCCGAAATGCGCTGCATGCGGGCAAGAAGATCCTTGTCGAGCATTCGAGCCCGAACCTCTTCAAGCCGTTCCATATCGGGCATGTCATGAACAATGCCATCGGCGAGGCCATCACGCGCTTGGCGCGCTTCTCCGGCGCCGACGTGACCGAGGTCTCGTATCCGTCCGACATCTCGCTCGGCATCGGCAAAGCCGTGTGGGTGATCCTCCGCGAAGGCGGGGCGGAGAAAGTCGCCTCGTTCGGCAGTGAGCTCGAGACGCTCGCCTACCTCGGCGACTGCTACGTCCGCGGCACCAAGGCCTATGAAGACGACCCCGAAGCGGCGAAAGAGATCCGTGCGATCACGGCGCAGCTGTACGAGCACGAGACGGCGAGCGACGCCTGGAAGACATATGAGACGGCCCGGGACATCAACTTGTCGTACTTCAAGAAGATCACAGCGCGTCTCGGCTCGCAGTTTGATGCGTTCATCTTCGAGAGCGAGGCCGGGACGGAAGGCGCGAAGATCATCCGCGCGAATACCCCGGCCGTGTTCAAGGAATCGGAGGGCGCCTCCATTTACGAAGGCGAACAGGACGGCCTGCATACGCGCGTGTTCATCAACAAGGACGGCTACCCGACGTACGAAGCCAAGGATGTGGGCCTCATGTCGCTCAAGTTCGCGCGCTACTCGCCGGATATTTCCATATTCATCACGGATCACGAGCAGCAGGAATATTTCAAGGTCGTCGCCGCGGCGGCGGGGAAGGTGAATCCGGTCTGGAAGGAAAAGACCGTGCACCGCACGCACGGCCGCATGAGCTTCAAGGGCCAGAAGATGTCGTCGCGCCTCGGCGGCGTGCCGCTGGCGCAGACGCTCGTGGACACTTTGTTCGAGGAAGTGGCCGAGCGCTCGGACCGGTTGGATACTGCGGCAGACCGCGCCTCCGTGGATGCCATTGGCATCGCCGCGCTCAAGTTCGCCATCCTGCGCGTCATGGCCGGCAAGAACATCAACTTCGATCCCGACACCTCGCTCTCGTTCGAAGGCGACTCTGGCCCGTATCTCCAGTACACGGCCGTGCGCGCAAAGTCGGTGCTTGAGAAAGCAAAGGCGGAAGGCATCGTGCCTGCGGTCGCCCTGCCGGACGGCTGGGAGACGACCATCGTGGAGAAGTTGCTCGCGCAGTTCCCGGATGCGGTCGCGCATGCGACGGAGGAATGGGCGCCGCATCATGCCGTCGGACATCTGCTCGATCTCGCGCAGGCATTCAACAGCTGGTACGGCAATACGAAGATCGCGGATGCCGCCGATCCCGCCTCGCCGTACAAGCTTGGCATCACGGAAGCATTTCTTACGACCATGAAGAACGGCCTGTGGCTGCTCGGCATACAGATGCCGGAGAAGATGTAGACAGCAAAAAAGCGGCTCACCGAGCCGCCCGTACATTTGCTGTAGAACCTCCATCTTTCCAGGACAGATATAAAGTTCGATGCCAGTATATCCCTGTATTTTTCCTCGGTCAAGAAAAAACCGGCTCCTTGCGGAACCGGCTGATAAAAATCCCCTCTCTTTGAACCCGTTCCTCCGGTCGTATTCTCGGGGAGGAGTTGTTTTGACGAACGTTTTCAGTGTAGGAATTCTTGACTTGAAAGTCAATCAGTTTGTGGTATGCTTCGCCTAGAAGCGCTAGAGGGGGACATCACCCCCGAGCTCCGGGAAGAAACCGCTGAAAGCGGAAAGTAGACCCCGGCGGGAACGCCCGTCACAGCAGCAACGAGCCCGACGGCATACCGGAGGGGAACCAAGGTGGTACCACGGAAACAAGAAACCCGTCCTTGCGATCATGACTTTGCGTCGTGATGCAAGGACGGGTTTTACTATTTTCTAATTTCTATTATACCAAATTATAAATAAAAAGTCAAGTCCCATGGAAACCCCCGAAAACAAAGCCCAAAAGTCCGCCGCAGCCGAACGGGAAGAGAAGATCCTCGCCTTCTGGAAAGAACAGGGCGTCTTCGAGGCGTCGCTTGCCAAGGAGTCTCCGATGGGCGAGTTCGTCTTCTTCGAAGGCCCGCCGACGGCCAATGGCAAGCCGGGCATCCATCACTTGGAGGCCCGTGCCTTCAAGGACGCCATCCCGCGCTACAAGACCATGCGCGGCTACCATGTGCGCCGCAAGGGCGGCTGGGACACGCACGGCTTGCCGGTGGAGCTGCAAGTGGAGAAGGCGCTCGGCTTGAATTCCAAGCGCGCCATCGAGGAGTACGGCATCGGGAAGTTCAACGAACAGTGCAAGGAGAGCGTGTGGCAGTACCTTTCCGTGTGGGAGAAGTTCACCGACCGCATCGGCTACTGGGTGGATCAGAAGGATCCGTATGTGACGTACCACAATTCGTACATCGAGTCGCTTTGGAGCGTGCTCAAGACGGTGCACGGCAAGGGGCTGCTCTACAAGGACTACAAGGTCGTGCCGTGGTGCCCACGCTGCGGCACGGCGCTTTCGTCGCACGAGCTTGCGCAGGGATACCAGGACGACAAGGATCTTTCCGTCACGGCGAAGTTCAAGGTCGTGGGTCAGGACAACACATATATTCTCGCGTGGACGACGACGCCGTGGACGCTGCCGGGCAATGTGGCGCTGGCGGTGGGGGAGGACATTGAGTACGTCCAGTTCAAATACGATAATTCGCCGGAAATGTATATTTCTTCGCGATCATATTTTCGAAATCTTTTAAATGAGGGAGGAAATTCTGATCCAACAAAATCAATACCAAACGAAGAAATAATAAAAAACATAAAAGGCAGCGAGCTCGTCGGCCTTGAGTACGAGCCGCTCTACCCGTACCTGAAAGAGAAACTGCCCGAGTCGCAGCGCGAGCAGGCGGAGAAGGCGTACAAAGTATACGCGGCGGATTTCGTCACGACGGAGGACGGCACGGGCGTGGTGCACACGGCCGTCATGTACGGCGCGGACGACTTCGAACTCGGGACCAAGCTCGGCCTGCCGAAGTTCCATATGGTCACGCCGGAGGGCGTGTTCGTCGAGGGTGCTGGCTTTCTCTCGGGCCGCTTCGTAAAGGACGAGGACGTCGCGGTGGACATCATCAAGGACCTGGCGCATCGCGGACTGCTGTTCAAGAAGGAGAAGTACGAGCACTCGTACCCGCACTGCTGGCGCTGCAAGACGCCGCTCATCTATTACGCGCGCGACTCGTGGTATATCCGCATGTCGGACCCGGCGATCAAGGGCGCGATGATCGAGGAGAACAAGGCCATCAACTGGGAGCCGGAGTACACGCGTGACGGGCGCTTCGGCGAATGGCTCAAGGACATAAAAGACTGGGCGATCTCCCGCGAGCGCTATTGGGGCACGCCGCTGCCGGTGTGGACGACGCCAAGCGGAAAGCTCGAGGTGATCGGCTCGCTGGCGGAGCTGCGCGCGCGGACAAAAAAGTCCGGCAATGCTTACTATGTGATGCGCCATGGCGGCACGGAAGGCAATGCTGCCGGCGTGACGAGCTTCCGCAAACAGGCGGACGATAATCTTACGCCCGAAGGCCGCACTCAGGTGGCTGCGTCTGCGGAGAAACTCAAGGAGAAGGGTGTCGACCTTGTCGTATGCTCGCCGTTCACGCGCACGCGCGAGACAGCCCAGATCGTGATGGAAAAGCTCGGCCTTGCGGCGGACGCGCTCGTGATCGACGAACGTCTGCGCGAGGTGGATCCGGGACAGTTCGACGGCAAGACTTGGCAGGAATACCACGACTATCTGTATGCGGTCGGCCCCGGCTGGTTCGACAAGGAGATTCCTGGCGGCGATTCGCTCAAGGCGGTGCAGCGCCGGACTGCGGGCGTGCTGTATGAGTTGGAAGAAAAATATGCCGGCAAGAACATCCTTATCGTGACTCATGGCGGCCCGGCGTGGCTGTGCTTCGTGAACGCCGGAATGCATGAGCCGTGCGAACATGAGTATTTGCCGGAAGGCCCCGGCCCGGATGCCCATGTTTTTGTGCCTGATTTCCGCCGTTTTGATAATGCAGAGGTACGAGAGTTGCCCTTCGTACCCATGCCGCACAATGAGCAGTACGAGCTCGATCTGCACCGGCCGTACATCGACCAGGTGCGGCTCGTGTCGGAAGACGGCGAGGACATGACGCGCGCCAAGGAGGTGATGGACGTGTGGTTCGATTCGGGCGCCATGCCCTTCGCGCAGGACCACTATCCGTTCGAGAATGCCGAGCGCGTGGAGCACGGGGGGTATCCGGCGGACTTCATCGCCGAGGCAATCGACCAGACGCGCGGCTGGTTCTACACGCTGCATGCCGTGGGCGCGCTCATGGGCCGCGGCAAGGCGTACAAGAACGTGATCTGTCTCGGGCACATTCTTGATGCCGAAGGCAAGAAGATGAGCAAGTCGCTCGGGAACATCGTGGACCCGTGGATCATGATGGACACGTACGGCGCGGACACGCTGCGCCTGTGGATGTATTCGGTGAACCAGCCGGGCGAGAGCAAGAACTTCGACGAGAAGACGGTGGCCGAGCTGCACAACAAGGTTTTCAATCTGCTGTACAACGTGCTGGCTTTCTATGAGCTGTACCGGGACGCGGCAGCAGAGACGGACGACGCTGCGAGCGAAAACGTGCTCGACAAGTGGATCACGGCGCGGCTCGCTGCGCTCGCCGCGCACATGACCGAAAACCTCGACAATTACAAGCTGCTCGAGCCTGTGCGCGCCATGCGCGAGTTCATAGACGACCTATCGACTTGGTATGTGCGCCGCTCGCGCGAGCGCATCAAAGACGGCGATGCGGACGCGAAGCGCACGCTGTACGTCACGCTCAAGACGCTCGCGCGGCTCATGGCGCCCTTCGCGCCCTTTGCCGCCGAAGACATCTGGCAGCGGCTCAAGACCGCTGGCGATCCCGCGAGCGTGCACCTTGCGTCGTGGCCGGAACTCGGCGCAGCGGATGCCGATGATGTCGAGAAGATGCGCGCGCTCCGCGAGGCCGTCACGATGGGCCTCAAGGCCCGCCAGGCCGCGCAGATCCCCGTGCGCCAGCCGCTCGCCAAGATCCAGGTCTCCGGCACGAAGTTCTCGGCGGCCTACGAAGAGATCCTGCTCGACGAGCTCAATGTTCGCGCCGCGGAATTCGCGGAGAGCGAGGAGCTTTCGGTATCGCTCGATACCGAGATCACGCCCGAGCTCAAGCGCGAGGGCGATTATCGCGAGCTCGTGCGCGCCGTGCAGGACATGCGCAAGAAGTCCGGCCTCACGCCGAGCGACACGATAGCGCTCACGCTGCCGGAAAGCGCCGGCGAGACCGTCGCCGGATTCGAGGACGACCTCAAAAAAACTGTGCTTGCCGAAACAGTCTCGTTCGGAGGAGAAGAGATAACCGTACGGCGTGTCTAAAACCCCCGCGTGCCGTATAATGGGCGCATGCACGAAGACATGCAGCGCATCCATGATGGCCGGGAATTGCTCGGCGTTGCCCTGAAGCGCACGGCCAAGGACGCCGAGCTCATGCTCGCCGCGCTCAAAGGTTTCCGCCGCGATCTCTCGCTTTCGGCGCAGGCGACGACCGCTTTCTCTGCGGATTTTTCGGGTGACACGCACGGCCTTGCCGTCCCGCCGCACGACAGCGGAGAAGGGTTCGGCGACCTGTGGCGCTTCCTGCGCTTGTGCTTCGATGCGCTCGACGGCGATATTCGGCTCAAAACGCCCGATGCCGCGGACAAGGAGCGCTTGCTCGAAGAGGCCGGTATTTCCCGCCGCAATCTGGCCATGCTTGCCGATGCTGCGCAGAATCTCTACAAGAGCCTCAAGACCGCGCTGCTCGACATTGAATCTTTCAATACGAAGAACATCGAAGTCGGCTTCCCGGGCGCGAACATTTTCTTCGACCGGGAAGGGCTTGCCCTCGCGATGGAGACGGCGCGGGCGATCGGTGAGCGTGCCGTGCGGCATGACATCGAGATCGCGGAGGGGATGGAGCGCGTGCGCACGGGCATGCGCTCTCCCGAGGTCTAGCGCATGCATCACATCTATCACACGGAAGCATTCGTGCTCGGCTCGCGGCCGAAAGGGGAGGACTCGAAGATCCTCATGCTCTATACGCGCGAGCTCGGGCTTGTGTATGCGCATGCGCAGGGGCTGCGCAAACTCTCGTCCAAGCTGCGGTATGTGCTGCAGGATCTTTCGCGCGTGCAGGTGGACCTCGTGCGGGGCAAGGAAGTGTGGCGGGTGACGACGGCCGCGCCCGCGCATTCGGCGGGCGCGGAAATGCCGCGCGGCCCGGAAGCTGTGCGCGTGCTCGCCCGCGTGGCCGCGCTCGCTGTCCGGCTGGTCGCCGGCGAGGAAGCGAACGACGAGATCTATGGTGCGCTCGACCGGGCATATGCGCTGCTCTCCCGTTCCGCCATCCCGCCGGAAGACCTGCGGGCCGTCGAGTTGCTCACAGTCGCGCGCATCCTCACTGCCCTCGGCTACCTCTCCCGCGAGCGCCCCGGCATGGTTGCCGAGCCGCACGCCAGCGGCGCAATTCCCGCCGAATTCTCGGACATCGCCTACCAACACCGCCTTGTGCGGGACATCAATCAGGCATTGGCTGCGACCCAACTGTAGGCACTGCACCCCGGCACAGGCAGCATGCTTGCGGGAGGCCTTGGGAGGAGCTAAGGCGACCGACAAAGGAAAATTTCAGCCGAAAAATTACGTGACTACCA
>CAYMVF010000011.1:12546-16400 GCA_964394045.1 uncultured Candidatus Saccharibacteria bacterium | reverse complement strand
TTCTTGACCTTTCTATACTTGTCATTTTTTAAAGGTTTTTCCGGTGCCGTTGCATAGGATTTACCCCAATGAGCTTCACCAATGTACCCTTTATGCCTTAGCAGTGTTGTAATAGTCCTTGTAATAAATGACTTTCCACTGTCATTTAAACCAGTTAATACTGTTAGCCCATTTACTTCTATGGAGGCTTCTTCAATAATCCCGAGGTTTTGAAAGTTAAATATCATGTCAATTCAAATAAAAACAAAAATAACAATATTAAATTCTCCATTTAATTTTTTTGGATATTTATTTGATATGGTTATAAGTCATAAAACAGAGTATTGACATATTTATAATGTATAATATAATAGGGTTAACCCTTGCTATTTAACAATTTAATGGGTCTTCTCGGTATGCGAATTTTCAATGTTATTTGGATGGTCGCTCATTCACCTCTTACTAAGATCGATGAGTGACCATCTAAAAAAGCATATGTTAATTAGAAATACTGGAGGAGATAACCTCGACTCAAAAACGTACACAAGCACTTCGCTACAGACCAATGACTGTATTATCATTGAAGGTTTACCTCAAAAGGTCCGCTTTATGAGAAAAGTAAATGGGGAATACGTGAACTTATATTTTGAACGGTTTCAAGGATTGGAAAATGTTTCGAACTCTCGCTTTACTCCAGTAATGACCATTTTTAAAAATGAACATTACTTCAGTTGTATCCACGCTATGCTATCGGCATCAAACTTAATAGCAAAGGAAATACCTTATGAGCAAGGAGTTACACAAATTTCAAATAAGCAGCCGGCAGAATATAAGGGCAACCATGAGCAATACTATATTCTTTGTAAGCGAAGTTAGGGCATTGGTAATTATTAAGTCGCCTAAGAATATTAGGCGACTTTTTGTTTGCAGAGGACTATTTAAAAAAAAACCTTACATTTATCATTGCAATTCTAAGTTTATGTGGCACAAAATCACAAAACACGACATCGTTCTGAATAATATAAAGTAGCAAATCTTTATCCTCTGCGATAATGTTACGAAAGCGTTTGTACATCTCAGGCGTAATGGTGAACTTCGTACCTGCCTTATAACAGGCGTTTACAATACTATTGGTACACCGACATTACGGGTGCCATAATTGAAGGGTCGTTTGACTTTATAATAGCCGTATTTTCTCCTGGTAGAAAAACCACATATACTTCAGATTTTATTTCTTCGGGCGATTTACTTTCGCGTTTTAATTACGGTTTCTGTCTGACCGGAATTCGGGCACTCACTAAACAAGAGAGTTTTTCAAATTGCTCGGTATTTGGCCCTTCAGGTTCCGGGAAAAGTAGCGTGGTTATATTGCCCACATTATTTAGAATACTGCAAGGCGGTTCAACAATTTGTTGCAATGACCCTTCCGGCGAGTTATACGACAAAGTATCAGGATATCTTGCAAAGAAAGGCTACAAAGTGCTTTGTATTGATTTTTCTTCTCCTGAAAAATCAGAAGGGTTTAATCCTTTAGTACGATGACGATGTTGAGGATATGGGCTGTATCGCGGTACTTGCTCCATGTATTTAAAATATCAACTTGAGAATATTTCCGGCAGACCGGAGAAATTCCTACAAGTGGAAACTTTTTAGGAAAACGTAAAAGAACTTGGGCAAAATAAATCCCCATCGCTTTGCGAGAGGATATTGCCCGCGGCACACTTGTATGAATTTGTATATCTATTTTACCCGAAATTCGATTAAATAAGTGTTCTCACTTGTGAGAACCCGCGATATTCTCGATGCAAGTGGAATTCTTACAAAATGTAGAGTGAGATTTACAGATATATTCTAATTGGAGTATAGTTCAGGTATGTACACCATTGATCGGTCCGTAGTAATTATTCGTCCTAAAAAACCGTATGCAAAATGGGCAAATAACTGTGCTATGGGCGAAGGGCCTTATACTGTTGAATATTATGAAAATCGAAGCATAGCAGTTCTGATACCGCATTTCGATGCGGTTACTGCTATCGAAGCAAAAAGATATGTCAATCGAATATGGGATGACATTTTTGTCGAACACCTAAACAGATGGACAGATAACACGCTCTGGTGGCCAACGGAAAGAACCCGTAAAATGTTTGGGGAATGGTTTAAAGTTGAGTACCACTTTGTTGCAGTGGATTCTCTGTAATTAGAGAAATGAATAGAACTTTGTTATTTCGCTACAATACTGCGAGAGTTTTTTGTCGGATATTCTGCCTAAGCGATGCAATATTCGTTTTTGCGATACAACGCGCATTTGATGAATGCAAATGGCATTGATCTTATCTTTCCACGGAAATTGAAGATACCCAGGTATGTCTTTCGCTTTAGTTGATAATGGCACAATCAACGCAAGATGAGACCCTATGACATGGAGAACTAATGCCGGACGGGTAAACGTATCGCCTTTCCCATCAATTTCACTGCCGACATTAACACCGAAGGAAACCCAGCGGATCTCACCTTTTCGGATATTGACTTGCCGTTGTTCGGATTGAACACGTTTTTTGACATTATTCCATTTGTCAAATTCCTTTATGTACACTTTATATATACAGCCTTCTTACTAAGGCTGTGGACGCCTAACGGCGATGGTATAACTAGTATATTTCCCCTTTTACAAAAAGTCAAGGAATTGACTCCATTTTTCATTCTTTTCTTTTTAAAACCGACCAGCCTGCTGTACAAGTACCGGATGGATTGGCGTTGTGGCCTCATAAGCGTAAATACTTTACCTGAAGATATTTATATTCTATCTAAGGAGTTGTTCTCACAAATGAGAACAAAGGGTAGGGTTTCAAACAGAATTGTTAATTGCAAAGCGCTATGACTGTAATTTATAATTAAAGTATGAACAAAAAGGTAAAAATAGATGCAAAACACAAGATATTCGCAAAGCGTTTAGACGTTCTCTACCGCGATCTGGAAAAGCAACTGCCTAAATTCGCTGATTTTTTCATGTTAGTTACAATGCGCGGCTTTGGTGAAAATGTGAATTTAAAAAAGCTATATCCTGATTTGTATAAACGATCTAAAGCGATAGATGATGAGCTTAGAAAAAATGCTGCCCGAAACCCTCACAGTCGTAAAACTAAAACGACAAATAGACTAGCGCGAGTTTATCAGCATTATTTGAAAACCAATATGAAGTCTATACCTAAAGCATAGACTAAAACATTATCAAGTTTTATCTAGCATATAATCGGTGTACCAGTAAATATGGTGACAAACAACTTATGCGACTGATATTATCAGGGAAAAATTAGGCAGCCTTTCTAAACCCATAATCTATGCCTCTTTGAAGTGGTGGGGGTAAAGTTATGTTCGACTTAAAAGGAATGGAGGTTGAGAAAAAGTCGCTTTGTTTCTTAACGATACCGATGGAAAGTGACATGTTAGTTCTGCGCGCCCGTAGCTCCCTGCATTCCCTGCATGAGCTCCATAAGCGGAGCGAGTTCGTCGCGGTGCTTGGCGAAGGCTTCCTTGTGCGCCATCATGACCTGCATCATGGCGTATTGCTCCGGCATGCCGGACTTTTTCTTTTCCTCCATCTCCTTCTGGATGGTCTCAAAGAGCTCCTTGAGCTCTTTGTTCTCCTCAAGCTTTTTGAGCTTTTCGGCCATGCTCGGATCGGCCGTGAGCTTCTCGGCGATCAGCTCGGCCTGCTCCTTGGAGACACCCTTGGCCTGCAGGGCCTTTTTCATCAGAAACGATTTGATACCCATATGCGGCGAGTATAGCCGTCCGCGTGCTAAAATACAAGCATGGAACCTTTGCGCATCCTCATACTCGGCGGCGGATTCGGCGGCGTACGTGCCGCACTCGAT
>CAYMVF010000011.1:8761-12536 GCA_964394045.1 uncultured Candidatus Saccharibacteria bacterium | reverse complement strand
GCTGCTCAAGCCCGGCGAAGCGCAGATCACGCTCGTCTCCGACAAGCATCATTTCGAATATACTCCTGCTCTCTATAAGCTGGCCGTCGGCGCGTCGCCGCTGGAAATGTGCATACCGCTCGGCGAGATATTCGCCGGCACGGGCGTAGAGTATGTGGTCGACGAGATCGCCGGCGTCTCGCTCGCGCAGCAATCGGTCTTCGGAAAAAGCGGCGCGCAGTACAAGTACGACCGCGCGATCTTCGCCCTCGGCGCGGAGACGGCATACTTCGGCATACCGGGCATCGAGGAGCATTCCTATCAGATCAAGACCGTGGCTGCCGCGCTCAAGCTCAAGCGGCACATGCACGATCTCTTCTATTCGCACGCCGGACTCCCGAAAGGCGCGCTCATGGCGCAGTTCCAATTCGTGGTGGTAGGCGGCGGCCCGGCAGGCGTGGAGCTTGCGGGCATGCTGCGCGAATACACGCGCTCGCTCGCCCGGACGCATGGCATCTCCGAGCAGCTTGTGACCGTAGACATCCTACAGGCTGCGCCGCGGCTCCTGCCGATGATGCACGAAAAGGTCTCGCGGCTCGCGCTCATTCAGCTCGACAGGCTCGGGATCAACGTAATCCTCAACCGAGCTGTCGTGCGCCAAGACGAGGAAGGCGTGCACATGAACGACATTTCCTTCAATGCAAAGACGGTCGTCTGGACGGCCGGCGTGCGGCCGAACCGGCTGTACGGAGAGGTTTCCGGCTTCACGCTCGACAAGGGCGGCCGTGTGCTCGTAGACGCGCGGCTCCGCGCGCAAGGCATGGACACCGTGCATGTGATCGGCGACAGCGCATCCACGCCGTACGCCGGTACGGCACAGACCGCCATCTACGACGGCGCGTACGTCGCGCGCGAAATCGCCGCCGAACTGCACGGCAAACGTCCGCCCGAATACCAGCCGCGCCGGACGCCGTACGTGGTACCCGTCGGCCGCGGCTGGGCGATCTTCACCTACAAGGAGATCACGCTCTCCGGCCGCATCTTCTGGTGGCTGCGCGAACTCATCGACCTGAAATTCTTCTTCTCGATACTGCCCTTCCGCAAGGCGCTCGCCGTCTGGCTCGAGGGCCGCTCACTCTGCGAATCCTGCCCCACATGCGTGCAAGCGATCGAGCAAGAAAAAACGGAGTAACCTTACTCCGTTTTTTCTTTTCCTATTTTTTCCACTAGCTTCGGGATGAGCGCGAAATCTTCCTTGAGCGTACCACGCAGACCGCCCGAATAGAGCGCGGCAGCCGGGTGGTAGAGCGGCAGAAAATGCTCGGTCGCGATATGCTCGAATTTTTTATGCACAAGCGTGCCGTGCGCTGCCGAGATGCGCAGATCGGGGAAGAAATCGTTCATCGAGTGGCGGCCGAGGAAGACAATGAGCTTCGGAGCGATCAAGTTGAGTTCCTCGTACAGCCACGGCGCACAGGCCTCCTTCTCCGACGGCTCCGGGTCGCGGTTGTTCGGCGGACGGTACTTCACGATGTTCGTGATGTACACGTCTTCGCGCTTCATGCCGATACTGCGAAGCATTTCGGCAAGGAACTTTCCTGCCGCGCCGACAAACGGCCTTCCCTGCTCATCCTCGCTCTTGCCCGGCGCTTCGCCTATGAATACGATGCTCGCGTCAGCCGGGCCGTCGCCGAAGACCGGTCGTGTGGCGAGCGGCTTCAGGGCGCACGTATTCTCTGCCGCCCAGCGTTCGTGCAGCGCCTTGAGCTTGGCGTCTTTCGTCATGCGGCGATTGTACCCTATTCCTCCGTGATGCGCACTTCAGGAGCAGGCGCTGATTCGGGTTTCGTATCGCTCGCATCGTGCGCGTCGTCCGGCCTGTCGATGAAATCGAAATTGCGCAGCAGATAGGCGCCGATGCCTACCACAGCAACGAGCGCGAGCAGGAACGGAAGCATGGAGCGCTTCTTTCCGGAAGATACCGCTGTATGCGATGGCTCCATGCCCGCTCCAATGGCGCTCGCCGCAAGACCTGCGCCCGATGCGACAGCAACGGACGCAGGCGGCGCATCAGCCGGCAGTGTCCGCGGAATTTGTGTTTCCGCAACCGCTGTTTCCGGCTCGCGCGCATAGCTCATCCACGGCGCGCCTGACGGGTACAGAAGCGAGAGTGCCCCGTGATCTGCCGGAACCAAACCAGTGACGTTCGCCGGCAAAAGCAGTGTCTTGCCTGCGAGCAAAACCGTCCCGGACGGAATGCGAAAGGCTGTTGCCGTCGTGGCGAGTGACCAGCCGGAAAGATCGAATTCGGCCATGCCCTCGTTCGCGAGCGCTATCGTGCCATCCTGACCCACGCGTGCGATCGCAATCTGCGGTTCCGCGATCTCGATCGTCGCACGGGTACTAGCGGACGGCTTCTGTGTATACGGATTCTCGCGATACTCGACAGATACGACGTACGATCCCGGATACATATATGTATGCTCGACTGCTTCAAGCGGCGTGACAGTGCGCTCGCCACCGTCGCCGAAAACATAGCGCAGTGATCCGTAGGTGCGCAGCTCGCCCCAATAGCCGAGCGCCCTCGCGGCGACCGGGACGGCAAGGCGCGAAAGCCCAGGCGTCGGGATGGAAAGCTCGACGCGGATGCTGTCATATGCGGACTGCTTTTTTGCTTCAGTCACGGATATAGTCGCTGGCGATCCGGAAGTACTGCCGTGCCCGCCGGACGATGAACTTCCGGAATCATCTTGCTGGCCGTCCTCGTCGCCGCCGGAACCTCCAGCTCCGGAAGACGCGGCCGCCGCGCCGGGCGTAGGCGCGGCGGCCGCCCAAGTCCCGTCCGCCCCTTTTTGGAGCGAATTGCCGTCATTCACGCCGCCAAGCGCGGGGTTATAGGTGATTTGATCAAGTACGGCGCCGGAGGCGTCTATGATGGCGAGCATCTTTCCGGCGCTCGACGTGAGTCCGCTCCAGCTTGAATCGAATATGAGCCCGCCGTAGCCGGGATTATCGGCGCGAAAAGCCGGGACATCCTGTACGATCACGGCACAGCCGCCGGAAGGAATGATGCTCGGCCCCTGCGCGGAGAGGCTGTGCTTGGCGCTCGCCAGACCGTCCGTCAGAAAGAATCGTCCGGCAAGGTCGAAGCCGGCGTGGCCACGGTTGCATGCTTCGACCCATTCGCGATTCGAGTCGCCGCCGGGCGGATCGAACATGATCTCAGTGATGGCCAGTCCGCTTTGCGTTTCGGCAAAAAGCGGCGCACCTCCGAACAGGCACGCGCACAGAAACGCGGCGCACGCCGAGGCGCGCCGATATCGGTATGTCATTGTGGTTCAAAAGCGAGGATTAATCTTCCAGTACTTTCCGGAGGATGTCTTCGGGGACTTCGCGGACGCGCTTGGGCGCATAGTTCTGCGGAGATGCAGGAATGTCCTCGGGAAGCGGCTTCGGGGGCTCAGGCTGTGGCTCGGGAACTGCGGAAGGCGCCTTCGGCGCGGGCGGAACGGCGGCAGGTTCGAGATGCGCTGCCTGCGGCGGAACGAGAGAAGCTTCATCCTCGGCAGGAAACGGTTTGGATGTCGTATGGGAAAGAGGCTCCGGCTCGGGAGCAGGCTTCGAGGCGACCGCTTTGGCTATGGCCATCTGCAGCGCGGACATATGGTCTTCGCTTGCTACCTTGGGCGGGATCTTGGAAGCGTGCTGTACCGGCGCGTCAGGTTTTTTGAGCGCGGCGAGCGAGACGGTGGGTTTGGGGACGGGAGCATGCGGCGCAGCGCCCCTCTGGGGCGCT
>CAYMVF010000011.1:0-8751 GCA_964394045.1 uncultured Candidatus Saccharibacteria bacterium | reverse complement strand
GTCGAGAGCACGCTGCCGAGCGCGGTCTTGAGAATGCTCTGCAGGCCCTCATGGTCCGGACCGCGTCCAAACGCGACCTGGCGAGCCGGGCGCGGCGCTTGCTGCATCTGCCGCGGAGGCATGGCGGAAGCGGGTCGCGGCTGCATGGGGGCAGCGGGCCGCGGAGGCATCGGCGGACGCGGCGCTGGCGCGACGGCGCGCACGACAGAAGCCTGCTGCTGCGCGGGGCGGACAGGGGGCTGCGGTACGACGGGGCGCGGAGCAAATTGCTGTACGGGAGCAGAAGCAGTAGGCTCAAAAACTGGCGCGGGGGGCACGGAAGGCGCAGGCGCAGCTGGGCGGACAGGCTTAAGCGGCTTCATCTCCCCGCTCTTGATCTTGGCGATGCATTCCTTGCAATACACCGGCCGGCCCGGTTCCGGCTCGAACGGCACGAATGTTTCCTTGCCGCAAGCCGAGCACTGCGCCTTGAATTTGCCCTCATTGGAAGCGCTGCCGTTGCCCGATCCCATGCCGCTCCAGGCGATGATCTCCGCCTCCACGATGTCTCGCGGGCGCGCATACAGCGAGCGCGACGACTCGATGATCTGCTGCTCGACATTGGCGTTCTCCGGCACCTTGAATGGCGGCAGCGTCTTGGCCGAAAACGGACGCGAGGTCACGCCGTCGACCATGAGCTTGAGGTAGATGTGGTAGTTGGGCAGCGCCACCATGTCCTGGATCATGAACTCGGGCTCGAATTCCTTCTCCAGGAACTCCGCGTCCGCCGCGCCCACGCGGTAGATGATCATCGTACCCACGTTGCCGAAAACGGCATCGCGCACGGCTTCGGAATCCTTGGTCGTGAGCTGCGCGATGTACTGGTGCGCAAGCGTCAGGCACAGGCGGTACTTGCGGGCCTCGGAGAGGATCGACGCGAATGAATCCGTCACGAAGTTCTGGAACTCGTCCACATAGAGATAGAAGTCCTTGCGCTGATCCTCCGGCACGCGCACGCGCTCCATCGCGGCAAGCTGCAATTTCGTGATGAGCATGCCGCCGAGCAGCGCGGAATTGTCCTCGCCGATGCGTCCCTTGGAGACGTTCACCAGGAATATCTTCCCGGAGTTCATCATCTCAAAAAGATTGATCGTACTCTTGGCTTGGCCGACCACGTTGCGCACGATGGCGCTCGAGAGGAACTGGCCGACCTTGTTCTGGATCGGGGCAATGGCTTCGTTACGGTACTGGTCGCGCCAGGCCTCGTACTCGTTCACCCAGAATGACTTAATGACCGGATCCTTCAGATTGCCCACGATCGTCTGGCGGTATTCCTTGTCCACCAAAAGGCGCGGGATGCCGAGCAGCGTCGTGCCCGGAGTGTCGGCGAGCGCAAGGATAGCGTTGTTGAGAATGTACTCCATACGGGCAGACCATGCGTTCGCCCAGATCTTGGTGAAAATGCCCATGAGGCCCGAGGCCACGAGGTGCTTGTATTTCGGGTCGTCGATCTCGAGCACATTGAAGCCGATGTGATAATCCGTATCCGCCGGATTGAAGTACACCACGTCCTTAGCGCGGTGCGACGGAATGGTCGCGAGGATGGACTCGACGAGCTCGCCGTGGGGATCCACCACGCACACGCCCTCTCCGTTCCAGATGTTCTGAACGATCATGTTGCCGAGCAGCGCCGATTTTCCGGTACCGCTCTTGCCCAGTATGTACATGTGCTGCCGGCGGTCGCGCCGCTTGATGCCGAAGGTCTGCTCCTGCGCGCGGAAATTGGTTTTCGCGAGGTACGTGAGATCCCGGTTGAACGCGACGCCGTCCGGAAGGAAATTCATACCGTTGAATTATAGCATCTCTTACGCCCATGCACACACCAAAATAACCCTACTAAAGGCTATTTTTCATAGACACTTGACTTTTTAAACCAAAGGTGATATAATATAAAAAACATACAGTATATGGCTTCTTTTATATTTGATCAAAAAAATGACAACAAAGAACTGCTCACGCTGCTGTCCAATTTCTTCAGAAGGAATTATGGGCGCAAGCTCAAGATCCAGCTGACCGACAGCAGCCGGAAAGACTTTGTCGCATTCCCCTGCAGGAGAATGCTGCACGCGGACGACTTCTGCCTCATAGCGGCAAAAGTCATAGACCCAGACCTGAAGACATTACAGGATGTCATTCAGATATCTATCCATGGAGACTACAACCTCGGCGATTCGGACTCGATATTTTTCGGGACTGGTGCGGAGATCAACTTCTTCCACGGGGGAATGTTCACCATCAAGTCAAAAGGCATCGACGGAGAGGAGGTGACCAAAATAGTAGAGTGCAAATAAAAAAAAAGCGGACCGCCAGGCGGCCCGCTTTTTTCGTCGTCAGTTTTTGAAAACTACTGTCCCATCGCGCCTGCGATCCGCTCGAGCGCCACGATGAACGCGGCGCGGCGCAGGTCGGTCTTGGCCGCGACGGATTTCTCGTAGACCGCGCTTGCTTCGGCAGCCATCATGCCTTTGAGCTTCTCGAACACGGCCTCCTCGGTCCAGTGCTCGCCTTTCAGATTCTGCTCCCATTCGAAGGTCGAGACGGTCACGCCGCCCGAGTTCGCGAGAATGTCCGGTACCACCGGAATGCCGCGGCCGAAGAGGATCTCGTCGGCCTCCGGCGTGGTCGGGCCGTTGGCGAGCTCGAAGACGAACTTCGCCTGCACGCGGCCGGCATTCGCCTCCGTGATCTGGCTCTCGAGCGCGGCCGGAATGAGCACGTCACACGGGAGTTCGAGCAGCTCGGCGTTCGTGATCGTGCGCGAGCCGGGGAATCCGGCGAGCGTGCCGTGTTCCTTCTTCCAAGCCTCGAGCGCCGCCGGGTCGATGCCGTCGTCTTTCACGATGCCGCCTTTTGAGTCGCTGGTCGCGACGATCTTGTACCCGTTCTTCGAGAAGATATGCGCCGCATGCGCGCCGGCATTGCCGAAGCCCTGGATCACGACGCTCGCTCCGGCGGGCACGCCGTATTTCTCGCGCATGACCTCGAACACGTAGTAGCCGCCCTGCGCGGTGGCCGTGCCGCGGCCTTCCGAGCCGCCCTTGCCGAGCGTCTTGCCCGTAATGACGGCGCCGCTCGTATCGCCCGTGATCTTCGCGTACTCGTCATTGATCCAATCCATGATCTCCGGCGTAGTGTTCACGTCCGGAGCCGGGACGTCTTTCTTCGGGCCGAGGATGTCGGCCATGCCGCGGGCCCAGCCGCGCGAGAGCTTCTCGAGCTCCGTCTTGGAGAGCTTCTTCGGGTCAACGGTGACGCCGCCTTTGCCGCCGCCCATGGGAATGTTCGCCACGGCGCACTTGAGCGCCATCCAGAAGGCCAAGGCCTTCACCTCATTGATGTCAGTATCCTGATGATAGCGGATGCCGCCCTTATACGGGCCGCGCGCGTTGTTATGCTCGACGCGGTATCCCTCGAAGATCTCGAGGCGGCCGTCGTCCATGACAACGGGTATCGAGATGCGGACCTCGCGGTCCGGCGCGGCGAGACGCTTGATAAACGCTTCCGGGAACGGCTGCACCGCCGTTGCGCGCGCAAGCTGCGTAAGGGCGTTCTCAAATGGATTATGCATACCGCACAGTATACACGAGGCGGCTAGCGGATGCCATTGGCATACGCGCGGGTCGCCGGGCCAAAGACGCCGAGGCTGGGATGTGCCGGAGAGGACACTAATCCTGCGTCAAGCTGAAGGCGCGCAAGGGCATCGCGGGTCTTTTTCCCGAAATACGATGTCTCCTGGCCGGGCGAACCCGGGCCGGTCGCAGCAATGACATACCCGCGGGCGTTGAGGAATTTCTGAAGTTCGATCACTTGAGCGTCGCGGAAACCGGTCCACAGGTTCTTGGTAAAGACGAAGGCAGGAACGTTCTGCTTGCCGGGCGAGTCTATCGGCCGCTGCTGCTGAGAAATCTGCTTGAGCATAGGTACGGCGACAGACCGTGTCTGGCCTGATCCAGAAGATGCAGCCGAGACAGTGATCGTCTGCGCGGAAGAAGTACCGCCGCCCGGAGCTGGGTTGGTCACCGTGATCGAGAGCGACCCGGCAGCGGAGATATCGGCCGCGGTCATCTCGATGGTCAACGACGATGCGGAGACATATGTCGTGGTGCGTGCCACGCCGTCCACCTTTGCCTCAGAATCCGAGACGAAGTCCGAACCGGAGAGCGTGAGCGTGAACGCGCTGCCGCCTGCGGTCCGAGTGCTCGGCGAAACGGACGAGAGCGACGGGACGGGATTGACGATGGTAAAGCTCGTCACGTTAAGCGTACTGGAAGCGTTCCCTGCCGCATCGGTCACGATAATGGTGCAGTTCGTGTGCGCGCCGACAGATAGCGCGGCAAGGGTGATCGTATTCGCGCCGGAGGACGCGCTGGAGGTACTGCTCGAACAGTCGCCGCCATACGAGATCGTGCCGGCCTCGTCGGTCGTGAATGTGTAATCAGGCGTCAGGTCCCCTGCCGGCGTCGTCACGGCCGTAGTCTCGGAAAGCGTCGGCGCGGTCGTGTCGATCACAATGTTCTTGTTCGCGCCGAGCGAACCGGCCGCGCCAGGCGCAGCCAAGGCAAGCGTCGCATTGTTGGATGCCGAATCGCGGATAGTGCCGGAATTAAGCCCGAGCGAAGAGGAAGTCGCATAATCAAGGTCGCTTGAAGTGTTGCCGCTCGAGACGGTGTACGTGAATGTGAGCGTCGTCGTACCCGAGCCGGTCGCGTAGTTCACGGCGGTGGTCGAAGGCGATCCCGTCGAGAGCGTGAGCTGCGGCGTGCCGGTCACAGTCACGGCTTCGGTGAAGACAACCTGTATGGAAATGGCATCGCCGGCATTGTAGCTGCCGTTCGAAGTGGAAGAAGTGACATTGGATACCGTCGGTACGGTCGCATCGACAGTAAACGACGTGACCGTGATCGTGTTCGAGGCATTGCCCGCAGTATCCGTGACCGTGATCGTGCAGTTCGTATGCGCGCCGTCCGAAAGCGTAGAAAAAGTGACCGTATTGGATCCGGAGCTGGCGCTGGTCGTCGCGCTCGAGCAGTCGCCGCCGTACGAGATCGTGCCGGCCTCATTGGTCGTAAATGTGTAGTTCGGCGTATTATCGCTGGTCGGCGTGGACACCGGCGTCACCTCAGAAATCACAGGCGCCGTCGTGTCGATCACGATCGCCTTGTTTGCGCCGAGCGAACCTGCCGCGCCCGCGGCGACGAGGGTCAGCGTGGCGTTGTTCGAGGCCGCATCGCGGATGGTGCCCGAGTTCAGCGCGAGCGAGTTGGTCGTGGCATAGTCAAGATCGCTCGACGTGTTGCCGCTCGCCACGAGATACGTAAAGGTCAGCGTGTTCGTACCCGAGCCGGTCGCATAATCGACCGCCGTAGTCGTCGGGCTGCCCGTCGAGAGCGTAAGCTGCGGCGTGCCGGTGACCGTGACCGCCTCGGTAAAGACAATCTGTATCGAAATGGAATCACCCGCGTTGTACGAACCGTTGGCGGTCGAAGAGGTCACGTTTGACACGGTCGGCGCCGTCGCGTCGACGGTGAATGCCGTGACCGTGATGGTGTTCGAGGCATTGCCTGCCGTATCGGTCACCGTGACGGTGCAGTTCGTATGCGCGCCGTCGGAAAGCGAGGAGAATGTCACTGTGTTGGAACCGACCGACGCGCTTACAGTGCCGCTCGAGCAGTCGCCGCCGTACGAGATCGTGCCGGCCTCATTGGTCGTAAACGTGTAGTCGGGAGTAGCGTCATTCGTCGGCGTGGTGACAGGCGTGACTTCGGAGATGGTCGGCGCGGTCGTATCGATCACGATATTCTTGTTCGCGCCGAGCGAACCGGCCGCGCCGGGAGCGGCAAGCGTCAATGTAGCATTGTTGCCCGCAGCGTCGGCGATCGTGCCCGAGTTCAAGCCCAGCGACGTGGCTGTCGCATAATCAAGGTCGCTTGAAGTGTTGCCGCTCGAGACCGTGTAATTGAAAGTGAGCGTGCTCGTGCCCGATCCGGTCGCGTAGTTCACGGCCGTGGTCGAAGGCGACCCGGTCGAGAGCGTGAGCTGCGGCGTGCCGGTGACCGTGACTGCTTCGGTGAAAGCCACCTGTATGGAGATCACGTCGCCTGCGTTATAGGAACCGTTGGCCGTCGAACTGGTCACGTTGGATACGGTGGGAGCCGTGGTATCGACGATAAAGGCCACGCTGCCGCTGTTTGCCGTCGCATACGCGGACTCGGAGGCTGAGCTGTCGATCGCCTTCACGCGCCAATAGTAGGATGCATCGGAAAGCGTCTGGCTGCTGGCGCCAGTCGTATAACTGCCGGTGCCTGCTCCCTGCCCGACGGTAAACGAAGTGCTGCCCTGCGCAGCAAGCGCAGAGGTGTAATCGACGACAGGAGCGGTAAAGCTCGCGCTTGTGGCAATTTGAATGCGGAACTTGACCGTATCGGAGACGTCCGTATCGGAGAGCGTGAAGGAAAGGGTCGGCTGATTGCTCGTCGTGTACGAGCCGTTCACCCGGTTCGCCGGACCGAGCGAGGTCGGCGTGTCAGGAGCGGTGTTCGAAGGAGCGGTCTCTTCCGTGGCCCACGTCGGAGCGAAAGTCGAGGGCGAATTCTGGTTGTTGTACTCGGTCGCGACCCAGTCCGCCGAACGGGCAGACGTCGAAATGTGCATTTCGTCCATCTTACCGACCAGGGTCGCCGAGGAGCCGCCGTGGTAGTTACCCCAATGCGAGGTCGTCGTATTGGCAGGAAGATCGCAGAGCGCGCCTGAATATGTCGACTGCAGCGTGCCGTTGACATAGAGCGCGCCGTTGTTTCCGGACGCTGACTTGACCATCGTGATGTACGAATAGGCGCCCACGGAGAGTGCTGGGCTGACGCTCGTATACGTGCGGAAGCATCCGCCGCCGCCGACGCCCCATTCGATCTGGGTAGCAATCGCAGCATTCGCAAAACTCTTGATGCTGTTGTCATGGTCGCCGTCGAAGAAATAGTTCGTTGCGCTGCCGAACGACGGGTTGTCCACGCGCACCCAGGCGCTCACCGTATGCGTGGCCGAACCGCCGACCATGGTATAGAGGCCGTTCGCGTTATTAAGACGATCGCCTGCCACGTCGAAGTCTACCGCTCCATTGATGACGCCCGAGCTCGTCGCGTTGGCGTTGCTATTCGTCGCATTATAGTTACCCGACGAGTCGGTTGTGCTGAGCGTCGTGCCGTCGCCCATGTGCAAGACCTGCTTGTAGCCGTTCGTCCAGACATTCGCTGCGTCGGATTGATCCGCAACGCCTGCATTGCCATAATAGATATATATGTCGGTATCGGTAGAGGTCGAGAGCGTCGGCACTTTGACCCAGACGATTATCTGACCGGTGGTCGCAGAATATTTCTCGATCTCGTGCTTGAGCTTGGTCGTGCCGTCGTCGGAGGTGAACAGCATATCCGTTCCGCCGGCATTGCCCATATGGCCGCCGTTGGCAACGGTCCGAAAACGGTTGTCCGTCTTTGATATGAGCACCGGGAAATCAGTCTGGTTCGTATTGGGGACCTTCGTATGGTCGATCGTGATCTTGGTGCGATACCCCCAGCTCGCATTGTACCAACCTACCGCATGCGCGCGGTTCACCGGAATAAGGGAAAACACCGCGGATACGATGATCGCGGAGAGCGTTACAGCGGCGCTTATTCGCATCAGGAAAGGAACGGACGCGGGATTTCGCATATACTTGCACAGTATACCGCGGAACGCCGCAATATGAAATCCACACCCGCATGCACACCTTACTCGTGGACGATACAGGACTCGAACCTGTGGCCTCACCCGTGTGAAGGGCGCGCTCTACCAACTGAGCTAATCGTCCGCCTGTGGACCTAGGGGGAGTCGAACCCCCGCTTCGTCAATGCGAATGACGCGTCGTACCACTAGACTATAGGCCCGGGACCGGCGGGCGCGGAGGCCCTCCGTGTCGGGGTGCCGGGAATCGAACCCGGTTCTCACGAACCCGAATCGTGCATACTACCGGTGTACTACACCCCGAAGCGGATGCACACTGTGGACCCTAGCGGATTCGAACCGCTGACCTCCTCTTTGCAAAAGAGGCGCTCTACCAACTAAGCTAAGGGCCCACAGTGGGCACCGCCCGGGCATTGTAGCCGAATTTCCAATTTTCCGCAATTATGTTACAGTATCCCCGTCTACCGGGGCCGTTAGCTCATCTGGTAGAGCGCAGCTATGGCATAGCTGAGGTGACCGGTTCGAGTCCGGTACGGTCCACAAGAGGGCGGGCGGAGCGCCGCCCGCCTGTTTTATTTTTTCTCCCCTGCTGCGGCAGCGATCAGATGCCGCGCAAATTCCGCGAAGGCCGCGCCTGTGGAAGCAAGAGCCCCGTGCAAAGCACTGTCGGAAGAAAAGTCCGGGACTGTCTCGACGGAGCGGATCACGATCTTGCCCCGCGGCGTGACAGCAAAATGCGTATGCGAATACTGGCCGAGGTCGAGGTGTTCATGCAGCCGCTTGGCGAGATCCTGCAAGGCACGGCTTTCGGCGCCGCGGAAGCCGGCGGGCAAGAACGCGTACAACCGTTCGCCGCGGAAGCCGGGCACGACGGCTACGCTCGTCTCGCGGCCGAGCGTAGCCTCTTCCACGAATGCGTCCAAGCCGCGCGCCTGCAGATCGGCAAGCGCGCCGTGCAATTCGGGGCGCGTGCGGGCGCGGACAGGCTCCGCCTGTCCG
>CAYMVF010000010.1:0-16710 GCA_964394045.1 uncultured Candidatus Saccharibacteria bacterium | reverse complement strand
CTGTACGCCCTCGTGAAGGGCTACATGGACTCGGTCCCGACCGCAGACATTCAGCGCTTCGCAAGCGAGCTTGTCGAGTACGCCGAGGTTAATGCCAAGACCTTCCTCGCCCAGGTCCGCGAAAAGAAGATGTGGGAGGACGACGGCGAGGCAGAGCTTAAGGCTGCGATTGAGAGTTTCAAGGGAGTGTTTGCAAAGTAATTCTTAAATGGCCGGAACAAAAGAGATCAAGCGGCGCATAAAAAGCGTCAAGAATACCAAGAAGATCACGAAGGCGATGGAACTCGTCTCGGCTTCGAAGATGAAGCGCGCCATTGCGAGCGCGCTCGGTTCTCGCGCCTATGCCAACTATTCCTGGGAGGTGCTCGAGTCGCTCGCGCAGTATATCTCCGAAACCACGAACCCGCTGCTCGTGAAGCGCAATGAGGGCAAGACGCTCGTGGTCTTCATCACCTCGAATCGCGGCCTCTGCGGCGGTTACAACTCGCAGGTCACGCGCAAGGTCATTGCCACGCTGCGCGAGACGCCGGGCGTCGAATACGACTTCGTCTCTGTCGGCAAGAAAGGTGAAGCATCGCTCCGCCGCATGGGGCAGAACATCGTGGCTTCGTTCAACGAGTTGCCGGATGCGCCCAAGCTTGCCGATATCTATCCGGTCGCAAACCTCGCCATAGATATGTATAAGAAGGGCGGGTACAACCAGGTCCGCGTCGCATACACCGATTTTGTCTCCGCGCTCTCGCAGGTGCCGCACGTGCGCACGATCCTGCCGGTGTCTAAGACCGCCATTGAGGCCGAGATCTCAGAGGCGCAGGGCGCGGCGCATCGCGCGCCGGCGGACTACACGTTCGAGCCGGACTATGAGACGCTCATGAGCGTGATCGTCGAGAAGATCGCCCGGATGCGCGTGTACCAGATGATCCTCGAATCATCCGCGAGCGAGCACAGCGCCCGCATGATGGCCATGAAGAACGCGTCGGACGCGGCGGGGGAGATGATAGACGAGCTGACATTGGCATTCAATAAAGCCCGCCAGGCCGGCATTACGCAGGAAATCTCGGAGATATCGGCGGGCATGGCGAGCGTCAGCTAATTTTATAAGATTATCAATTACAAGTAGCCAGTTATGAAAGGAACAATCAAGACAATCATCGGGCCGGTCGTGGACGTCGAGTTCAAGGACCAGATCCCGGCAGTGTACAGCGCGCTTGAGGTGGCGCTGGAAGGCGGCCGCAAGCTCGTTCTCGAGGTCGCGTACAACCTCGGCGGCAACGCCGTGCGCACCATCGCCATGGACACGACGGACGGCCTGGCCCGCGGCATGGAGGCGATCGACACCGGATCGCCCATCAGCGTGCCGGTCGGCGCGCCGACGCTCGGCCGCATCTTCAATGTGCTCGGCGAGGCCATCGACGGCAAGGAGCAGCCTAAGGGCAAGAAGAACCTCCCGATCCACCGCAAGGCACCGGAATTCACCGCGCAGGCCACGAAGGTGGAGATCCTCGAGACGGGCATCAAGGTCATCGACCTGATCTGCCCGGTGCTCAAGGGCGGCAAGGTGGGCCTCTTCGGCGGCGCCGGCGTCGGCAAGACCGTCGTCATCCAGGAGCTCATCCACAACATCGCCAGCAACCACGGCGGCTACTCCGTGTTCGCGGGCGTGGGCGAGCGCACCCGCGAGGGCAACGACCTCTATCACGAGATGCAGGAATCGGGCGTGCTCGACAAGGTGGCGATGGTCTTTGGCCAGATGAACGAGCCGCCCGGCGCCCGCGCCCGCGTCGCGCTCTCCGGACTCACTATGGCCGAGTATTTCCGCGACGAGGAGAACAAGGACGTGCTGCTCTTCATCGACAACATCTTCCGCTTCACGCAGGCGGGCTCTGAGGTGTCGGCGCTCCTCGGCCGCATCCCGAGCGCCGTGGGCTACCAGCCGACGCTCGCGTCGGAAATGGGCAACATGCAGGAGCGCATCACTTCGACCGACAAGGGTTCGGTGACCTCCGTGCAGGCCGTGTACGTGCCGGCCGACGACCTGACCGACCCGGCTCCGGCTACGACGTTCGCGCACCTCGACTCGACCGTGGTGCTCAATCGCTCGCTCTCGGAAATCGGCATCTACCCCGCCGTGGACCCGCTCGACTCGACTTCGACCATTCTTGACCCGCATATCGTGGGCAAGGAGCACTATGAGGTCGCGCGCGAAGTGCAGCGCGTGCTCCAGCGCTACAAGGACCTGCAGGACATCATCGCCATCCTCGGCATGGAGGAGCTCTCCGAAGAGGACAAGCAGCTCGTGGCCCGCGCGCGCAAGATCCAGAAATTCCTCTCGCAGCCGTTTTTTGTGGCCGAGCAGTTCACTGGCGCGCCGGGCATGTACGTGCCGCTCGCCGAGACGATCCGCTCGTTCCGCGAGATCCTCGACGGCAAGCACGACGACAAGGCGGAGAAGGAGTTCTACATGAAGGGCGCCCTCTAACATTCGAATGGCTGCGAAGCAGATACAACTCAAGATCATTACGCCCGAGCGCACTGTACTCGAGGAGTTGGTGGATTCGGTCACGCTGCCCACGCTGGACGGCGAGATCGGCATCCTGCCGGGGCACGTTCCACTGGTCTCCGCGCTGGCTTCTGGCGATATTGTCGCGAAGAAGGGCGGCGAGGCGATCCCGATGGCCGTCTCGGGCGGGTTCATTGAGCTCAAGGACAACGAGCTTGCCGTACTGGCCGATTTTGCGGAGCATGTGAGCGAGATATCGGACGAGGTCGTAGAGAAGGCGCGTGCCCGCGCCGAAGAACTCCGCCAGATGAAGGTCCACGGCGAGCACGTGAACTTCGAGCACTTCGAGGCCGAGCTTGAGCGCAGCCTGACGCGCGCGAAAGTCGCCGACAAGTGGCGCGGCAAAAAATACCGCATTTAGTCCGACGCAGAAAATCCACAGCTTGCATATTGAAAAAAACCTGTCGTCGTTTATACTGTAAGCATAAGTGGTCGACAGAAGAGAGGGTCCCCGGCGTTGCCTATCGGCGCCGGGGCTTTCTTTTTGCCGGATGTGCGGCATGAGGGCGCGGTGCCGTGCTGTCATGCTACAATCGGCGCATGAAGACCATCGTACTTGCGGGCGGATGCTTCTGGTGCACGGAGGCCGTGTTCAAGATGTTGCGTGGCGTGCATGCCGTAGAGCCCGGCTATGCGGGCGGCGCGAAGCAGAACCCGACGTATGAAGAGGTGTGTTCCGGCACGACCGGTCACGCCGAGGCTGTGCGCATAGAGTACGATCCCGCGCAGGCCAAGCTCGAAGACATACTGACGGTGTTCTTTGCGACCCATGATCCGACGACGCTGAATCGGCAGGGAAACGACGTGGGCACGCAGTACCGTTCCGCCGTTTTGTATACGACGGACGAGCAGAAGACGGCTGTGGAGCGGATCATAACGGAGATAGACGCTTCCGCTGCCGAGGGCGGAAAGGTGGTCACGGAAGTGACGCCGCTCGAGAGGTTCTGGCCGGCCGAGGAATACCACAGGGATTATTTTGAGCGCAATCCCGAACGGGCCTACTGCCAAGTCGTGATCAATCCCAAAGTGGCGAAAGTACAGGAAAAATTTGCTGTGCTCCTGAAGCAAGGATAGAATGTGACTATGGGATATCGCGGAAGATACGAAGACAGCTATCTGGACGACGAGGAAGATGACGCGGACGGAAAGACGGAGGTGGAGCGCATCGTAGCGCTCCTAGAGAAGGCTGCGCGGACAGAGACGGAAGAGACTCAGCTTGGCAAGCTTACGGAGCGGCTCTTTGGAGCCGTGCGTATGGGCGGTGCCGCCCGTAAAAATGCCGTGGAAGGCATCGGGACTGTTGCAGACGCATATGCTGCGCTTGGCATGGCGGAGCCCGCCATAGCGCTCTGGGCGCGGCTTTCGGACATTGCCGAGGACGTTGGTGATCGAGAGCTGTATTATAAGGCCGTGGACGAAATGGGCGCGCTTGGCTAGCCGGGCGCGCCTTTGCTACAATCGGATCATGGAAAACGAAGGAACAGAGAAAGGAAAAGAGACGCCTCGGAAGCGCGCAGCGCTTCGTAAAGAATTGCGCGAGAAGACAGTCGGCTACATGGTCGCCGCGCTCGGCCTGGTCGCCGGCCTTGCCTGGAACGATGCGATCTCGGCGCTCATCAAGGAGCTCTTTCCGCTCGATCAGGGCAGTCTGGTGGCGAAATTCGTCTATGCGGCAGTGATCACGGTCGCTATCGTGCTCGGATCGATGCAGCTTGTGCGGATCGGTTCCTCGGATAAAAACTAGACAGATTTCACCTTCAGGTTTGAGCGCTTGTCCTTGTCTATCTTGGGCAGGCGGATGGTGAGCAGGCCGTGGCGCTCGATGGCCTCGGCCTCGTCCGGCTCTACTTCGGCCGGCAGCGATATCGTTCGTGAGAACGCGCCCCAGTACAGTTCGCGGCTGAAATAGTGGTCGTCCTCGACTGTCTTTACGACTTCACGCTTGCCGCGCACGGTGAGCATGTCGCGGGTGATGTTGATCTCAAGATGCTCTGGCTTCACGCCGGCCACGAAGGTCTGCACAATGATCTCTCCCGGAGTCTGGTATACGTCGAGCGCGAGTTCGCCTTCTGGTTCCTCCTCGGTCGCCCATGGGTCCGGGCCGTCATCGAATGCGGGACGGATCGTTGTGCTAGGCTCGTCTTTCTCGTCCTGCATGCGGATGCTGCCGGAGAGCCGTTCGAAGAATGATCGTTTCTTTTCTTTCTGTGCCATATGCGTGGAGATGAATTTATTGCGCGGGGTACGGTACGTCTTCCACGTACGCGCCCATGCGCCGGAGCTTCTCGAAGAGAAGCATTACGATAATGGTGACGACCCAGAGGAATCCGAAGACCTGGATGAAGTTCTCTCCGTTCTTCTGCATTATAAAAAAGTTGAAGACGCCGTGCAATGCGGTCGCCGCGCCGAGACCGATCATCCCGAAGAGCATGCGCGTTGAAGGCCAGCGGAAGAAGCCGAGACCGAGCGAGATGCCGAGGACTCCGCTGGTCACCGCGTGCAGGAGGGTGGAGCCGAGAAAGCGCATGTTACCGGTCAGGAAGGAGACTGTCGTGCTGGCGGTCGATACAGGATTGAGCAGGTACATCGCATTCTCGAGCGCGGCGAAGCCGAGGCCGGCGCTGATGAGATAGATGGCGTAGTCGACCGGCTCGTCCAGATGGGGGCTTTTGGCGAGGACGAGCCAGAACGCGACGTATTTGATGATCTCTTCGCTGGCGGCCCAGAGAGCGATCTGAGCCGTGCGGTCGGCAATAGCTTCGGCGATGAGCCGCTGTGCCGGCAATACGAGCAGCACCGAGAGCATTCCGGCGATGAACGTGAACATGACAAGGCCGCGCGGCTCGCGCTGTGCGCCCGTGCCGTCTTCGCGCAGCCAAAAGAAAAGCCAGAGCACTGCCGGCAGCGTGCCGGCCGCGAGAGCAATGAAGAATGCCGTCGGGTTTTGGGAGAGAGTTACGCTTTGCATGGCCACTGCTCGGTCATGAGCATTGTACCATGGCCGCAGAGACCCCAGAGCTCTTCCGTGATGAACGGCATGAAGGGATGCAGGGTTTTCAGCATCCGCGGCAGGGAAGCGGCCAGCAGGGCTCGCGCCGAATGCGCGCTCGCTTCGTCTCCTTCCGCGATCTTCTTCTTGGACCGTTCGATCACGATGTCGGCGAATGTGTGCCAGACGAAGTGATAGAGCTTTTCGGCGACCAAGTAGAACTTGTATGCATCCATTTCTTTCGTGATCTCGGCAAGAAGGGCGTCGAGCTCGGCGAGGGTGGCGGTGTCTTCGGTGTCGAGCGCGGCGAGGTCGGTGCTTTTCCCGTTCGTATTCTCGAGTACGAAACGCGCGATGTTCCAGAGCTTGTTCGCGAATTTCGAATAGGCCTTGATCTTTTCCTCGCCGAGGTTGCTGTCGTTGCCCGGGCCGACGCCGACGATCATGGCCATGCGGAGCGCATCCGTGCCGTACTTGTCGATGAGCGTCAGCGGGTCCACGATGTTGCCGAGCGACTTGCTCATCTTGCGGCCCTTCTCGTCGCGGACGAGGCCGTGCAGGTACACATTTTTGAACGGCACTTCGCCCAGGTGGTACTGCGACATGAGGATCATGCGCGCCACCCAGAAGAAGAGGATGTCATGCCCCGTTTCGAGCATCGTGGTCGGATGATAGGTTTGGAGTTCCGGCGTCTCTGCCGGCCAGCCGAGCGTTGAGAATGTCCACAGCCCGGACGAGAACCAGGTATCGAGCGTGTCCTCATCCTGGACCCAGCCGTTGCCTTCCGGCGCTTCTACGCCGCAATACGTCTCGTTTTCCTTGTACCACACGGGAATGCGATGCCCGTACCAGATCTGGCGCGAAATGCACCAGTCGCGCAGGTTCTCGATCCAATGGAAATACACGTTCTCGAAGCGGTCGGGGAGTATGCTGATGCGCCCGTCCCGCACAGGTTCAAGCATGAGCTCTTTGAGCGTCTTGCCGCCGCGCGATGGGATAGGTTGGGTCACATTGATGAACCACTGCAGCTTCGGCAGCGGTTCGATCACGCCGCCCGTGCGCTCGGCGGTGGAAATATTTTGCTTGATATCCTCCTCTTTTTCGAGCAGGCCTTCTTCGCGCAGCCATGCGACGACGGCCTCGCGGGCTTCTGTCGTTTTTTTGCCCATGATGCGCTCGTCGCCGACAGTCATCTTGGCGAATTCGTTGATCACCGGGATCGTTGGCAGGCCGTGGCGCTGGGCGATCTCCGCATCGATCTGGCTATGGGCCGGCGTCACGCCAAGCGCGCCCGTGCCGAATTCTTTTTCTACGCTCGCATCCGCGACGACCTTGATATGGACCGGCACGCCGCAGAACACAGCGTCGTATTCTTTGCCCACGAATTCGCGGTATCGTTCGTCGTCCGGGTTCACGGCCACTGCCGTGTCGCCGACCTTGGTCTCCGGGCGGGTAGTAGAGATTGAAATGGGGAAGTCTTTCGAATATTTAAACGTGTACAGTTTTGCCGCGCGCTCCTCATGCACGATCTCGTCGTCGGAGATCACGGTCTGGCCTTTCGGATCCCAGTTCACGATGCGGTGGCCGCGATAGATCAGGCCCTCGTCGTACATGCGCTTGAATGCGGTGCGTACGGCGAAAGAGCGCTTCTCGTCGAGCGTGAAGGCCTCGCGGCTCCAGTCGAGACTCGTGCCCATGCGGCGGCACTGGTTCACTATCGTGTCGTGCGATTCCTGCGCGAATTGCTCGACGCGCTTGAGGAATTCATCGCGGCCGAGATCCTGCTTGCGCTTGCCTTCTTCTTTCTCGAGGATCTTTTCGACCTTGCTCTGCGTGGCGATGGCGGCGTGGTCGGTACCGGGCAGCCAGAGCGTGCGCTTGCCTTGCATTCGGGCATAGCGCGCCATGATGTCCTCGATCACGAGCATGAGCGCATGGCCGGTATGGAGCGTGCCGGTCACGTTGGGCGGGGGAAGTACGATGGAAAACGCCTCGGCGTCCGGGGCGGTCACGCCGTCGCGGATACAGACATCCGGATTGAACCGGCCGCTCGATTCCCAGGCCGCGTAGATACGGCTTTCCGTGTCCTTGGGGCCGTAGGGCTTGAGCAGCGCCTCAGGTATGTTCGCGTCATTATGCATGCGGAAACTATAGCATTTTGGGACTATTTTTCAATGAGATTTTAAATCCTTGTCAAGAATTACAGGCATGGTACAATCACAAAAAAGCGCTTTATGATATTTTTAATTATTAATGATCAGAACAGCAGTAGCGGCAGGGATCCGAACAAAAAAAAGCAAGGTCGCGTTGACTACGGGCCTCGCGCTCATAACACTCCTGAAAAAAGAATTTGGGATCAGATCACAAGCGAGGATCCCGCCGAAGCCGCTCGTTTAGATCAAATACGAAAAGAAGGATTGAAAAAACACAGCCTATTGCCGTAGGCTGTGTTTTGCTTTTACAATTCCATGTTGCCCTGCGCGATAAGCTTTTTGGAAGATATCGGCGCGGGTTTGCCGAAGAGTCCAGCCAGGCCTATCATGATGGCGTTGTCGGTGGAGAGACCCTTGGTCGGGAACGTCACGGAGATGCCGGATGCGCGGGCGGCGGCGGAGAGGCGCGTGCGGAGCTCCGCGTTCGCCGATACGCCGCCGCCCACGATGATATGCTTCGCTTTGTGTTTTTCCGCAGCACGCAGCGTTTTTTTCACGAGCACGTCGCATGTCGCGTCTTCGAACTCGCGGGCGATCTCCATTTTTTTGTTTGCGTCTATCGCTTCGCCGGTGGCCGCGAGGTCGCGCAAGTGGTACAGCACGGCAGTTTTGAGTCCGGAAAACGAGAAGTCGAAGTCGGGCGATGCAAGCATCGGGCGGGGAAGCGCAAGAGTCTTGGGCAGGTCGGCTATGCGTGCGTCCTTGGCGAGCCGAGAGACTTCCGGGCCTCCCGGGTACGGCAATTCGAGCATGCGCGCGACTTTGTCGAAGGCTTCTCCCGCCGCATCGTCGCGCGTGCGGCCGAGCAGTTTGTAGGAGCCTATCTTCTTGGCGAACACGATCTCCGTATGTCCGCCCGAGACCAGCAATGAAATCGCAGGCAGGCCGAGCGATTTTTCTGAAAGCGCAAATTTTTTCTTGCTGGCCGGAACGGCGACCGACAGGACGTGGCCCTCCATGTGATTCGCCGGTACGACGGGGATGTCCCAGACAAGCGACAGCGCTCGCGCGAAATTGATGCCTACCCAGAGCGCCGGCGCGAGGCCCGGGCCGACGGTTACCGCAATGCGGTCGACTGTCGGCCGGGCCATGCGCGGTATCTCGGACAGGAAAAGCTCGAGCAGCTCAGGCTCGCGCTCAAGGAGCATGCGCAGCCGTTTTTCTGCCGCGGCCGAGAGGGGGGCGGCTTTCTTTTTATACAGCTTGGCTTTCTTGAGCGTTTCGATGACTAGCGGCAGAATCGCCCTCGCATGCTCTCTCTTGGCCATGTTCGGGAACACGCCGCCGTACTGCGCGTGCAGCGCGGCCTGTGATGCGACAAGATGCGCCTCGACGGTGATCGTCGGGTTTTTGGCTTTGGTCGCCGAAAGCACGGCGATCGCCGTCTCGTCGCACGAAGTTTCGATGGCGAGTATGCGCATATCCTACTTCTTCCGGATCTCGGCCACGATGGCCATATGATCGCTTACGCCGTTCTGCAGCCTCACTCCCGATGCTTCATATGCAGGACTGAGGAACAGTCCATCCACCATGAGGCTCGGATTCTCTTGGCGTATCCTCTCGCCGCTACGATGGATGTCGCAGTCGATGCTGATCGTGTACTCCGGCGGAATGCGATCGCTGTACGACTGAGCGATCCGGTCAAAAGTGGCCTGGCCGCGCGGCGCATTCATGTCGCCGCATAGCACGATGTCGCCGAGCGGAGCAAGCGCCGCCAGCAGACGTTCCGCAGCCTCGAGCTGCGCTCCTGTGGCTGCTCCGCGCTCAGTGACCGGCAAATGAGCGGTGGCAATGCGAACTGTGCTTCCTTCGGCCGTCGGAATGTCTGCCCAAATGAAGGCACGCTCTTTTTCAACGTCAGGCACGACGCTCGCGTATTCGTCGAATGGAAGGCTGATATGCTCGCCCGTGCCTAGATAAAAGCCGGTTCCGGATCCAGTGATCTTCCGCGCGAATATGCCCACGCCCTGGCGCTTGCCGATCTGTTCGGCGTATAGCGGATGCGCGCTGTACGCCGACGCCTGGTAGACATGCTCGTATCCGAGCGCCTTGGCGATAGCAGGCACATTTTCCTCGAGCAATTCCTGCAGGCAGAGAATGTCCGGCCGCTGTGTTTGAATGAACGGAATGACCAGATCAAGATGCTTATCGAGCTCGATATTCAGTGAGATCAATTTCATACGCATTTACATGCCGCGCACGACGCGGACTTTTGCGCCGATGGCGTTGAGGCGCTCGGCGATCTCCTCGTAGCCGCGGGTTATGGAATACACGTTGCGCAGCACGCTCGTGCCTTCTGCGGCGAGCATGGCGATCAGGATCACGGCCGAAGGGCGCAGGGCCGGGGGACACACGATCTGCGCGGCCTTGAGTTTGGTCGGACCTTCGATGAACGCGCGGTGCTGGTCCACCAGACGGACGTTCGCGCCGAGCTTGTTGAGTTCGGTGAAATAGATGGCGCGGTTCTCCCAGCTCCAGTCGTGGATGAGCGTCGTGCCTTTTGCCTGAGTGGCGATACTGGCGAAGAACGGCAAATTGTCGTTCTGCATGCCTGGGAAGGGCTGCGCGTGCAGCTTGTCATGCGGCGCGGCAAGCGTGCTCGGCGAGACGGTTATGTCCACGAGCTTGGTCCGGCCGTTGCTGGAAAGGTATGGCTTGCCGGTCTTGATCTTCGCGCCCATATGGCGGAGCTTCTCGATCTCAAGTTCGATGAATTCGATCGGCGCATGCGTGACGGTGAGCGTCGATCCGGTGACGATGCCCGCAGAGAGAAAGAACATGCTCTCGATCGGGTCCTCGCTGTTCCAGTGCTCCACGGTCTGGTCGATCTCGGCCTTGCCGTGCACGATGAGCGTAGTCGTGCCGATGCCGTCTATTTTCACGCCCATTTTTTCCATGAGGAAGCACACGTCCTGGACCTGGTAATTCGGCGGAGCGAAGCGGATCACTGTCGTGCCAGGGATGCGCGATGCGGCGATGATCATCGAGACGGCGCCGGTATCGCTCGACTCGTACAGCACGAAATCGGCCGGCTTGAGCTTGCCGTGCGTTATTTCGTACTCATGCGCCAAGGTGCGGATCTTCACGCCGAACTTGCCGAGGCCATATTTATGCGCGGCGATCGTGCGCTCTCCCATCTTGCAGCCGCCGGAGTGGGGAAAGGAGAAGCCTGTGCTCCAATGGATGAGCGCGCCGACGAACGTGAAGGAACGTGTGCGGCGGGCGGCCTCGAGGTCCATTTTTTCGAAGGCGAGCCTTTCGGGCGGGACGATCTCGAGCGTGTCTTGGGCCGCCCAGCGCACGGAGACGCCGAGCGATTCCATGATCTCGATGTAGCGGAATACCTCCTCGATGCGCGGGATGCCGTGAAGCACAGTCTTGCCGCGGTTGGCGAGCGAAGCGCAGAGCATGTTGATCGCGCCGTTCTTGGAATAGTTGGTGCGCACGGAGCCCGAGAGTTTGCGGCCGCCCGTCACCTCGAAGTCGATACTCTTGTGGAGCGAGAGGATCTGCCGGCCGAGAAATTCGCTCACTTTGGCGAGCTGGGCGAGCGTCAGGTTCTGCTCGCCTTTTTCCATGCGGGCGACGGCGCTCTGGCTTGTGGCCAGGGCGCCGGCAAGCTCGGCCTGGGTGAGCCCGCGCTCTTCGCGCAGATCGCGGATGAAGGCGCCGATCTTGATCTGGTCGTCCACCGTGGATGTCTTGGGCATAGATGGTGGAATGATATATCATATATGATATAGTTGCAACGTATGACGGTCCGCCGCGAGCATGATGTGCCTCTTTCCGGAATTTCCACTTTCCGCATAGGCGGAAAGGCGCGGAACGTTGCGGTCGTGGAGACCGAAGAAGAGCTTGCTGCGCTGCTCGCGGGCCTGCCTGCGGACGCGCCGTTCTTCGTGCTCGGCGGCGGCTCCAACATAGTGTTTCCGGACGGGGATTTTGTTCCGCTCCTCATCCGGCCGGCAATGGATTCTATCTATATCGCGGCTGATGATGGCACGCAAGTCGAGATAGTCGCCGGTGCCGGCGCGGTCTGGGATGCTGTCGTGCATTTCGCAGTCGATCATGGCCTTGCAGGCATAGAGGCGCTTTCGGCGATACCCGGCACGGCCGGAGCCACGCCGATCCAGAACGTGGGCGCGTACGGCACGGAGATCGCCGATGTGCTTGTCTCCGTGCGGGCGTATGACCGGCAGACCGGCAGTTTCGTTGAGCTTGCGAACGCCGAATGCGCGTTCGCCTACCGCGACAGTATGTTCAAGCACGCGCGGGACGCCGCGGGCAGGCCGCGGTACGTGATCACGGAAGTGCGGCTGCGGCTTTCTCGCGCGGCGCCTTCGGCGCCGCGCTACCCCGGCGTCGCCGAATATTTCGCCGAGCGCGGCATCGCGCAGCCCTCGCTCGCCGAGATCCGCGAGGCCATAACGGCCATTCGCTGGAAGAAACTGCCGGATCCGCGCGATGTCGCATCCGTCGGCTCGTTTTTCAAAAACCCGTTCGTGAGCGCGGCCGAGGCCGAGCGGCTCCGCGCACAATTTCCGGACATCAAGACATTCCCGGCCGAAGACGGCCGCGTGAAGATTCCCGCCGGCTGGCTCATCGAGCGCGCCGGCCTGAAAGGGAAGTCGTTCGGCCCGATAGCCACTTACGAACACAACGCCCTCGTGCTCGTGAATACGGGCGGCGCAACCCGCGCCGATCTCGCCATGGCTATTGCCGCCATCACTGGCGCAGTGCAAGACCGCTTCGGCATACTGCTCGAACCGGAGCCGGAACTGCTGTGATTACTTTGTGCGCTCTGAAGGACGACTTTCGAACGATTGATTGGGTTACGGAATATCCGTTCCCGTCCCTTGCGTTACAAGAGCTTCGGGATTTGGTTTCGTAGACGCGACAACGTTCAGATATTTCGCTTCAAGCACGTTCAATTTAGCGGTGTCCCAATTAAAGTTCTCCGAAGCTCCGAGAAAAATATGATATGTAAAATCGAAGGTTGATACCAGAGATTGGGTTATATAATTTTCATTAGGACTACAATCGAGAACAAGTACCCCGTCTTCTTCTTTTACATATTCGTTTATACTCCTTGCCTCTGAATGACCAAGAATGCATTGAAGTTTATATACAGTTTTATATGCTTCCCAACGATTGATTTCTCTTGCCATTTCCTCGATCGTTTTATCTGACCACGCAAGACCTTTATAATCGTACTGATCTGTTGCTTCTTTATAATTTTCTTCTATTGTTTTAAAAACTTCAGGAGTAGCTCTCGGATCTTTTAGTAGTTCCTCTCGCATTCCAACGTAATTGTATAATTTCTTTCTTGTAACATGATCATAAGCCATGTATCGATCGAGCCGTTCTCCGGTCTTGTCCAAATCTATATACAACGAAATTACCATAAGCTCAAACAGAGTACGTTCGAGCATAAAGGCGTCTTGCCCAAGACCATTTTGGCATAATAGAATTATTGATCGTTGGGTTTTTATTGTTTTACAAAGAACAAATCCCCAAAAAAGTTGCGTGGGGGTTGCACTATCGGCGTTAGCCAATTTTTCATCAATATAATTATGTAGCTCGGCATGAAAGCCGACCAAATCCTGATCCAACTTCGTCATCGTAGTATCAAGAAGTTTCCTTGATCATCGTAATTCTCTGACTTCCTCAAGCTACAAGCGTTCCATACAAGATCGAGTACCGGCTGTAGGAGACGCTCAACTGATTCGTCGTATTCATTGAGCATTACCGAAGGGAGAATGAGATCCTTTTGTTTGATAGGAGTTTCATTATCTCTGCGTACTCGGCCACTCTGTCTATTTTCACTCATCGTTAATCCTTTTACATTAAGCAAAGACAGGGAGAGTAGAACAGGAGCGTTAATGCCTACTTTTTTCAAAATAGCGATTCCTTTTTTGAATCCGTCGATAACCTCCTTTTCATATAGTGAGTGTGGAATAAAACGAGAGCCTTCTCTATCAAGGATTGAACTCTCGACAAGTTCAACTGCTCCATTTCGGAAAAGCTGAACATAAGAACGCATTGTTGGATTTGCCGCGCTTGCCCCTGCGGCTGAAAAAGCGCCCTCAAGATTGATCCTTGAAGTATTCCAATTATCGGTATGCATTGGGCGAAACAATTCAGTTTCGCTTTCAAGAGAAAGAAGTAAATCTCTATCCAAGTTGATTCGTGACGAGAAGCTCTCAAGAGGGAAAAGATGAAGAACGATCAGGTTTTTCGATCTCAAAGGAAGGAAGGTCTGTTCTGTTTCGAGTGCGATCAGTCTTTCCGTTCGGAAATCCTGCATTCTCTTTTCGATTCCGTCGGATAACGTGAAGGCTTGTCGTAGTTCCGTGACGTCGAGATCATATTTACCGGCAGAGTTCCGAGCGCAAAAACGATTACTTCCCGAATGAGTAACCCGATGAGGTTTGTTCCAACTTTCGCCAACTCGGATTACGATAATGTATTCATTAGGCGCTCCTGCTTCAATCGATTGAATTGTGAAGGTGATTCTCGGATTGATTCCGGTACGGATCATGCTTTCGATCTGCAACTTTTGGGCGTCGAGATCGGCAATGACAATAGGGGTTAGCGTGGTTGGTACACCACCGGTCGCGTCTATGCCAAAAATGATGTCACCACCATTGGTATTGGCAAAGGAAGAGACGTCGGCGAGAAACTCCTTCTTCTCTGAATCCGTGCTGATTTTTATTTCTCTTTTGTATTCGATTGTTCGGCTCTCTTCTACTCCAGAATCAATGAGATCTTGAATATCGAGGAGTGCTATTTCGGTGATTTTCTTTGGGATCATAGGTTTTGACAAAGGGTGACATTCTGTAAATTGCTACACACCGGTATTTTCTACTTCAGTAACCACTTCTTCAGCTTCAACCTCCGGTGCTTCAGTACCATTACCTAGCTGAAAAGGTAACTTTCTTTCATTCGCCGGTAGTTGGTAGAAATCCCTCAAAGTTTGGTTGAGTTTTCTCATTTCGGTTACAACTGCTTGTTGTTGCTGATTTTGTTGTTCTGTCGTTTCAGGTAATGGAGCCGCTCGCACCGGAATTACATCGAGTTGCACGTCCAGCTCGAACCAAGCAAAGACCGCCTTCACCCTGACACGAAGATCATTTCTAATTTCGTTCTTTCTGGCGGTATCGATTTGTTCCGCCGCGTATTTAGCAATCAGCTCTTCAGGGATTTTTTCCTCGATTTCTTTTTTAACCTCGGCAATACTGTCGTTTATTGTTTTTTTGATTTCCTTTTTTGCTTTTGGTGAGAGATGAGTGTCATCGCTCGTTTCTGAAATCTTCTTTTTGAAGTGAGCGATCTTATCCCATATCTGTGAAATGTTCGCGAGAATAGTTGTGACGACCATGACAACTTCTACCGGTTGCGAAGTAAAGAACTCCAAGCTTCCGGTGCTGACGCGGTTAATTTTGACGCCACGTTCCTGTGTTCCAACAAGCTCTTGGATTCTTTCGATCAGGAGCTGAAACTCTCGGATCTTCTTTGATACACTCACGGCATCTTCGAGCGCATTCGGAAGTATGATCGCAATCTCGCTATCGTTGGGGCGATATTCTGAAATACTATTGTCGGCAAATGCACTAGCGAGCCTTTGCGTCCTGATGATAAAGTCGTTTCTGCTTTGCCAAAAGGTGTTCAAACGTGAAAGCATATCGAAATTATTGCTTCTTAATATAGACTGAAGTTCATTGATCAACCCGAATCCGAAGAAGGTGACGCCACCTAGTTTTTGTAAGATTTTCTCTTCAGTTTGAGAAAAGGTATAGGAAACGGAAGCAGTACGAACCTCCTCGATAAGAGCGTTGATCTGCGTTGTAGCATTGTTAAGACCGTCGAGATTGTTTGAGCCCAAACTGCTCTTTATGGCCTCGATTTTTGCCTGAAGACCGAGAGTTTCTTCGTCTTTGAGGAAGTCTTTTAATATGCGAAAAAGTTTTTCGGTGTCCATGTGTTTATACGCTATCGTAATAGTCTCGAAATGGCAACTTTTTGGCAAAATCGGAAGATGACAAGTACCCACATTCCCCAAAGCACCCCAAGAGTTTTAGCGCTTTTTAAGCTCTTCTCGAATCTCTTGATCCGTCGGCATTTTCCCTTTGATCTGTCCGATCCGGATCAGCCAAGCGATCAAACGTTTCGCGAAATGAAATCTCGTTTCAGGTGTATCAGTTTTCCATTTCGGAGTTTGCTCCATATTTTTATTATAGTCCATACTTTGCTAGACAGGTTTTATATTTTCCTTGAACATAGGAGGATCCGAGATTGGCATTGTTAAGTTCGGCGATACAGTTCTTTTTCGCGTTGCTCGGCCGCACTTGGAACCAATAGAAGGCGAAGCCGATAACGAGCACTGCGGCTACAATTTTGATTAGATTTTTATTTTGCATAAGCTCTTTGGGTTAGAGCTAGGTAGCAAAAAGCTCCTAGCCCGCGATAGCTCACGAATGAGACTACCCATAGCAGTTTCCCGCTATGACCCGATGAAAGGCGAACTCGGACTAGGAGTTCTTTGCTTTCATCGGGTTAATTTCACCATGTCGTCGATTGCTCGCCGATTTAGGCTACTGATTAAGTTGTAATTCTATGTTAGCACATTGGCTTTTTGTGAGCTATAAAACTGCTATAATTCCTTACAGCGTATGAAAAAACTAGAGTTGGGAAAACGGATCATGCTTGATCTGATCGAACGCAAATATGCGGAGCTGAAATCGAACACGATCAGGATCGACGAGAATGATTTTCGTCAGCAGGATTACAATAATATGTGCTACTCAACGAGTGAGATTGTCGATATTCTGCTTGCGCTTGAGGTGTCGAGCCGAGGCAAGATTAAGCTCCAATCTGTTACCCCTCGAAATGATCGCCCGAAAAGTTACGTCGAAGAAGCAACGGTTGAAGCCCTTGCTCGTAGCGGC
>CAYMVF010000009.1:0-18902 GCA_964394045.1 uncultured Candidatus Saccharibacteria bacterium | reverse complement strand
GGGATTTTTCGCGCTAGAGCACAGATTATTTCCTGCGCGGCTGCGTGAAATGACTATGAGCCGTCTCATAGTCGTACAGCTCCGCCTCGCTGAACCAATGAGCAATCTCCTCCTTTGCCTCGGAAGCGTCGCCGGAGGCATGGATGAGGTTCGGGATGCCGACTTTGTTCTCATCGGCGTGCGAGTAGCTCATGTGCGAGTAGTCGCCGCGGATCGTGCCCGGGAGCGCCGATTTCGGCTCGGTCGCGCCGACCATCTTGCGCACGAGCGCCGCGGCTTCGACGCCTTCGAGCACGGCTGCGATGACCGGGCCGTTGTCCATCATGGAAAGGGTCATGTCGAAAACCTCCTTGCCGCGGCGGGTCATCACTTTGCCGATATTCTCGTAATGGTGGTAGAACTGGTCGTACGTGGGCTTGAGCATCTTCGCACCGACGATCTTGAGGCCGGCTTTCTCGAAGCGCGTGAGAATCTCGCCGACGATGCCGCGCTGCACGGCGTCCGGCTTGAATATGATGAGCGTGCGTTCCATAGAGGATAGTTGCTTAAAAATTATCTGTTAGTGCGCCCATACTAGCAGAAAAAATCATTTTTTCAAACGGCCGGCCGTATGAGCCGGATCGCCTCAGCGACCTCTTCCGGGATCCCTTCTATGCACGGATAATCTTTCACTTCTTCCGCATCCGCCCAAGCATGGTCGGTGAACGCGCCCTTCTCGAGCACCACCTCACCGCCCGCATATGCGGCGGCGAACTTCAGCATTATCACCGGAACGCCGTCAGGACGAACGTACGCGACACTGTTGACATAGGCGAGCCGCGAACCGATTTCAATGCCAGCCTCCTCCTTCGCCTCGCGGACAAGCAGTCGCTCGAGCGCATCTTGGAAATCCAGCACGTCGCCGTTCACGCGGGTCGGATTGCCAACGGGCAGATCGGCCCATTCGAGTTTGCCGCCTATGACTCCGTACTTGCCCGGATGTACAGCCTCCCGCTCGTCGCGCTTGAGTATGAGACAGCGCCCGTCGCTTTCACGGCATACCACGACATTCGCGACAAAATAGAACAACTTGTCCTGCTTGGCCTTTTCGAGCGATATCTTCTGTGCAGGCATACTGATCAGTTACTGCCCCGCGCGGTATCTTGCCATGATCTCCTCCTCCACCTCCTCCCGCTCGCGGCCGTACTTGAGGTACGAGAGCTGCTTGATCTTCTCCACTGCGTCCTGGTTGCCGCGCGGCGGGAAGGGCGTGTGGCTGTTGAAGGGCTTCACGGGCATGCCGCCGGCGAGCATCTTGATGTAGCAGTTCAAATTCTCAAGCTTGATGATGTCCTGCGCGGTGAACGACGGCTCGAGCTGCTTGGCGAATGTCTCGGCATTCTCCGGCGAGACGCGGTGGATCGCCATCGAGCCGACGTTGCCGAAGACGGCATTGCGAATGTCCTCGTCGAGCTGTTCCACGTACTGGTGCGCTACCGTGAGCGAGAGCCGATATTTGCGGGCCTCGGAAAGGATCGAGGAGATCGAGGGCGTGGTCACGTTCTGGAACTCGTCGATATAAAGATAGAAGTCATTCATAGGCTGGCCGGCCATGTCCACGCGCGAGAGCGCCGCCATCTGGATCTTGCCCACGAGGATCAGGCCGATGAGGTTCGCATTGATGTCGCCGAGGCGGCCTTTGGCCAGGTTCACGAGCAGGATCTTCTTTTCGTCCATGATCTTGCGGAAGTTGAACACACTCTCCTGCTGCGCGATGACCGGGCGCATGATGTCGTTGGAGACGAAGACGTCGAACTTGTTGGTCACATACGGCACGAAGTTGGCGAGCGACTGCTCGCCCGTGGTCTTCTCGGCGTTCTCCCAGAACTGCCTGATGATCGGATTCTTGCAGCGCGAAAGCTTCATGTCGCGGAAGCTCTTGTCTGCGAGCACGCGCCCGATCTCCAGCAGCGTGCTGCCCGAAGCCGGGTCTTCCATGACGAGCAGTGAGGCGTTGCGGAAATATTGCTCGAATGCCGGACCGCCGGCGGTCTTCATGTCGAAAAGCTTGTTGAAGATCGCGAGCAGCTCGTTCACGACGAAGGTCTTCTGCTCCGGGAAGCGCGCGTCGTACTCGAGCATGTTCAGGCCCATGGGGCGGGCGGTGTGCGCCGGGTCGAAATAGATCACGTCGTCCAGACGCTCGCGCGGAATGTTGGCAAGGATGTCCTGGATGTCGGTGCCGTGCGGATCGATGAAGCAGCAGCCGTCGCCGTTCTTGATGTCCTGGATGATCATGTTCTTGAGGAACACCGTCTTACCGGTGCCGGTCTGGCCGATGACGTAGAAATGGCGCATGCGGTCCTCGCGCGACATGCGGACTTCCTTGCGCTCGCCGCGGTACTCGTTGTGGCCGAGCAGGATGCCCTGTCCGGCCTGCGCGGCGGCGGAGAGCTCCTGCGGCAGCGGGGCGACGGCGGCCTTGGCCTGCTTGAGCTGGGCGATCTTGGCAATGCCGTACGGGAAATGGAATATGGTGGAGAGTTCCTTGAGATTGAGCGGCAGGCTCTGAGCGTCGCTGAAGAGGCGGTACGAGAACTCGTGCAGAAGCTCGGCCTGCGCCGCACCTTCGGCGCGGCGCCAATCGAATCCGTTCCTCCCCGCCTCCGTGAACTGATTGAACGCCGACTCGATCTCCGACAATATGGCTCGGGAGCGTTCATAGGTCTCGCCGGAAGCGACAATACGGATATTCGCCGCAACGAGCGTACTCTTGAGTTTCTCGGCTATGTGCTCGATCGCCTTCTCGTCCGGCTTCTTCGAGGCAATGCTGCCCTGGTCCTTCCCGGTCAGAAGCTGCGCGCCGACCTTAAGAAACTCCGCCCCGATCTGCCGCCCGACGCTGCGCGCGAGCTTTACGGAATAGCCCGACTTCACGTCGTCGAGCACGCGCTGAATGCGGCGCGTGGCCTCGTCGTCCTCCGGCTTGAGCACGAATTGGATGGCCGCGCCCTCGCCGGTCGCCTTGAGTTTGGCAAAGGCGCCAAGGATCGCGTTCATCGGGTCATGATCGAAGGATTCGTAGGTCTTGATCGGAAACACATCCTCGTTCGAGAAACGTGCATATGACGCAGCCGCCGTCTCGCGGCCTTCGGCGAAGACGTTGTAGTCGTCGGTGACCTCAGTGAGTTTGGCATCGGGCTGCACCGCGAGGAGCTGCTTCTCGAAGAGGTCTGCCTTGCCGTCGGGCACGGCGGCGTACACGACAAATTGCTCGCCCTGGTTCGCGAGCGCGATCTCGAGCGTGAAGTGCGTCTTGTCGAAATTTTCGCGGCCGTAGCCCACGGAGTGCATGCCGGCGTAAAACTGCTCCATCATGGAAAGCAGCTCGCGCAAACCCTTCTCTTTGCCCGGCTCTGGTTCCGGTAGCGCGACCTCAAAGAGCCTCATCTTCAGTGCGCGGTAGAGCGGATTCGACTCCTTGAGCCCCGGCACGAAACCGGTCGCCTGCAAGTACTGCACGAGGAATCGGTGGAAGTCGTCGTCCACGTGCGGGTCGCGCATGCTCTCGGCCAGGTTGAGCGCGTTCTTGATCCCCCGCTCCTGCAGCACGCCGAGCAGCTCTTCCATCACGGCGTCGTGCGGCTCGGGCGACAGGCGCAGGACGAGCGCTTCCTGCTCGGCGGCGGGCATCTGATGGGCGGGATGCAGCACGGCATCGGTGGGCATTTCGCGGTACGATTGGATGGTCTCGCGCGCAAGCTGCTCGCGGGCAGCCTCTGTTCCTGTTCCGGCGAGAGCGCGCTCCTTGTGCGCGAGCGCCTCGCGCAGATACGCCACCTCTTCCTCCGGCGAAGCGAACTGCGGCATGTCCTTGGGCTCGAATGATTCCATACGTCTGTATAGTATACTGTATCACATGAAGACACTCATGCCCCGCGAAGACCGCGCCGCCATCCGTAGGCGCAACGCGCTGCATGCGGCGGAGCTGCACATCGAGATGGGCAACGCGCCCAAGATCGCCGAGGCGCTCAAGGATGTCTCCGCGCTCGAGGCGCTCGAATATCTTTTCAATCAAGCCGAGCGGCACCGCCTGGCCGGCAAGCATGGCAAGGCTGCGAGCATTCTCGAGGCGGCGAGGCTCGTGGACCGAAAGACGGGCGAGACCACGCTGCTCGGCCTTGCCGTGGACGGCCAAGGCGCGGACGAAAAAACGACGCTCCTTGTGCGCCGTTTCGATCCGAAGGAAGTTTTTGAATCTCCCCTTTAGGCCTCCGTCAGTATCTCGAAGCCGGTCTCGGTCACGAGCACAGTATGCTCGAAATGCGCCGCGCAGGAGCCGTCGGCCGTTTTGAGCGTATAGCCGTCGCGGCCTTCGACCACATCTTCCGATCCAAGCGTGAGCATGGGCTCGATGGCGATCACCATGCCGGGCGCGAGCTTCTCGCCGCTGCCCTTTTTGCCGTAATTCGGCACGAACGGGTCCTCGTGGATATGCCGCCCCACGCCGTGCCCGGAGAGCACGCGCACGATGCCGTACTTCCCTTCTTTCTTCACATACGATTCGATCGCGTGGCCGATGTCGCCCACGCGGCCCCCGGGACGCACGGCCTCGATGCCCTGATAGAGCGCCTCCCGCGCGACCTGCATGAGTTTCTGCCGCTCCTTCGAAACTGGGCCGACAGCCACTGTGACGGCATGATCGGTGAAAAGCCCTTTGTGCTTGAGTCCGAGGTCGAGCGATACGACATCGCCTTCCTTGAGGATCTTGGCGGCCGTCGGGATGCCATGCACGACCTCGGCATTCACCGAGACGATGAGCGCGGCCGGATACGCCGTGCGGTGGCCGGCAGGCTTGTAACCCAAGAACGCCGCCTCGTCGCCGAGTTCGCGGATACGCTGCTGCGCGAACGCGTCGAGCTCGAGCGCCGAGACGCCCGGCAGCGCGCGCTCCGCCACCTCGGCAAGCAGCATGCCTAGGCGCTTCCCGCCCTCGCGCAGCTTCGCTATTTCTTCCGGCGTTTTGATGATGATCGCCATCCTTCTTGAAAAATTACTCCCCGATCGCCCGCAGGATATCAGCATGCACAGCCTCCATGGACTGCTCGCCATTGATCGTGTGCAGGACGCAGCCGCGCTCGGCAAGATAGTGCATGGCCGGGAGCACGCTGGTCTCGTAGACCGAGAAGCGGGCCGCGATGCTCTCGTCGGTGTCGTCGGAGCGGGCGCGGAGCTTCATGCGGCGTACCGCCTCTTCCTTGGTGACTTCGATGTAGACGATCTCGGCAAGCGGGCGCTTGTAGAACTCAAGCGTCGAAAGCACGATGGCCGACTGCACCTCGCTGCGGGGAAAGCCGTCCGTGATCAGACATGTGTCCGCGCGCAGGTCGCCGATGAATGTCCCAACGAATACGCCCGTGGTCAGGAACTCGGGAAGGAGCGAGCCGCGGTCGAAGACTTCGCGGACGAGGCTGCCCGTATGGCTGCCGCTGGCGATGATCTTACGGTATTCGGCGCCCGGCGAAACATGGATGACATGCTGGCCTTTTGCCTCGAGCACCTTCTGGAGGAGGTCGACCTGCGTTCCCTTGCCGGCCCCCACGTTCCCGAAAAATATGTATGTCTTTGGTTGCATATGCGTTACTGAATATACCATGTCCTCTTGAAAAAGGCCCCGCCTGACGGCGGGGCCTTTTTCCTAATACTCGTGCATGGAGATCTGGGCGTCGATCTTCTTGATGAGGTCGAGGATCACGGAGACTACGATGAGCAGCGCCGTGCCGCCTAGGGCGAGCGACGTGATACCGGTGGCCGCGCGCACCGCAAGCGGCAGGACGGCGATGATGCCGAGGAAGAGCGCGCCGACGAGCGTGATGCGCGACACGACGTTGCCAAGATACTGCTCGGTCGCCTGGCCCGGACGGATGCCCGGAATGAATGCACCGCCCTTCTGGAGGTTCTCGGCCATCTGCTTCGGATCGAAGGTCACGGCCGTGTAGAAATACGTGAACATGAACACGAAAACGAAGTAGAGAATGCTGTAGAGCAGGCTGGTCTGCGAGAAGTTCGCAAGCTTTTGCCCGATCGAGAGCAGCATGCCGCCGTTTGCGAACGAAACAAGCAGATTGCCGAGCAGCTGCGGAACGAGCAGGATGGAGAGCGCGAAGATGATCGGAATCACGCCGGCCTGGTTCACACGCAACGGGAGATATGTCGAGACGCCGCCTACAGTCGTGCCGCCGCGCACCTGGCGCGCGTAGGTCACCGGGACCGGGCGCTCTGCCTCACTCACGTAGACCACGCCCACGATGAGCGCGATGCCAAGCACGAGGAAGAGAACGTACTGCGGGATCTGAGCCATGTCGAACGTGAAGAGCGCCTGGCCGATGTGGTTCGGAAGCGCGGCTACGATGCCGGCAAAGATGATGATCGAGACGCCGTTGGACACGCCGTACTCGGTCATGACCTCGCCGATCCACATCAGGAGCATGGAGCCCGCGATGGCGACAATGATGCCGAGTATGAAGTCGGCCGGGGTGAGGCCCGGGAAGATGCCCTGCTGGCGGAGGAGCAAGAGGAAGCTGAAGCCCTGAAGCGCGGCGAGCGGCACGGCGAGCAGGCGCGAGTACTGCGCATACTTCCGGCGGCCGGCCTCGCCCTCTTCCTGCGAGAGCGCCTTGAGGCGCGGGATCATCATGGCGAGAAGCTGCATGATGATCGAGGCAGTGATGTACGGACCCACGCCGAGCATGAGTATGGAAAGCGTGGAGAGCCCGCCGCCCGAGAAGATGTTGAGCACGCCGAAGAACTGATTGTTCGAGAGGAACTGCGCGAGACGCGCCGAATCTACGCCCGGGACCGGGATAGCCGAAAGGAGGCGGAATGCCGCAAGCAGGCCGATCATGATGAGCAGCCTGTTGCGGAGGGAACGGTCCTTCCAGACGATCTTGAGCTTGCTGAAGAAGGTGTTCATATGGTCGTGAAGCCTAGGCTTCGATGGTGCCGCCCGCCTTCTCGACCGCGGCCTTGGCCGAAGCGGATGCGAGGCAGCCCGTGATGGTGAGTTTCTTGATGAGCGAGCCGGTGCCGAGGATCTTCACGCGGGGGGTGCGGCCGCCCTGCTTCTTGACGAGACCCTTCGCGGCGAGGACGGCCGGATTGACGGTATCCCCCGCAGCAAAGTGCGCGTTGAGAGCAGAGAGATTGACCGGAGCATGTGCCGCGTTCGGCGATGCGAAACGGTAGCCGCGGAGCTTCGGGATCTTCTTGATCGCCTCACGAAGCGCCGGACGGCGCTTGTAGCCGGCGCGGGCCGTCAAGCCTTTGCCGCCGCGGCCGGAGGTCTTGCCGTGGCGTCCGCCGCGGCCGAGTTGCACGTGCTTCTTCTGCTTAGTATTTCTTTTGACGTCGTGTGTCTGCATATCGTACTTCTTATGCTGCCTTCGGCGCTTCTTCCTTTACGGAAGCGCCCGCCTGAGCTGCGCGATCACTCTCGCCCTTGTGATGCATGACCTTCGAGCCAATCGCGGCAAAAGCGGTCATGGTCGCCCGGGCGTTGTTGAGCTTGTTTTTGGAGCCAGAGAGGATCTTGGTGGTCACGTCCTTCACGCCTGCCAGAAGGAGCATGTCGCGGGTCGCGGAGCCGGAGATGATGCCCTTGCCGCGATTCGGCATGAGCATGACCTTGGCGCTGCCGAACTTGGCCGTGAGGTCGTGCGGGAGCGACTGGGTCTTGGTGAGCTTAAGCTTGAGCATGTTCTTCTTGGCTGCTTTCTGAGCCTTGCCGATGGCGAGCGCGGTGTCCACGCCCTTGCCGGTGCCGAGGCCGACCATACCCTTGCGGTCGCCGATGGCGAGTGCGACAGAGAAAGTCATGCGGCGGCCGCCCGAGACCACGCGGGTCACGCGGCGGATCGCCAGGATCTTCTGGTCGTACTCGGGCTTGGCGCGCTCGAAGCCCGGGCGGCGCGGGCCGCCAGAGCGAGGACCTGAACCGCGCGGGCCGCTGCCCGCGCCGCCCCGCTGTCCCCCGAAACCGCCGCGGAAACCTCCGCTGCGCGGCGCGCCCGAGCCCTGTCTGGTGTTTGTTGCTGTAGTAGGCATATGATTAGAAAGTGAGGCCCGCTGCGCGCGCTGCGTCGGCGAGGATCTTTACGCGACCGGCGTAGCGGAAGCCGCCGCGGTCAAACACAACCTGGGTAATACCCTTCTCTTTGAGGGCTTTCGCGATCGCCGCGCCCACGAACTCGGCGCCGGCGGCCTTGGTCCCCTTCTGGGACGAGTCGCTCGCGCTCGCGACCGTGACCTGCTTGGCATCGTCGATGGCCTGCGCGTAGATGAAGCGGTTCGAGCGGAACACGGCCAGGCGCGGACGCGCCTCGGAGCCCGCGATGCGCATGCGGATCTTCTTCTTGAGGCGGAGGCGCTTTTCAGTTTTTGCGTTGGTTGCTTTCATATGATTGCTTGGATTACGCGGCCTTCTTGCCCTGCTTGCGGCGGATGACCTCGCCGTCATAACGGAAGCCCTTGCCCTTGTACGGCTCCGGCTTCTTGAGAGCGCGGACCGAAGCGGCGAACTGGCCGACGGCTTCCTTGTCGATGCCGCTGATCGTGATGACATTCTTCTCGGCCGTGACCGCGATCCCCTCCGGGATCGGGACGTTCACGCCGTGCGAGAAGCCGAGAGCGAGCGCGAGCTCCTTGCCCTTGACCTCGCTCTTGAATCCCACGCCTTCGAGGATGAGTTTCTTCTGGTAGCCGCCCGTGACGCCGGCGAGCATGTTCTTCACGTGCGAGGCGTAAGTACCCCAGAGCGCGCGGGAGAAAATGTCGTTCTCGTTCTTCGGGGAGAGCGTGACCGTGCCGCCTTCGATGGCGAAGGCAACGTCGTCCTTGACCGGGCGCGTCAGAGTGCCCTTCGGGCCCTTCACGGTCAGGATGCCGCCGGCAAGCGAGACTTCCGTCTGCGCCGGGATCGGGATGGGATTTTTTGCTATGCGTGACATATGATTACCAAATGCTGAAAAGCACTTCGCCGCCGACGTGTTCCTTGCGGGCTTCCTTATCGGTAAGAATGCCTTTCGGAGTCGAAAGGACGAGCAGGCCGCGGCCGTTCTTGACGGGACGGATATCATGCACGCTGGCGTACATGCGGCGCGACGGCTTGGAGATGCGGTTGATCTCGGTGATCTTCGGAGTGCGGTCGGCTGAGACAAGCGCTACCTCGAGCACGGGGCGGCCTCGGCGCGTCTTCTTGGCAACCGCGCCGACAAAGCCTTCCTTCGAAAGCTTCTCTGCAATGGCCAAGCAGAGCTTGGACTGGGGAACGATCACGCTCTCGCGCAGCGCGCGGTTCGCGTTCTTCATTCCGTTGAGCATGTTTGATACAGGATCCATAGTGATTGAGGTTACGGGATTACCAGCTCGACTTGCGCACGCCAGGGATCATGCCCTCGTTCGCGAGTTCGCGGAAGCAGATGCGGCACAGTCCGAAGTCGCGCATGAATGCGCGGCCGCGGCCGCATTTGAAACAGCGGTTTTTCGACCGGGTGGAGAACTTGGGGTCGCGCGTGGCGCGGTATTTTGTGGATGTCTTTGCCATACTTGGTTAAAAAGAGGCCCGGCCGGACCGTATCGCGCGTGATTCCTTCGCGGCCTTATGAAATAAGGGCGCCGAGGAGAAACGCGGACGTGTCAGACGCTAAAGATGCCTCGGGAGCCATATTAGCAGATTTTCGGCAGGTGTCAAACTAGCTACCGCACGCCGATCTCCGTCCGCACGAGCGAATACAGGCACGCGCCGGTGCCGAGGGCGCGGCCGAGGTCTTCGGCCAGCTGGCGCACGTAGAAGCCGCTGCCGGTGCGGAGCGTGACGGAGAGCAGCGGCAGCTTCTCGGGCAGGTCGAGCTCGGCCCAGGCCGCGGCGATCTCTGCCGTACGGAACTCGCCGGACACGGCCGCCACTACCTCCCCCGCCCGCATGAGCACATCGTCACGCGAGACTTCCTCCAGCGCGAGGTCTTCGTAGGCATGGAGCGTTACGTCGTGCGCAGGGAGTTCTACGGCCTCGCCCGTGCGGGCATACTCGTGCAGCTGTTTGCCGTCCACGGTCTTGGAGGAGTACGGCGGATACTGTTGCAGGCGCGTGCCGAGCCACGACGCAAGAAAAGCATCTATCTCCGCACGCGAAGGCTGCACGCCCGCGACAGGACCGAGCGCGGGCATGCCGAGCATGTCGAAGCTGTCGGTGCGCACGCCGATCAGGATCTCGGCCAAGTACGTCTTGTCACGGCCGGAGTACTCGTCTTTCTTTTTGCACTCCTCGCCTGTGAGTATGATCAGTAGTCCTTCTGCCGCCGGATCGAGCCGGCCGGCGTAGGTCATGGGCACGTCGGCAGGTATCCCCTCCTGTGTGCGCAGGCGCTCGAGCGCCGCGAGCGGCGTCTCGCCGAGCATCTTCCAAACGGTATATGCGGGCTGCATCATGCGGCAGCCGGCGCAGTGTGCAGGAATTTCTCGAGCACGGCCTGCGTTTCGGCCACGGCTTTCTCAAGGTCGATGTTCTCGATCACGACGTCGGCCTTGTCTGCATACGTCATCTCCTCCGGAAAACGATCGATGCGGACCTGAATGGATTCGGGAGAGTCGGTCGCGCGCGATTTGAGACGCGCGACGATCGTCTCGGTCGGAGCGGACACGAAGACCATGAGCGCGCGGTCCCCGTAGCGCTGCTTAAGATTCCAAGCGCCCTTCACGTCGATGTCGAAGACTGGCGTCTTGCCGAGGGCGGCAAGACGGTCCACCTCGCGGTGCAGGCTGCCGTAGTAACGGCCCGGATACACCTCTTCCCATTCCACGAACTCGCCGGCGCCGATCATGCGCTTGAATTCCTCCGTGGAGACGAAGTGGTATTCGACGCCGTCCCGCTCGGCGCCGCGCGGCTCGCGGTTAGTCGCGCTAATGGAGAAAGCGAGCTCCGGAAACAGGGCCATCATGCGCTTCGTGATAGTGGTCTTGCCCGCGCCCGACGGCGCGCAAAATATGACGATCTTGCCCGGCTGCATATCCCCTACACTAGCACAGCCGGGCAAAAAAATCCCAGCAAAAAACCGCGCGGATCCGCGCGGTTTAAAATGCACTGGGTTGATCAGGATGCCATGACCGGCATCTCGACGCGCCGTGCAAGCTCCACTATGTTCCTCATGGCTTCTTCCGTTAAGGCCCTCGCTTCTTCCTCCTCATAGTCGGAAATATACATCAGGTCGTTCAGGAAATCGGCAAACTCCAGCGGAGAGACCGGCTCATTTGGCTTGAATGCAAGCTCCATCTCGGTAAAGAGACGATTATAGTGGGCGGCCGCCAAATTCTGCAAATAGACGGTGCCCGTATGTGCCTTGCCTTTTCCCAATATTTCAACGATGAGGTCGAGGGCGTCGCACGACTCTTCCAGCTTGCGCAGAGGATCGCTTTCGCCGTTGTATTCGCCCTCGAGCTTTTTGAGCGCATCCCGTCCGGCAATGTCCTGCGTGAAGGCGTGGAACGCAGATTGCAGCTCTGCTTGGAAAAGCGCGGTCGTGCTGACAGACATCCGGCGCGCGGACCGTTCATAATAGCCCCATATCATTTCGGCAGGGATGACCAGCCGGAACGCCACATTCTGTCGCATTTCACCGACTATCCGTCCGGCACAATTCGCGACGATCGAATCACGGCGTTCACATATGCGCCCTCCGAGCAGGAAGAGAGAAGTCCAGCCGGAGAAGCTGTACGCATCTGCTCTCTCCATGCAGGAAAAACTGCTGTTCAAGTCTACTCCTGCCTCCGTTTTAGATACCGCATGTTTCCAATACAAATTGCGGGCAATTAAGAATACGACGAGACATATCGCTGCCCCTATCAGAATGCTCATAACCATAATTTCAGTTTTTAATTAGTTAACGATTTTTCCAAACACTACGATTTAAGCCCGAAAATAGCAAGAGCCGCGCCCGAAGGGCGCGGCTCTTGCTATTTGTGCGATATTTCGAAAAAACTAGTCCTTCTTGAACGGCACGCCGATGAGCTCGAAGAATACCTTTCCTTCCGCCTGAGTCTTGGCCGAGGAGACGATGGCGACCGAAAGGCCGAAAACGTCCTTGATGTCCTCGTCCGCGGTCTCCGGGAAGATCGTGTGCTCCTTGATGCCGAGCGTCAGGTTGCCGATGGCGTCCACGGCGGTGCGATTGTAACCGCGGAAGTCTTTGGTGCGCGGGACTGCGATGTTCAGGAACTTTTCGAGGAAGGCGTACATGCGCGGGCCGCGGAGCGTGACCGAGAGGCCCACCGGGTCGCCCTGGCGGATCTTGAAGCTTGCGATGGACTGCTTCGCGCCGCGGAGCGCCGGCTTCTGGCCGGTGATCTTGGCGAGGCGGTCGGCGACGAGCTCGTTGCGCTTCGGGTCGCGCTTCATGGCGCCGCCCGTGCCGCTGGAGACGACAACCTTCATGAGCTTCGGCGCGGCATTCACATTCGTGTAGCCGAACGTGCCCCTGAGGACCTCGTACGATTTCTGTGCTTTTTCTTTTACGGTCATATGTTTGGAGGATTCAGGTCGAAGGACGCGCCTTCACCTGGTACCTTGCTAGCTTATAAAAACCTTAGACTTCCTGTCCGCTCTTCTTGGCGATGCGGACCTTTTTGCCGTTCACATCCTTGGCGCCGACACGGGTCGGCTTGCCCGACTTGGGATCGACGAGCGAGACATTCGCGCGGGCGATCGGGTGCGGCATGTCGACGATCTGGCCCTTGGTACCCTTCTGCTTGGCGCGCACGTGGCGCTTCTTCATGTTCAAGCCCTCCACGAGGACGCGGTTCTCGGCCGGGAATACGGCGAGGATCTTGCCTTTCTTGCCGGCATCCTTGCCTTTGGTCACTATGACGTTGTCTCCTTTCTTGATGTTCATGGCAGTGTATTAAATGACCTCCGGCGCGAGCGAGATGATCTTCTGGTAGCCGCGCTCGCCGAGCTCGCGCGGGATCGGGCCGAAGATGCGGCCGGCGACCGGCTCGAACTTCTGCTTGCCCGTGCCCACGAGAACGACGGCGTTGTCATCGAAGGAGATGTAGGAACCGTCGCGGCGGCGCATCGGTTCGCGCTGGCGGACGACGACGGCGCGGTGAACGCCCTTCTTCTTCACGCCCTTGCGGGGCTCGGCGATCTGCACGGAGATCACGACGAGGTCGCCGATCTGCGCGTAGCGGCGCTTGGACGAGCCGAGCACTTTGAACACGCGGCCGATCTTGCCGCCGGCGTTGTCTGCGATCTTCACGATGGACTGAGGCTGGATCATACGATTACTTCAAAACTGGCTAGGCGGCGAGGGCGAAGCGCTTGTCCTTGGAAATAGGGCGGGTCTCGACGATCTTGACCGACTGGCCCACCTTGGCGCGGCCCTGCTCGTCATGGACCTTGTACTTCTTCGTGAGCTTCTGGTACTTCTGGTACTTCGGGTGCTTCACGTAGCGGGTCACGGCGACAGTCACGGTCTTCTGCATCGCCGCCTTGACGACGACGCCGGAGAGCACGGTGCCTTTCTTCTGGGGAGCTTCGGTTGTGGTTTTCTTGGTTGCCATATAGCTGTGTTATGCGCGCGAGACGATGCGCGTCTTGACCGGGAGCTTGGTGCCCGCCTTGCGGAGCGCCTCGCGGGCGGTTTTCTCGTCCATGCCGTCGAGCTCGAAGATCACGCGGCCGGGCCGGATCTCCGCGCAGAAGCCCTGCGGATCGCCCTTGCCCTTGCCCATGCCCACCTCTGCCGGCTTTGCCGTGTACGGACGGTCCGGGAAGATGCGGATCCAGGACTTGCCGGTCTTCGTCATCTGGCGGGCCATGGCCTTGCGGGCAGCCTCGAGCTGGTTAGAACGGATGCGGCCTGCCGTCGCTGCCTTGAGGCCGAAGGAGCCGTACGCGAGCGTGATGCCGCGCGTGTCGGGCTTGGCCTGAGACATGTCCTTGCGGTCAGTGTGCCACTTACGATGTTTTACTTTCTTGGGGAAAAGCATGGGTTACTTCTTGGGGGCCTCCTTCTCGTTGAAGACCTCGCCGCGGTAGATCCAGACCTTAATGCCGATGTGGCCGTAGGTCATGTGGGCACGCTCGCGGGCATAGTCCACGTCCGCGCGGAAGGTCTGCAGCGGGATGGAACCGCGCTTCTGCTCTTCGATGCGAGCGATCTCGGCGCCGCCGAGGCGGCCGGAGAGGACGATCTTCACGCCCTCGACGCCGCGGGTCGCGATCACGCGCTCGACTGCCTGCTTCATGACGCGGCGGAACGGAAGGCGCTTCTCGAGCGCTTCGGCCACGGAGTAGGCAACGATGCGGGCGTCCGCATCAGGATTCGGGACCTCGACGATATCGAGCTTGAGCTCTTCCGGAACCGGAATGCCCTGCTTCTTCATGAAGGAAACAATGTCGTTCTTGAGCTTGCCGGAGCCTTCGCCGGAACGGCCGATGACCATCCCCGGGCGGGACGTGCGGATGATGAAACGGGTGCTCTTCGGCGAGCGCTCCATCTCGATGGACGAGACGTACTGGCCGCGCATGCGCTTCTCGAGGTACTCACGGACGAGCACATCGCCCTTGAGGTACTCCTTGTACTTCTTGGGGCCGGCGAACCAGCGCGACTTCCAGTCGCGGAGGATGACGAGGCGATGCGCATAGGGATGGACGACTTTCGACATATATTACTCCTTGGCTGCCGTGGGGGCCTTCTTGGTAACGGTCTTCTTCGCTGCCGCTTTCTTGGCGGGAGCCTTCTCTGCCTTTGCCGGAGCTGCAGCCTTCTTCGCTGCCTTCTCGGCAAGGAGGATGGTCACATGGCTCGCGTGCTTGTGGATCGAGGCGGCGCGGCCGAAGGCGCGCGGCATGTGGCGCTTGAGCACGATGCCCTTGTCCACCATGACGTCCTTGACTATGAGATTCTCGGCATCTGCGCCGGCGACCTTCGCATTGGCGACGGCCGAAGCAAGCAGCTTCTCCATCGGGAGAGCGGCGCGCTTGGCGAGGTGTTTGAGCTCGAGCTCGGCGCGAGCTACCTGCTTGCCCTTGATCAGATCCGCGACAAGGCGGACTTTGCGGGGAGCTTGGCGGTAGTTTTTGAGATAGGCTTTCATGGCTTCAAAATGGCGGGATTATTTCTTCTTGGCGTCGCCGGAGTCCTTGGCTGCCTTGGCGGCCGCGATCTCGCCTTCCTTCTGCTTCTGCTCGAGCTCCTTCTGCATCTTGCCGCCGTGCTTGCGGAACGTGCGGGTCGGGGAAAATTCGCCGAGGCGGTGGCCCACCATGTCTTCGGTCACGATGACCTCGATGTGGCTCTTGCCGTTGTGCACGCCAAAGGTGAACCCGACCATTTCCGGGGCGATCTGGCAGGCGCGGGACCACGTCTTGATCATGGCAGTCTTGCCCGGCTCCTTGCCTTCTATCTTCTTCATGAGGCGCTCGTCTACGTACGGGCCTTTTTTGAGCGATCGTGTCATACGGTAATTAAAAAGCTGGCGAGAAAGCCAACGCAAGACATACTAGCAAAAACACGGAGAATGTCAAATGTCCGCTGGGCGGCGGCGGGGCGGGCTTCGCCCGCCCCGCCCATCCTTGTCAGATCCAGGGATTATGGTAATGTAAACGCAAAACGTTATTCTATGACAGAGTTAGAAATACCCCAATTCGCGCAAAGATCCCTCGTTGGAAGACTGGACCACTATGCCACCTCTCTCTTTCAGGGCGCCCCATACAAGCTGGTCGGCATATTCGCTTTCGGGTGGTACGACAAATACTACTTCCGAATGACCGATGTGACAGCAGTGGCAGTTGCCGCTGCACACATGCGCAGCCAGCTGGGCATAGGCCTGAAGCAAAATGAATCCTGCATGCAATCCATTGTCAGTAAATATGCAGATGATTTTATGGCAACGATGCATGCCCACATTCTGGCGAACATACGCAAAGAAAAAAGTCTGGAGCTGCTGGCTGCAGACTTTAAATCATTTTGCGAAACACATTTGTATGCGGATGTCGCGAAATCCCTTTCAGGTCAAGCGGTTTCCGAAAAGCACCAAAATCTTCTCATGTGCATTCTGAGATATGAATTCGGCATAGAGGTATACAGGCACACGATTATATGAGAAACTAACAGCAAAAAAGCGCCCCTACGAGGGCGCTTTTTCAATACACGCAGGACAAATACTATCCTTTCCGCTTCTTGCCGGTCGAGCGACGAGAGACGATGAGGTGGTTGGAGTACTTCTTCGGCGTGCGGGTCTTGCGTCCGCCGGTGACCTTGCCCCACATGGTCTTGGGGCGGCGCGTGCCGCGGCCCTGGCGGCCTTCGCCGCCGCCGTACGGGTGGTCGACCGGGTTCATGGCCGTGCCGCGGACCGTCGGGCGGATGCCCTTGTGGCGCGAGCGGCCGGCCTTGCCGACGTTCACGAGGTGGTGCTCCTCGTTGGAGACCTCGCCAATCGTGGCCCAGCACTTCTCGGAGACCTTGCGGACCTCGCTCGACGGGAGCTTGATGAGCGTGTAGCCGTCGGCGTTGGCGATCACCTGGCCGAAGTTGCCCGCGGAGCGGACGAGCTTGGCGCCGCCCTGCGGCTTGAGCTCGACGTTGTAGACGAACATGCCGACCGGAATCTTGGAGAGCGGAAGGCGGTTCGGCGTGACGAGGTCGGCCGTCTCGGAGACGACGAACGTCTGGCCCGGGCGCACGGACTTGGGCGTGAGCATGTAGCGCTTCTCGCCGTCCTTGTAGGCCACGAGCGAGATGAAGGACGTGCGGAACGGATCGTACTCGACGGAGACGACCTTGCCCGGGATGTCCTTCTTGTCGAACATGAAGTCCACGTCGCGGTAGAGCTTCTTGTTGCCGCCGCCCTTGTGGCGCACGGTGATGCGGCCCTGGCTGTTGCGGCCCATGTCGCGCTTGCCGCCCTTGGTGAGAGGCTTGTGCGGCTCGGTGTGCGTGATGACTCCGCGGTAGGTGACGGTCGTCATCTGGCGGCGGGACGGAGATGTGGGTTTGTAGGATTTCATTACAGTACTTCGATCGTATCGCCCTTCTTAAGATACACGTAGGCCTTCTTGCCGCCGCCGGACGTGCCGATCTTGCCCTTGCGGGTGCGGGGCATGACTTTCTTGGTCGGGATGGTCACCGTGCGGACAGCGAGTGGCTCGACCTTGTACTGCGCCTTGATCGCCTTGGCGATCTCCTGCTTGGTCGCCTTGGGAGCGACGTCGAAGCTATAGCAGCGCTGTGCGGAGAGGCCTGCGGCCTTCTCGGTGATACGGGGATTCTTGAGGATCGTCATAGATTACTTCTTGGAGTACGCGAGACGCTTCTCAAGCGATGCCACGCCAGCTGCTGCGTCGACCATGATCACGTACTGGTGATTGAGCACATCGAGCGTGTTGAGGTCCTTGGCGAGGCCGACCTCGACCTGCGGGATGTTGCGGAAACTCTGGGAAAGCGCGCGGTCGACAGCCGGGATGACAAGCATGGCCTTCGGGGTGCGGGCGCGAGCAAGCTTCTCAAAGCCTTTCACGCCGGCGAATGCCTGCACCATGGCGGCAGCCTCGGCGGTCTTCGGGGCCTTGAACGCGAGCGACTCGACGTACAGGATCTCCCCTGCCTTCTCCTTTGCGGAAAGGGCCGTAGCGAGAGCCTTCTGAGCCATCTTCTTGTTCACCTTCTGCTTGTAGTTCTTCTCGGCAAGCGGACCGTGCGCGACGCCGCCGCCGACCCAGATCGGGCTGCGGGACGAACCCTGACGGGCGCGGCCGGTGCCCTTCTGCTTCCACGGCTTTTTGCCGCCGCCGCGCACTTCGGCGCGGCCCTTGGTGTCGGCCGTGCCGGCGCGCGTGTTGGCGCGGATCGCCGTGAGCACCTGATGGACAAGGTCGCCGTTCCAGGAGACGCCGAAGACGGACTCCGGAAGCGAGATCTCTCCCGCCTTCTTGCCCTGTGCGTTGTAGGTAGTGTTCTTCATATAGCTACTTCTGGACGATCTCAAGCGTCGTGCCGCGGCGACCCGGGACAGCTCCGGAGATGAGGATGGTATTGGTCTCGGCATCCACGGCGAGGACAGTGAGGCCCGGTACCGTGATACGGTCGCCGCCGGTGCGGCCGGCCATGCGCATGCCCTTCGGGACGCGGTTGCGGAGACCGCCGCCGATCGAACCCGGAGCGCGCTCCGAGTGCTTCTGGCCGTGCGAACGCGGGCCGCCCTTGAAGTTGTGGCGCTTGATCACGCTCTGGAAGCCCTTTGCCTTGGAGATGCCCGAAACGGTCACCGTATCGCCTTCGGCGAGCAGGGTTGCGTCGAGCTTGTCGCCCTTGTTGAATTTCGCGGCCTCCTCGGCGGAGACGCGAAACTCGCGAGCTTCGCGGAAGGAGCCGGTCTCGCCGAAGTGTCCCTTGAGGGCCTTGGTGACGTTCTTCTCCTTGCGCGCGCCGTAGCCGATCTGGACGGCTGTATAGCCTTCCTTCTCGGCGGTTTTGACCTGCGTGACGACGGCCGGATCGACGGTGACGATCGTGGCGGCGTGCATCTTGCCGTCTGCGGCAAAATACTCGGTCATGTTCTGTTTGGTGCCCAGTATGAATTTCATGGTGTCAGCGGAGCGGGACATGCGTCCCGTTCATGAGCTAGTTGCTAATCTTCCCTATTACATCATTTTCACGTCGATTTCGACTCCGGACGGGAGGGAAAGATTCGTGAGCGCCTCGATGGTCTTGGCGCCGGGATTGAGGATGTCGATCACGCGCTTGTGCACGCGGATCTCGAACTGCTCACGGGTGTTCTTGTAGATGAACGGCGAGCGGTTCACTGTGTACTTCTTGATCTCGGTCGGGAGCGGGGTCGGGCCGGCGATAACTGCGTCGTGGCGGAGC
>CAYMVF010000008.1:0-19758 GCA_964394045.1 uncultured Candidatus Saccharibacteria bacterium | reverse complement strand
GGTTCTAGCTCCTCCATGTTAATAGTAGTGCAATAACCCCTTAAAATATGGGGATTTTTTCGTGAAGATGTAGTGGGCAGGTATAGAGATGTAGAGATCTGATCTTGCAAACTTGATATGTGGAAGTCGAAACAGAAAAAATTGATCTCGAAATTGTAAACGACCTCGCGTCCTTTTTTGACGCACTAGCTCGTTTCGATTTTGAGGACAAAAAATCTCTTTCGCTTCTCGAAAACAGTCCTTCGGATCCCAACTCCTGAAGGACTGTTTTATTTACAACATAGAGAGGATCCCTGCTGTCAGGACATTCAGGTAAAACTGTTCTGCGTAAACCATAAGGGGTGTTCAGGTATTCTTGCGAAAGCTGGGAAAACGAGTGACGACTTCTCGCCCAGCCGTCTGAAGAGTATCGGAGCACTTCGGGTTTGGATCGTGGCGACGAGGTACGCCGACGATACCGACCACACTCTCTATCACATAACGCGCCGACGGACTTCCGATCATACGTATCAGAGGTAGAAGTCGACCCGTACCCAAATTATTATTTAATCTGTTATAGTAAAAATATGAAAACAGTTCTCTATTGTCGTGTCTCATCAAAAGAACAACAAGAAGCAGGATATTCTCTTCCTGCACAGGAGAAACTTCTCACAGAGTATGCGATTCGCAAGGGATTTGAAGTCGTGCGTGTTTTTTCTGTCGCTGAATCTGCGAGCGGTGCGAAGCAGAGAAAGACATTTGCTGAAATGATTGCATTTCTTGAAAAACATGACATTCCTCATTTGCTTTGTGAAAAAGTTGACCGCCTTACGCGTAACTTCAAAGAAGCCCTCGTTGCTAACGATTGGGTGGAGGAAGATCCTGATCGACAGATTCATTTTGCAAAACAGAATCTTGTGATTCACAAGAACTCAAAGTCAGACGAGAAGTTTCGTTGGGATATTGAGATTGTGCTCGCAAAGAAATACATCGCGAATCTTTCCGAAGAAGTTCGAAAAGGACAGCTTGAGAAGATTCGAAGTGGTTGGCTTCCAACGAAGCCGCCGCTCGGTTACATGACCGTCGGCGAGCGCGGCAAGAAAACGCATATTCCGAATCCGAGTGTCGCTCCGTTTATCAAGCGCATGTTTGATCTATATGCGACCGGAAACTATTCCATGTCTGCCTTGCTCGAAACGATCAGCAAAGAAGGTCTCCGAACAGGTAAGGGCAAGAAGCTTGTGAAGAGTAGTGTTGAGAAAATCATTCAGGATCCGTTCTATTATGGCGCGATTGTTTGGCACGACGCGTTGTTTGGTATGGGATCTCATATACCGCTCATTACGAAAGAAGTTTTTGACAAGGTTCAGGAGGTTCGCGTTCGCGGAAGTGCGCCGCATTACAAGCGACACCTCTTCCAATTCAGCAAAATGATCAAGTGTGGCGAATGCGGAGGAACGATTACTGCTGAAATCCAAAAGGGAATAGTGTATTACCATTGTAGTCACTACAAAAAGTGCTCCCAGAAGGCCTATACCCCTGAAGATCAGCTTGAGAAGCAACTTCTCGGTGTATTCAAGTTCTTTGAGAACATAACTCCGAAAGAAGCCGAGGAGATTAAGCTTCAGATCAAGGCAAATCACGCGCAAGAGATCGAGTACAAGGAGAACGCTATCAAGGGCTTCAACGAGCGTTATAGCCAACTACAGAGGCGATTAGATAACCTGTACAACGATCGTCTCGACGGGAAAATCACACCGGAGTTCTGGGAGCGAAAGAACAAGGAGATCACTGACGAACAACTATCACTCCAAAACGAACTTAATCGTCTCAAGAGCGACGAAGCGAAGTATTTCGAGATCTGGCTCAACATTATTGATCTCGCTCATCGTGCTCGTGAAATCTACCTCAAGCGATCACCGGCAGAACGCCGTGTGCTTCTCTCACATATTTTTTCGAACATGGTGCTGATTGACGAAAATATGAAGCCCACGCTGAAGAAATCCATACAAGTCCTTGCGGAACGTGTTGGACAGAAATTAGACAAAGAAAAAACTTTCGAACTCGAAGAAACTATTGCATGGCAAGGGCGAAAGGATTCTTTTGAACCTCTTTGTCCTTCACTGTGCGCGATACAGGATTCGAACCTGTGACCCTCCCCACGTCAAGGGGATGCTCTACCAACTGAGCTAACCGCGCGCTGGCACAGTCTACCATATAAGGCAGGAATTTCAATCTGCTGGCCGCAAACAAAAAACTCCCCATATAAGGGAGTTTTTGCGCGGCTTACGCCTGCTCTTCCGTAGCCTCTTCGGCCGGAGCGGCCTCTTCGGTGGTCTCGGGGGCCATCGTCTTCTCGGCCTCCGGCATCGGGGTGTTGTTCTCGTCCATGGTGTTTTTCAGGTTAAGCGGGTAAGATCCGCATGGTAGCACGAAATTCCCCGACATCCTAATCGCATCACATATCGCGCACAGCGTCGTTAGACTAAACGGAGGTCGTCCCGGGCACATCGCCTTTCGGCCTTACCGCTATGTATCGTTTTTTCCACGCTTTGATGAAATCTGCGACCGAGATCTGTTTCTCGCCGCCGCTTGCGGCCGGGTCGTTATAATAGAGCACGTCGCCTTCGCGGCGGTCTATGACGACAAGATGGGGGATCGGGTTCGTCGGTTCGAACTTGTAATGCACCGAGGCGATGAGCGGACCCTTTTCGAGGTGCGCGGAAAACTTCGCGAACGCGGCCTGTGCGGCGAGCTTGCCGTAATCATGCGTCTGGCCCGTCATTCCGTAGTGTTTCGCGAGGCCGATTAGGCCCGCGTAGGTCCAGCCGGCCGAATAGTCATAAGCGCCCGCGGCGATGCCTTGCTTGAGCAGCGAATCGGCGGTCGTTGCGCCGGGCGAGTAGTAGTTGATGACCATCGCCAAGCTCGTCACACCGCACGCTACTTTCTTCCAGGCAGGGGAGGCGATATCGGCGAACTGGGAGTAGAACGGCACCGGACGATTGGGAATAAAAAGGACTTGCGCCGGCGGCTGGTACATGAGCGGGGCTATGAACAACATATGCATATACTCTGGCAAAAAGCGATTGTATATGCAAGCGGGACGGTGCTATACTCATATTTCTCAAGACTTTTTTATGAACGCGACCAACTGGACAGCATGGAAGACGGGCATTCTGGTGGCATTGATGGCGACGTTTGTCATAGTGCTCTTTTGGCGTTTTGCCGGCACGCAGACCGGCCTGCGTGCGCCGCGGTCGCCTCATTCCCTCAGTCCGGCCCTTGTCGTCATGGGCCCGGAGGGCGCCTCGGCGCCAGCTGCTGGGGTTTCGGGCCTGCCATCATCTGCCGAGCTGTCGATGCGCCGATATATCGAGATTATGGACAGCTGCGATTGGTCCTATCAGGGCGCGTGCGTGAATCTGCGTGCGGGTCCCGGCACGGAGTATACAGTGCTGGCTCGTTTGCGTACGGGGATCGTGCTCGAAGTCGAGCCTGGGCTCGTGACGAGCGATGACGGAATGCATTGGTATAAGATCGTGCAGGACACCGGCCTGCAGTATCCCGAGCGCGTGATTGGCGACTGGTATGTGATGGCCGACCCGGCTTTCGTGCGGCCTTTTGCCGATCCGGGCCCGATCGTGCTCGAAGACGACACTCCTGCGACGGACAAGCGCATCGTCGTGGACGTGGCCTCGCAGACGCTCTCCGCATACGACGGCGACCGGCTCTACATGACGGCGCCGGTCTCGACGGGGCTTGCGCTCACGCCGACGTTGCGTGGTACCTTTACGGTTTTCCGCAAGACGCCGAGCCGCTACATGCAGGGGCCGCTGCCAGGCATGGGCGGTGACTACTACGATCTGCCCGGCGTGCCGTGGGACCTCTACTTCACTCAAGGCGGTGCGGTCATTCACGGTGCCTACTGGCACGAGAACTTTGGCCGCCCGTGGTCGCATGGCTGCGTGAACCTATCGCTCGAAAACGCCATGCGTTTGTATGCATGGGCGGAGGTGGGGACGGAAGTTACCGTACGGTAGCGAGAGATCTCTCGTGGAGAATAGAGAACTAAGATACGTTGCAATAGAAGCACATCACGCCCTATTGATGCGTTTTGATGCCTCTAAAACTTTGTCTTGCGGTGTATATGGGTATGGTACCCACGCGGCCAACCCCCGCAAGGGCCGTTTCAGATTTTCGGCGAGCGGCCGCCGAGGACAGTGGGTCGGGGTCAGCCAAATTCGGATGTTACAAATGTTACATTTTTTTCGAGGTTTTGAGAATGTAACATTTTTGGGGAAAAGCTATATTTTTCAATCTAAAATAACGATTTTGGCGAATTTTGACTGTAACATTCATGGGTCGCCCGTCCATCATCCTCGCCTCGCCTTTTTCCGAGCGCGGTAACTTTTAAACCAGTCCTGCTTGTACAAAGGAGGATATAAACGTTCCTCAAGTTTTTGAAACTGGATATCAGAAAATTGATTTTTCCCGATTATACCAAATCGAGTGAGTCGTTTACGAATGAAAATATAGCTCACAGGCACGGGGCTATTGCGCTTGATTTCCACGATGTGATTCTCGGTACATGATTGAGCTGTGATTCCCATGGTCGTCACGAGTGCGCGCATCTCGCTTTCTGGAAAGAGAAATTCAGCGGCAAAAATTTCGGCCGCCACCTCGATTTCCTCGTTCGCTCATGATTCTCTGTTCGCAAGCGAAGCTCGAAAACGACAATCGAGGCATTAATGTAAAGCGCGGCCTCAGAACGAGAGCCGAGATGGGACTCTGGGCAGGAACGCCACCTCTCGGCTACATGACGCAGGGACTCATGGACAAGAAGTGCCAGGTGGTCATCGATCCACAACGAGCGCCCATAATCAAAAAGATGTTCGAGAAAGTAGCATATGAGCGGTGGAGTGGCAGAAAGGTCTACAACTGGCTCAAATTCGAGCTCAATTTCCACACCCGAGGCAACAAACCGCTCACGCTCGGCGGCGTCTACCGAGTGCTCGACCACCATTTCTACTACGGAGTGTTTGAGCGGCCGCGAGACTCTGGAAACTGGTACCAAGGAAAGCATGAGCCAATCATTACCAAGGAGCTGTTCGACAAGGTGCAGGAACAGCTCACGCGGGACAAGATCGTCCGGCAGAACAAGGAGTTCGCCTTCACCAAATTATTCACCTGCGGACTCTGCCAGTCTGGCATATCAGCGCAGGAGAAGTACAAGGAGCTGAAGGATACAACTACGGCCAAGTACGTGTACTACTCCTGTTCCAAAGCGCGGGATAGGAACTGCAAGAATAAGTACATTCGCGAGGAGGAGCTGATCGAGGAATTGTTTAAAATCATCGACAAGGTGAATATCAACGAACTTGGGATACGAGCGAAACTGGAGGACGAGATCCGGCGGTTCAACCGGCTCCAGAGATTGGCGACCAAGGGCAAGCCGAAGATGTCCATCGACGAGAATGAAGTCAGTACGCGAGAGTACGCCAAGTACGTCCTGCGCGAGGGTACGCCGATTGAGAAGCGAGAACTGCTCGGGAATTTGCGGACGAGACTGGTGCTGAGGGACAAGAAGATTACATTACTAGATGAGGGAGAAGAAAACTAACATGGCATATTTTTGCAAACAGAAAGGGTGCCCGTCGAACTCTATGAGCGAGCTGTTCGAAAACGGCATGTGCGATGGGTGCTGGGAGAAAATGAACGTGGCGGATTCAAATGAATGGGAGTTCTGCCGCATCTGTCCAGAGAGAGCCATGGACGACAGTCCGTGGTGTGCGGCACATAATGGAATTGAGCATCCGATATATGTCGCCATCGAATGGAGCGAGTGCAATGAGGGATATATATTCGAGGTGTACGAAAATCTAGATGCGTTCAAGAACGACACCGGCAGCATCTGTGGTGGATTGTCCACTGGCACGCGGCTCGATGCTTTTGAGATGGCGCTCGATACATTTAAGCATATGAAGCAGTCTATTACCTAAAATTCTATTTTAGGATAGAATGACCGGTATATGGAAAAATTACCCCAGCAATCTTCGGAGTCTCAGAATAAATCCGAAAAAATAACTTTTGCCATTGATGAAAAAATTTTCGATTTTGAGATTAAAAAGTCAAATTTTGAGTACCCAAAAAACATCCAAAATGAAACCGGAATTTTAGGATACGAGCGAAATATTATTTCAAAATCCGACCTTGAGCAGGCAATCAAGGATTTCAAGGGAACCCCTGAGGTTTTTTCAGAGCGTCTGCTATTAGAACTAAGCAACGGACAATTTCCAAAGAATAGCTTCAATTACGTATTGGATATTAATGAAAAAGAGAAAGCGCAATTTGTTCAGGACAAATTTCTCCTTCAGGAAATATTCGGACAAAAAACTTTCAAAGAGTTGTCCTCGCAAATAGCCAGCGCATTCGATATGAAAATTGGGCATGGAGACTATTCCGTTTTTACCGTAATAGACAGAGAAACAAATAAAGAAATCGATCATGGCACGGTTGGCAGTATGTATAAAAAATACGCTGACAATGCTGGAGTTTCTATTACTTCAGGAAACGGATTGAATGTTAGAGAAAAAGCATTTTACTTTGACTATAGCGTATTGGGAGATCGTCCCGCTTTTGGTTTTTTTAGAAAAGATAAATTTTTTCAAAAATACATAAGTGCATCGATAGAGCGCTTACGAGAGATCAATAAGGCGAATTCCGAGCAACGATATGGCTATCATGAGCAGTTGTTTGGTGATAGAAATTTTCTTGAATTATTTGCCATAAAAGAATCTGAAAGTCTGGATCAAATACCCGGCATCGTTTCCGAGGTAGGTACGGATGAGGAGAGATTGAGATTGTATAAAAAATATGGGTCTCCTGTTTCTGTTGACGACCCAAGTTCTTCTCAACGAATGGAGAATTTTAAGGCAGCATTGGACAGTCAGGACTTCGAGGAAGTTGATCATCACATGCAACACAGGGATAAACACTTAGGTGCTGATTTATGGGATGCGTATCATATTCCGATATTCGTTAACGACAAGACGATGCCTCAATTAAAATGGGGGCACGCTTCTTTTGCAGTTTTTTCAACTGAGAATGGTTTTAATTTTTTAAAGATAAAGCATTCTGAAAAGAATTTGCGGCCTGACCTTAGCTGATATCTTGATAGCAAAAAGCTGCGTCTAGCACCGCAGCCTCCGCCGATGTCGGTATTCTCTTGGATGGAGGCTGTAATTAATGGTTACGTGTTAACTAGTGGTAAAAATAATTCTGGTAATTTATATCCGTACGCGATCCCCGAACATCTGGTCGAACTGACCCATGGCCGCGCCCCAATCGCGGGCGGTGACGTTCCAGCCTGCTGAGATGTTCGCCTGTGCGAGCCACAGAAGCTTCATGAGCTGTTCGTCGCTGTGGAAGAGCGGTGTTGTTTTCGTGACCGCCCGAAACTGCTTGTTCAAGTTCTCAATGGTGTTCGTCGTATATATCATGCGGCGAATGGCATACGGATACGAGAAGAACGGAGAGATATTCGCCCAGTTCAGTTTCCAGTTCCGAAGCCAGACCGCATATTGCGGCCATTTTTCTTCCATTTCTTCAAGTTCGTTAAACGCGGTGTCTGCATCGGTGGCGGTGTAGACGAGCTTGAGGTCGGTCGCGAACTCTTTCCGGTGCTTGTTGGAGATGTGCATGAGCGTATGCCGGATGGCATGCACGACACAGACCTGCACTTCCGAATACGGAAAGACGCTTTTGATAGCCTCAGGGAATCCCTTGAGTCCGTCGACGCAGGTGATGAGGATATCCTGCACGCCGCGCAGTTTGATATCATTCAAGACGGTCGCCCAGAATTTCGCGCCTTCTGTCTCATTGAGCCATATGCCGAGAATTTCCTTCTTGCCCTCCGCATTGATGCCGAGCGCGACATATGCGACCTTGTTCTTGGATTGCTGTCCTGGAGACATGACGCGATACCCGATGCCGTCGAGGTAGAGAATCATATACTGTGACGAGAGTGGACGCTGTTGCCATTCTTTGACTAGCGAATGTACTTTATCCGTGATGGCGTTGACGGTCTGGTTATCGACCTTGGTATGATGGAATGTCTCAAGATGTTCGTTTATCTTCGTCAGCGTCAGACCTTTTGCATAGAGATCCATGACCATGGCTTCCGTCTCACTCATACCGTAAACGTACCACGGCATGCGAGTGTAAGCCGGAGCTTTTTGTTTTTCTTCGGCTTGAAGGGGATCCGGGGCACGGGTTACGAGTGCGGTCGAGACAGCGCGGCGGTGAACAACCGGTTTTGCCGGCATTACTTCCTCGGTATCTTCTTCGTACTCGTCTTCCTCCTCGTATTCTTCGTCGTCATCGACCTGACGAGTGTCGTATCCCTGACCTCGGGCGATGTCCCGCGCGAGGCGCATGAGTTCTTCCGGACTCGTGACACTTTTCATTCTTTTTTGAAAGTCCGACTCGATTGTCCGACCTTTCTGCTTTGCTGGTTTTTTCTTTTTTATCATGGTGATGGTGCGCCTGCCATCAAGAAAAACCGCGCATCTGGCGAGATTTTGATCTCGCTTGCGGATTTTTTACCATGATTTCTGAATTTTGCAAGGTTTCGTTTTTGTGCCTAGATCGCTGGCCTTGACCTGATATCGTTTACGGAGAATGGGGCTATTTTTCCACAGAGAGGGCTAATATCCACCTATCTTTCTCTTTTCGAGTAGAGGGAGTATATGCTGGAGAAAAGCGCATCGTGCACTCTTCGTTATACAGGGCAATGTCTCCTGGCAAATACGAGATAAAAACATTGCATTTTTTAAGAGCATTCAAAAGATACTCAACTGCATTCCTTGCTTCATTGTCCGAAACAGTAGTAATCAAATTTTCCAGAGCTTTAACGACATTTGGCAAATCAAGATCCTTTATGTATTTTTCAATATCGGATCTGCCATAGATATGATGGGAAATTTCATACCCACTTTCGTTTTTTGAAATAAGGGAAAACGGTTCTGCGCTCTTAATATATTTAAGAGGCCGCAGAAGCAGGTCGGCAATTTCTTTGGGAGCAGTCTCGACGAGTGCATTAGCGCTAAAGAAATATGTCTTTGCTTCTGGGTCGGCTCGCAAACAATAGAAAACAGAATACTTGTATTGATAATGCCCGTGCCAGGTTTCTTCGTTCACCGTCCCATCCTCCGATCTGAATCGAATGGTATTTTCTATGTTCTTCTCGGATATGTTTCCTAAAAAATTGCCGATGCTTTCTATAATATAGGCAGGATATGTAGTCGTCACCGCTTTTCTGATTTCCTGCGGAGTCTCTGAAATGTTGTCTGGCACTGACAATCCGTGAATTATTAGATTGTCTATTTCTCCAGACTTGAATTTTTGAATACCAGAAAGTATCTCTTCAGGGAATATGTCCTTCAGGGGAATGGCTCGATTAATCAACGAGCAGGCTTCGGCGTTTTCCGCGTTGAGGTATAGCTCATTGAACGTATTATTCATATACGAAGTATACCTTACCATCTCAAAAATAATCAAAAAATCCTCCCATTTTGGAGGATTTTTTGATTACAACTCAAGCAGTCGGGTCGCATCACTGTCGTATGACAGGGCGACACGCAACTACTAAGTTGTCAAGGCGGAGACGGTGAGATTCGAACTCACGGTACGGTTTCCCGCACGCCGCATTTCGAGTGCGGTGCCTTCAACCACTCAGCCACGTCTCCTTGGTATGACAAGCGGGGGAGCCGAGTGTGCATAACCCCTCTTGCAGTTTATTTTTTCTTCATCTCGGCCGGAAAGCGCGGTGTTTTTTGCGCTCCGCGCGGCCTCGTTCGACATCCTAGCATTTTTGTTTCCTAAGGACAAATTTCGCTCATTTCGCACCTTGTTCCGGCCTCCAGCGGCGGGTATAATCAGGTCCCGGTCGCGAAGTCCGTGCGAGAAAAAGTGCCCATGCCGTGGCGCTCTTTCTCCTGCAGGTTTCCGGCGGCATTATCAGGTCCAGGTCGCCACAACAATCCGCGCGCAGACGCGCGCGTCACGCATATGCCATCACCGCACAAGGAAAAGCACGGGTTCGAGGATCTCAAAGCTATCGTGCCCCCCGCCGCTCCGGCCAAGGCCGCGGCGCAGCAGCATCAGTCCCAGTCTCGTCCCGTTGTGCAGCAAACGCAGGCCTCCGTGACTGCGCCCGTCTCGAGTAAAATGGTGACCAAACGCGACGGCACCCGCGTGCCGTTCAACGCGAACCAGATCAACAAATCCATCGAGCGGGCGACATACGGCATCCCGAATCCGCTCGAGAAGGTCGTCCAGATAGCGACCGAGACCGAGCTCACCATCTACGACGGCATCACGACGGTGGAAATGGACCAGGCCACGATCAATGCCGCCCTCCAGAACACGCAGTATGATCTGGATTACGACAAGATCGCCACGCGCCTGCTCCTCAAGACGATATATAAGAAAGTGCTTGGCGACTACGAGACCCGCGAAGAGCTTGGCACGATGCATAAGGCGCATTTCCAGCACTACATCCGCCTGGGCATCGAACTCGGTCTTTTGGATAAGCGTCTCAAAGAACGCTTCGACCTCGACGAACTCGGCAAGTATCTTAAGATCGAGCGCGATGAGCTCTATAAGTACTCGGGAGTCTCTACGATGCTCGATCGCTACCTTGTGAAGGATGCTGATCGCAAGCCGCTCGAGACCCCGCAGTATTTCTGGATGCGCGTCGCGATGACGATGGCTCTTCCGGAAAAAAACCGCACTGAGTGGGCCAAAAAGTTTTATGACAAAATGTCCAAGCTTGAGTACCTCTCGGCTGGTTCGACCAATGTGAACGCGGGCACGAACGCGCAGAGCTTTTCGAACTGCTATCTCATGCAGGTGGAGGACGACATGGCGCACATCGGCAAGACCGTCTCGGACGTGCTCATGCTCTCGAAGGCCACCGGCGGCATCGGCCTTGCTGTGACCAAGCTGCGCGCGAACGGCTCGATCCTCAAGAGCTCCAACACCGTCTCGAGCGGCCCGGTGCCGTTCCTGCATATCATCGACTCGGCCATCCGCGCCGTACAGCGCGGCGGCAAGAAGCTCGGCGCGCTCTGCTTCTATATGGAGAACTGGCACTATGATTTCCAGGACTTCCTCGACCTTAAGCAGAACGCCGGCGATGACTACCGCCGCACCCGCACCGCGAACATCGCCGTCTATATATCCGACGAGTTCATGAAGCGCGTCGAGCACGACAAGGACTGGTATCTCTTCGATCCGAAGGAGACCGGAGATCTCATAGAGCTCTACGGGGAGGCCTTCTCCAAACGCTACCAGGAATACTGTGATATGGCCGAGCGCGGCGAGATCCGTCTTTTCCGCAAAATGCCGGCGCGCCAGCAGTACAAGAACATTCTGGTCTCACTTCAGACCACTTCGCACCCGTGGCTCACTTGGAAGGACCCGATCAACGTCCGCGCGCTCAACAACAATACCGGCACGATCCACGCCTCGAACCTCTGCACCGAGGTTACGCTTCCGCAGAACAAAGACAACGTGGCCGTCTGCAACCTGGTCTCGCTCAACTTGCCGAAGCATATCGTGGGCAAGCAGCTCGATTGGCACCGTCTCGAGGAGTCCACGCGCCTCTCGATCCGCCAGCTCGACAATCTCGTGGACGTGAACGTCCCGCCGATCCCCGAGGCCAAGAAGGCCGACCAGGAGAACCGCGCCGTGGGCCTCGGCCTTATGGGTCTTTCCGATACGATCGAGCAGATGGGACTCTCGTATGAGGATCGCGAGACACATGATTTCGTGGATAAGGTGTTCGAGTTCATCAGCTACATGGCGATCGACGAGTCCGCCAAACTTGCCGAAGAGCGCGGCGCGTACAAGAATTTCGAAGGCTCAGGCTGGTCGCGCGGCATGGTGCCGATCGACACGATGGAAAAGCTCGCCCGCGAGCGCGGCGAGGAGCTGACCGTCGTCACGACGAGCGTTCGCGGCGTGCCCGACCTCGACTGGGAGACGCTTCGCCGCAAGGTGCGCAAGGGCGTGCGCAACGCGACCGTCATGGCGGTTGCCCCGAACGCGAACATCGGCCTCGTGGCCGGCACGTCGCCGGGCATCGACCCGCGCTTTGCGCAGATGTTCTCGCGCAACAAGATCTCGGGCAAGTACCTCGAAGTGAACCCGAACCTCGTGGCCGCGCTCAAAGCCGAAGGCCTCTGGGAGAAGTATAGCGTGCAGATTCTCGAGAACCATGGCGACCTGCAGCATATCGAGGGTATTCCGGAGCACATGAAGCGCATCTACAAGACCTCGTTCGACACGTCGCCGGAAGCTTTCGTGGAGGTGGCGGCCCGCGCCCAGAAGTGGGTGGACCAGGCGATCTCCCGCAACATGTACCTCGCCATCCGCGACATCGACCAGATCATGGACGTGTACACGAACGCATGGAAGAAGGGCCTCAAGACTACGTATTACCTGCACATGAAGCCTAAGCACACCGCCGAGCAGTCCACCGTCTCCGTGAACAAGGCGACTGCCATCGGCAAGAAGGGCTTTGCGGCGCTCTTCATGGAGCGCGTAAGCACGGAGAATGCTGTTCCTGCGACAGAGCAAGCCGCCCCCGAAGCCATGGTCGAAACAGTCGTTGAGACCGTGGCTGCGGTCGCCATGGAAGAAGCCGCCACGCCTCAGGAGAAGCTCCCGCTCGTCGCCGAGATTATTCAGCAGGAAGAGCCGGCGCCGACGGAGCCTGTGGCCGCGATCGAGAAGCCGCCTTTCGCTGCCGTCGCCAAACAGATGAAGGCGCCGACCGTGATCCTGCCGGACGATCCGCAGAGCGCGAATATATGCGAAGGGTGCGAATAATAGCGGGCGATTAGGAATCTAACAGAAACACCATCATGCTGATCGGAAAACCCGAACCGAAGGACACATCGCTCCACCCGATGAAATATAAGTGGGCCTATGACCTGTACAATCAGGCCGTGCGCAACACCTGGTTCCCGCACGAGATCCCGCTCGGCGAGGACATCAAAGACTGGAATGAGATGACCGAAGACGAGCGCCATGCCGTCGAGTTCCTCATGGCCTTCTTCAATCCGGCCGAGCTCATCGTCAACCGCGCGCTTGCGCTTGGCGTGTATCCGTACATCAAGAGCCCGAGCTGCCATCTGTACTTGGCCAAGCAGATGTGGGAGGAGGCGAACCACTGCGTGGCCTTCGAGTACGTGCTTGAGACCTTCCCAGTTGACCGCGAAGCCCTCTATAAGGTGCATACCGTCACGGACTCCATGATCGCCAAGGAGAACTTCATCAACAAGTATCTTAAGCGCATGACGGAGGAGACACTCAAGATCGACAGCCCGGAAGGGAAGAAGGACTTCATCCGCAACCTGATCGCGTATTCCATCGTGATGGAAGGCATCTGGTTCTACTCCGGCTTCATGGTCGTGCTCTCGTTCCGCCAGCGCAACAAGCTCAAGAATTTCGCCAGCCTGATCAACTGGGTGATCCGCGACGAATCGCTGCACCTGAAGTTCGGCATGAACCTGATCCTGCACATCCTCGAGGAGAACCCGGAACTGCTCACGGCTGAGTTTGCCGAGGAGATCCGCGGCATTGTGATCGAGGGCGTGGAGCTTGAGACCGCGTACAACCGCGACCTCTTCCCGAACGGCATCCTCGGCCTCAACTCCGACTATGTGAACCAGTATGTGCAGTATGTCGCAGACCGCCGTCTCGAAGAGCTTGGCATGCCCAAGCATTACAACGCGGCAAACCCAGCCAAATGGATGAGCACGGCGACCGATGTGTACGAGCTCGTCAACTTCTTTGAGCAGCAGAACACCGCGTATGAGGTGGATGCGCACGGCCACGCCAAGAAAGAGGGGCAGTAGTGCTATACTGAACGTATGGACATACACAAAACGGACCGCGGGCTCATAGGCTTCTTTCGGCGCTGGGCGGTGCCGATGGCGCGCTTCGGGATCTTTGTCGTGTTTTTCTGGTTCGGTCTGCTCAAGGTGCTCGGCCTCTCGCCGGCAGGGCCGCTGGTGGAGGCGCTCTTCGACCGCACGATCCACTTCATGAGCTTCTCGTCATTCTACCTGTTCTTCGGCTGTTTTGAGATGCTCATCGGCATTTTGTTCCTGATCCGCGGCCTCGAGCGCGTCGTCCTGCCGCTGCTCGCCCTGCACATGATCACGACTTTCGGACCGCTCGTCTTTCTGCCTGAGGCATCCTGGCAGGCCTTCATGGTGCCCACGCTTGCCGGACAGTACATCATCAAGAACATCGTGATTATCGCGGCCGCCATGGGCATTGCCGCACAGCTTGAGCCGATGCGGCAAAAATGATAGGATGCAAAGCGTTTCCGGCTCTATCGTCTAATGGTTAGGACAGCGGCTTTTCAAGCCGTTAATCCGGGTTCAATTCCCGGTAGAGTCACAGATTTTTGAGTAAGAAAAGCCGGCATCCACAAGGATGCCGGCGAGGATTGTGACTACGGCCACAGTAACGTGAGAAAGGGAATGACGAACGCGGCGATGGCGACTGTGAAGAGCACCCAGTGATCCTTGAAATCAGGATACCAGCCTTCTTCGTGCGGAAATGTCAGGTTGGGCTGGATCCGTTGGATCATGGCAAGTTCTATGAATGCCACCACGACATTGCTGACCGTTCCGATGCCGAGCAGCAGCCGGACAGTATCAGATACGGAGCTGCCGAAAAATGCCAGGAAGAGCACTTCGAATGCTGCGAACAGCGTCGCGAGCACGATGATGACCGTGCGTACGGTGTTCAGATCATGACAATGACTCACTGCCAGACGGTTTTTGATTTGTACCATAGTTGTCAATGGATTGGTTACCATTACCATACCCGATCGCGGAGGGCTGTGTCAAACGCGGCTATTTGGTGCGATGCAGCCAGAGGTAGATATCCTCGAGTGCGCGGACCGCGTCGCCTGCAGCAATGTTGTTCTGGTGGTACAGCACATCGGTCACGTCGCCGGCAGCCCAGATGCCGGGCGTGGTGGTCGCCTGGGTGCGCGGGTCGATCTTGATGCACCCGCTCGGCGTGAGCTCGACGGCGCCTGCGGCAAGGGCCGAATTGGGCAGCTGGCCGATCTCCACGAAGATGCCCGCGGCGGCGAGCTTCTGCTCGCCGCCGTCCTTGGTGCGGATGCGCATGCCGTCCACGAAATCGCCGCCTTCCACGGCAAGCATTTTGGCTTCGGTGACAGCCTTGAATTTCGGGTCCTTCATGGTCTGCGCGACGGTGATCTCGTCGGCGCGGAACGTCGCGCTGCGGTTCACGAGCGTGACGCTCGAGCAGTAAGCCAGGAGCTGGGCGGCCGTCTCGAAGGCCGCGTTGCCGCCGCCCACGACTATTACATCCTGTCCGGCGAATATCGGGCCGTCGCAGGAAGCGCAGTAGGTGAGGCCTTTGTGCTCGTACTCGGCCGCGCCGGGGATCTCGAGCTGCCGGCGATTGGATCCGGTTGCGATGAGGATTGCGCGGCCGGCGAGCGGCTCGCCACCGCCTATCTGTACGCGGAAGTCGCCGGCCGCGCCGGAAATGCCCTCGACCCATTTGCCCTCACGTATGGTCAAAAACTCGCCTGCGTATTCGGATACGTGCGTCTTGAAGCTCTTGGCGAGATCTGCGCCGGAGATATGCGGCGTGCCGATCCAGTTTTGGATGTCGGCCGATACGGTGGACTGTCCGCCGAACTCGGCAGCGACGAGCGCCGTCTTGAGGCGTTTGCGGGCCGCGTAGACTGCTGCTGCGCTGGCGGCCGGGCCGCCGCCGATGATGATGAGGTCGTAGTGCATCACCAAATGATACTACTTTTTCGGGCGGCGAAGAAATGCGGGCACAGCGCTCCAGTCGTCGGCTTCGTCGCCGAAGGAGGGGATATCGTTATGGATCTCGGCTTTCTCACCGTTCTTCTCCGGGCGCTTCACGAAGTCGCTTGCCATGGGCACGTTCTGCTGGACGGGCGGCTGCTCTTTCTTGGCCGGGGCCTCGGGGGCTTTATCTTCTTTTACGGGGGAGGCGAAGCTGATCGGCTGGGTGCGCTCAGGCTGGGTGTACATCGAGCGTCGCTGCACGTCGGCCGGGAAGCCGGTGGCGATCACGGTCACTTTGACCTCGCCCTTTTTCAGCCGGTCGTCGCGGATCGTGCCGAAGATCACCTTGGCCTCCTTGTCGATGGATTCGGTGATGACCTTGGCGGCTTCCTGGATCTCGTGGATAGTCATGTCGTCGCCGCCGGAGATCGCGAAGAGCACGCCGCGGGCGCCGTTGATCGAGAGCTCAAGAAGGGGCGAGTTGATCGCCTCGGTCGCAGCCTTGGCTGCGCGGCCCTCGCCCGAGCCCATGCCGATGCCCATGAGGGCGCTGCCCGTGTCGGCCATGATGGCCTTGATGTCGGCAAAGTCCACGTTGATGATGCCTGGCGTGGTGATGAGGTCGGAGATGCCCTCCACGGCCTGCTGGAGCACGCTGTCGCAGAGCGCGAAAGCGGCGCCGAAGCCCATGTCCTTGCCGGCGATCTGCATGAGCTTGTCGTTCGGGATCACGATGATCGCGTCCACTTCCTTCTCGAGCTCGCGCAGGCCGTCTTCGGCGATGCGCATGCGCTGGTTGCCCTCGAAGAAGAACGGCTTGGTGACGACGGCGACCGTGAGGATGCCCTGCTCTTTGGACGAACGCGCGACGATCGGAGCCGCGCCCGTGCCTGTGCCGCCGCCCATGCCGCAGGCGATGAAGACCATGTCCGCGCCCTTGATCGTGTCCTGGATCTCGGCCTTGGTCTCCTCGGCAGCGCGCTTGCCGATGTCCGGGTTCATGCCGGCGCCGAGGCCGCGCGTGAGGTTCTTGCCGATATGGATCTTTTTGTCCGCCAGCGAATTGTGCAGGTCCTGCGTGTCGGTGTTCATCACGATGAACTCGACGCCGCGCACTTTCGCGCCGATCATGTGGTTGATCGCGTTCTTGCCGGAGCCACCCACGCCGATGACCTTGATGCGTGCGAATGTCTCGATCTCGGGGTTGATTTTTGCCATATGGAGTAAGGGGATTGCGGACTTAGGGCTAAAGACTGTCGATCAAACTAGGGTCATTCTAGCAGATTTTAAAGAAAAGCAAATGGCGCAAAAGTGCCATTGACAGAGTTTAGAAATAGTTTAGAATTTGATTAAATCTATCTGTTTTACATAAAAAATATCTCAGCATGAAAAAATTCACTGATTTTTTCGAGGCGGTCACTCCGGTCCTGGGCAGGCTATACGAACTTGCCAAAAAATATGATTTTAAAAATACGACGTTCCTGGTCAAACTTGGGGGCGTGATGCTCAACGGTGCGCAGACAGGAGTCTTTCCCATCGAGATCCTTGATCCGGTCCGCAACTTGAAGGCTCGGCTGAACGACCAGCTCAAGATGCGCGAATACCCGGCCGAGCTTGAGGCAGCACTTCAAGAATACATTGCGCTTGTCGTACAGTATTGCGAGGAGGTTCCTGAAAAAACCTTGAATGAGGAAAAATGCTGCCTTGGTCTTGAGATGAGTCTGTTGCTCTACAAGCATAATAGGCTCACCTATGAGTGTTTAGCTGCGGTATTCATCGACCTTGAGGGGGAAGATGACCTCGGTATCGAATTGCCGGACGAGGTTCCAGTGGACGAAGAACATTGTTTGCGACATCACATCCACGATGGAAAGTATCTTGAGACTGAAACGAAAGAAATTGAAAAAGTTCTGAAGTCACGCTTGGGGGATGCTTGATTTTGCATGTAAAAAGCCGCCATTTAGGCGGCTTTTTTTATGGCAGAAACTGCCGCAGGAATTCTTTGAAAAGCGCCTTGATGCCGCCGGAGCTGCCGCGGGCACGGCCTTCGTTCGCTCCTTCCTTGGCCATGAAGCCCAGGCCGAAAGCGACGTACCAGGATGAGTCTCGCACCGGTCCCTTCATTTGAGAGAGCAGGCCTTCGGCGCCGACGCGCGAGGGGAGGCGGAGCATGTCCTTCGCAAGACCTTCGACAAGCGCGTGGCCTGCGCCGCCGCCGGTGATCACCACGCCTGCCGGCAGGAGGCCGCTGCGCTTGATTTTCTTGAGGTAGCTGTCCACGAGCTCGAAGATGTCCGAAAGTCGCGCCTCGATGATGTCATCTACCTTGCGGCGCGGATAATTTGCGCTCATCGGACCGCCCGTCTTGATGTTTTCTGCCTCGTCGAGCGAGACGCGGAAGCCGAGGGCGATGTCGTTGGTGATGTGCGTGGATCCGACGGGGAAGACGGACAGGCCGATGAGCGAAGAATTCTCGAATACGGCGATGGACACCGTCTCGGCGCCGATGTTCGCGAGCAGCACTCCCACGGCGCGCTGGCGGTCGGTAAGCGCAATGGCGCTCGCGGCGATGGAGGCGGGGATCACGTCGGCCACTTCGATGCCCGCGTCGCCGGCTGCGGCGAGCAGGTCGTCCAAATGCTGCGACAGGCAGGTCACGAAGAGCATCTTCACTTCGAGCTTCACGCCGTGCATGCCTTCCGGCTTGGTCGGCAGTTCTTTGCCGTCGAGCTTCCAGGAGACGGGCGCGGAGTGGATCACTTTGCGGTTGCGCAGCTCGAGCGACTCTTCCGCGTTCTGGAGCGCCGTCTTCACGTCGAAGGCCGTGACCTCGCCGTCTGATTTGGAGATGATGGCGCTGCCCGTGCCGGTCTCGGCGGCGAGCGATGTGCCGCCGATCGAAAATGCCGCGCGCTTGATGGCGATGCCCGATTGCTGCGAGGCGGCCTGTGCTGCGCGGGCGATCGTGTCCGCCGCGTCGGCGGGATTGACTATGTATCCGTGGCGGAGGCCGCGCGTGGGCACGGCGACGGCCGCGAGCGTCTCAGGCACGACTGTGCCCGGCGTCCAGGAAAACACGACGCAGCGCGTGACTGCGGAACCGAGATCTATGCCGACGGTGATCGTGCTGCGTACCATGTAGGGGCGAATGTCTTGAGAAATTTCTTTTCCTCTTTTTCCATTCTACTCCCGTGATCGTATCCTTTCAAATGCAGCATGCCGTGGATAACGAGATAGACGAGGAATGTCTGCGCGGTCATGCCGAAGTCGGGCGCCTGTTTGCGCGAGGTGGCGACGTCGAGCACGAGCTCGCCGGAATTTTTTGAATACGGGAACGAGAGCACGTTCGTCGGGTTGTCTTTCCCGCGGAATGCGCGGTTGAGCCGGTGCGACTCGCGCGGCGGGACGACGGCGACGGAGAGCTCATATGCCTTGCCGAGCACTGTGTCCTTGATACGCGCGAACGGCACGCGGGGAAGCGTGCCGTTCGTCTTGTTCGTGATGGAAGTGGAGCCCCGCATTCCGATTAGGATGCCCGGCTGCCGCCGCGCTTTTCGCGCTCGGCCCACTTGCCGAGCTTCTTGAGGCGCTCGATCTCTTTGCCGCGCTTGATGCGGCTGATGGCCGAGGTCTTGCGGTCCAGCTTGGAAGGCTCGCGCTCGCTGTAGCGGCGGCCTTTGACGGCGCGGATGATGCCGGCCTCCTGGACGCGGCGGGAAAAGCGGCGGACGAGCGTGATGTTGCTCTCGTTCGCGACCTTTTTGACTTCGATCGTGGGTTTGCTGTTCATGCCGGAACAGATTACCACGGGAATGGCGTATATGCAAGCGCCATATGCGGATACCGGCCCCGCGCAGCCTGCCCTGCGGGAGGCACGGAAAATCCCTGCTGGGAT
>CAYMVF010000007.1:20262-20932 GCA_964394045.1 uncultured Candidatus Saccharibacteria bacterium | reverse complement strand
CGCATATGATACCAGACCATAACGCAAAAAACCACCCCGGAGGGTGGTTTTTTGCTGCGCTTTTACCTTGCGCGAAAGGAGACCTATCCGAGACCAGTTATTACTGGCGGACGGAGTAGCTTCCGGTCGGGAAGTTGTAGATCTTAGCACCGGTCTCAGCACCAGACGAGCCGTTACCGGCGGTGTCCGTCCAGGTGAAGCCTGCCGTAGTGAGGGCAGTCGAGATCGAGACCGTAGCACCGGAGGTCACCGTGCCCGAAACCGTACCATAGAGGCTGAACGTCTTGGACGTGCCAGCCGGGATGAGGTAGTCGGAGCTGAAGGTGACGGTCACAGCGCTGGTCGAGGTGCCGCCGCCGGTCGTGCCGCCGGTCGTAACAGCGGTTGCCGTCGAGATGGTCGTAGAACCATCCGCGAGACGCACGCCGGTAGCAACGAGCGGGCCGGTAGCGAAACCTGCGCCGCCGACGCTGAAGGTGATCGTCTTCATGCCGATCGTACCTGCTGCATCTGCGGTAACAGTCACCTCACCGATCTTGTTCTCAGCACCGAGGACCAGACCGGTCTTCTGAACCGTGTCGACCGCGACAGTCGGCTTGGAGCCAACGACGGTCATGAGGTTCGAAGTGGTCGAGGCCGGAACCGGAGTGACGGCGGCCGAGGTCGAGGT
>CAYMVF010000007.1:0-20252 GCA_964394045.1 uncultured Candidatus Saccharibacteria bacterium | reverse complement strand
TGGACTTCACGAACGTGAGGTACGTGTTAGCCGTGGTGCCGGAAGAGACCGCGCCCGTGGTGCCGTTAGCCGGGCTGTAGCTCGAGAACGCGTCGACGTAGAGGCCGCTCGTACCGTTCGGAACCGTGAGGTTCACGCCCGGGATGAAGGCGACACCCGAGAGGGTCATGGTCACGTCAGTAGCATGGGTAGCTGCCGAGGAGCCGATGACTGCGCGGGTTACGACGAACTGGGTCGAGGTCGGGATCGAGGTCACGAGAACGTACTCGCTGTCCATCTTCACGATCTGGCCGACCTGCATGGTCGAAGTCGAGGAGACGGAGAAGCGGGTTGCGCTCGTCGGGTAGATCGCGCCGTAGATGTTCGTGGTAGCGCCAGTGAGGGCAGCCGGGGTCACGACCGTGGCGGTGTTTGCGCCGACGCGGATCGAGGACACCGTGCCGGCCGTGCCGGTCACCACTGCGAACTTGAGGTCGTTGATCGTGCCCGTGCCGTTGGTGGCGGTGAACTGGAACGTCTCCTTGGAAGCATCGGTGCCGCTAGACGCGGTCGCGATGTACTGCGGAGTCGTCGAGGACGAAGCAATGAAGGTCGGAGCCGACACCGAGCCAGAGGCGAGGGTGACGGTCTGGCCAGTCGTTGCCGAGCTCGGGGTGAGGGTCACGTTCGAACCGACGCCGTAGGCGGTCGGGAGCATGGTCGTGATGACCGTGCCGCTCGAGCCAGAACCGAGGTCAGCGTAGAGGCTGATGATCTTGGTCGTGCCCGGAGCGATCGTGAAGTCAACCGAGAAGTTCATCGAAGCTGCACCGTTCTGCGGGATCGCGCCCGAACCCGAGGTCTCCGAGGTCTTCACGTTCGTGAAGTTCGTGAGGGCCGGAGTGGAGCTCGAGGTGAGGGCGGTGGAGCCGTCAGAGGTGAGAGCAACTGCGAGGTTCGTCACGCGGACTGCCTCCGAGGTCGACTGGTTCTGAAGGGCGAATTCGCCGATCTTGGCCATCGAGGAGTTCGGGGTCAGGCTCTGGTTCGAGTACGCAGCGTTCTTAGCGACGACGAGCGTGCCAGTCTGGACCGTGAGGCCCGAGGTGGTGGTCAGCGCTGCCGTAGCAGTGTTGAACGAGTACTGGCCCTGAGCGGTGATCGAACCGGAAGCGGTGATCGTACCAGCCGTGTAGTTCGTACCCGAAGCGTTCTGGATGTCAGCGCGGGCCTCGAGGATGCTCGGGGTCACGCCAGCCGGAACGATAGCGGAAAGCGTGTACGAGCAGGCCGTGCCAGAGTACTGGCAGACCGAGCCGATCTGCGATCCGTTGAGGTAGAGCTGCACGTTGTTGAGGCTGGTGGTCGCCGGAGTGCCGCTTGCAAGGCTCGGAGTGAAGGAAGCCGAGGTCAGCTTCTCATCCTCGCCGTAGGCGTTGATCTTCCAGCGGCCGATGACTGCGTTCGTCGAGCCGCCCGTGACCGTCGTCATCGAAGTGAAGGACGGATCGAGCGAAACGGAGAGCGAGCCAGCCGTGATGCTGATGGTGTTGCCAGCAACAGCGGTGAAGGTGGTGCTTGCCGAGAGCGGCGAGACTGCAGCGACGTTCACGCCAACCGTGCTGTCCGTGACCATGAAGTCACCGGAGTTGCGGAGCGTGAGCGTGATGTTGCGGCCGGCGCCGTTCACGATGTCGCCGCGCACGTCAACCGTGTGCGAGCCAGTCGTGAGGCTGTACGGAGCGCCCATGAGGTCGAACACGATGTAACCGTACTGGTTCACACCGGTCGAGGAGGCAACCTTGACGCCATCGACGTAGAGACCGAGGTTCGCGACCGAGTTGGTCGGAGCCGATCCTACGAAGTGGAAGGAAGCCGCCTTGAGCCACATGGTGTGGGTGCTCACCTGGATCGGCGAGGTCCACAGCGTGTAACCCATCGTGCCGGCGTTCACGGACGGAGACGTCGTGGACGGGGAGATGAAGGCGATCGAACCGAGGAGGCTCGAGGTGCCGCCGATGAACATCTGGTTGCCCGAGATGTTCACGGTGTTGGTGGAGCCGCTCGCCATGAAGCTTACGAGCTTCACGCCGATGTCGCTACCGACCGGGCTCGAGGCGATGTCGGCGCGGACCGAAAGGGTCACGTTGCCGTTCACCGAGAGGTTCATGCCGTTGAAGGCGATGACACCGTTCGAGTTGACCGAAGCAGCATCCGTCACGCGCGTCGCGCCCTGATAGAGGTAGACGTTCGTGATGTCGGTGTTGTTCGAAAGGCCGATGCGCTGGAAGGTCATCTGCGAGACCGTGCCGGAACCCGTGAGGGTCACATGCATGAGGTCAGCAGTTGCCTGGTTCGGGATCACCGTACCCGAAGCCGGGTTGTCGGTGGAGAGCATCGCCGTCACCGGACCGGTCTGAGCCGGCGGCGGGGTGGTGCCCGGAGGGGTCGTGGTCACAACGCTGCACGAATTTGCCTTCGCGCGAGACATCGGGCCCATCTGCGGAGCAGTCGGGGTGATGCCGTTGAGCGTCTGCCACTTCACGACTGCGGCGGCCGTAGCCGGACCGAAGTAGGAAGTCTCGAAGCCCAGGGAGCCGGCGGAGCCAGCTGCAACCGCGAGAGCGGTAGCCGGGTTTGCGTTGAGCATCTTCTGGAGCTGCATAACATCAGCGCCAGTCGAGCCAACCTTCAGGAGGCGGGTGTACTGGTAGCAAGTCTGGGCCAGAGCGGCCGAGGCGCTTGCGAAACCGAGGACACCAACGACCAGACCCAAGCCTGCTTTCGCGATCTTGGAGTTGAGTACGTTAGTCATATGAGAATCTTTTCTAATGCAATGCGCTTAATGGCCGGTTCGACTCTTGGCCGCCTGAGGCGGTCCATGATGCCGGCCGTGTGCGCACGTGCGGACGCGTTTAAATGCGTCCGACTTAAACTGCCGTGTCGACATGGCATCTTCCGAGTTCTGCGAGACGCACGGAAAGGAATTGCTTCCTTCATCGTGTTCGCCTCGGCATCCCCCGAGAAGTCATGCGAGAGGGCCATTGATGAACGGGCACTGCGCGAAGCCGTTTCAATATGCTTTGCGCTCTGCTGTTTTCAATGACCGTTCCGCGCGTACTCTTCGAGAGATGCAAAGACGAGAGGCCTATCCTCCGCCCCGCACTCCGAAAAATACCGTAGTTCACGCAACAGAGTCCGCACGTTTCCGCGCGATCGCCATTGCGTAACCACATTATAGTATTTGGCCTTTTTACGGGCAAAATACATTCATGTGGATAACCGCGGCAATTTGTGGTCGCCGCGATCACGGGGCAGTATGGCATATTTTCCGCAAAAAATCAACGGAACGATATGCCGGCCGCCCCTAATGAATGTATACGGCGGAACGGGTTGCCGGTGACGGTGGCGCTTGGACACTAGGAAGCAATCCGATAGGTGCTCCAACGCTTCTCCCCTTCCTTTGCAAGCACCCCTTCCTTCACGAGAGCAAGCAGCTCCCGCTGAACTGTCTTCTCGCCCATGTCTTTCATGATAGTTGTTATGTCCTTTATAGAAACCTTACCCTTGCTCCGGATTACATTAAGGACATCGTTCCGACGAGCTATTTTAAGGCCTATGTCGTTCTTTTTCGCAGCGACTTCTTTTTTCAGCGCCCGCGCGACAGTCGTATTCACAAGTCCCGAGACCTGTTTTTGTCCTTTATTAAATTCTTGTCCTTTATACGCAGTAGCCGGGGTCTGTGGAACTTCTGTGATCTGCTGAGGCTCTTCTTCGGCGATCCGAAACAGTGCATCAGTGAGGACCACATTCGCGTAACCAGGATGCGTGGCGACAAGCGACGGTCGGACAGAATAATGACGAAGAATGTCTGCCTTTGCCTTACCGATCTCGGTGATGAGAATACCGGCATTCATGTTCGAGATGAGACCGATCGTACTGGCAAGCGTAACCAAGACAACGGTGTCTTCCATGCCGCGGACGGTCTCGTCGGCGAGCGCATAGTGCCCCTCCGCGGACCGGGCCGCGATCTTCCGCGTACCCGTGATGAGTGCGAGCGCATGCGTCCGCAGCTCGCGCTTGAGCGGCTCGGAATCAGGCAGGAAGTCCGTTACCATGTATAGTGCCGTCGCAATCTTTTCTGTCTTTTTGGAAATAAGGGACACAATAGAATGCTTATGAAAAAAAGACTTTTCCTGCTCTGTTGCAAAGGAATGTCCTTTAATGGGCTCTGTATTCGTGCTCTGGATTTCCGGTTCCATTTGGGCGTGTTTTTCGGTCTTTTACGACCTAACGGACACCAGTATACGCTGCATAAAAGCTTTTGCAAGCAAGACTGGTGGCGGCCCCGGCCGCGTAGTACGCAGCCGGGGCCAGTGCCAGTCTTAGACCCAAAATCCCCCATGATGTATAAGGCTTCCATGTGTTAAAATACCCCTACATATGCCACGGAAAAACGAGGAGATAGAGGACGATGAGGACTTGGAGGAAGAGGACGAAAAACCCGTCCGCCGAAGGGCGGCAAAACGCCGAGTAAGCCCCAAAGAATCGAAGCGGCGACTGAAGGATGAGACTCGCCAGACGGTGCTTGGCATCGTCCTGTGCGCCCTCGCCCTCTTCTTCGTAATCTCCGGCTTCGGTGCCGGTGGCGTGGTGGGCCAATCGACCAAATCTGCGCTCACCTATCTCCTCGGCATCGGCTACGCGCTCGCACCCGTACTCTTCGGCGTGCTGGGCTACACCTTCATCAAGAGCGGCCGGCCGGAGATCCGCTTCGTGCAAGCACTCGGCTCGGTGATGCTCCTCATGGGTTCGCTCGGCCTAGTGGACATTGCAAGCGGCGACGCGCACATGGGCGGCGCCGTGGGCCGATTCTTCGGCTACATCTTCGTGAAGCCCTTCGCCACCGGCGGCGCTATTCTCTTCCTCGGCGCATCGCTCATCATTTCGCTCGTCATTCTTTTTGATACCCGGCCCACGCTCACGCTGATCACCTCGCTCCGCGAACGCTGGGAGGCGTGGCTTGCCAACCGCCGCGAGGCCAAGCGCGCGGCGCGCGAGCTTGTCGTACACGATCCGTCTTCTGACGCCACTACTGCGGCTGAGGCCAAGCGCGTCATCCCCGAACCCGAACCGATCGCGGAAGAAGAGCCTGAACCGCTCCCGGAGGACGACATTGAGGCGCTCCCCAAGCCGAAGGCCCGGAAGAAGCATTCATCATACGTGCCTCCCCCGCTCGAGCTCCTTAAGAAGGACTCGGGTAAGCCCAATGTGGGCGATGTGAAGGCCAACGCGAACATCATCAAGCGCTCGCTCTCGAACTTCGGCATTGAGGTCGAGATGGACGAGGTGACCATCGGCCCGACCGTGACCCGCTACGCATTCAAGCCGGCCGAGGGCGTGAAGCTTTCGCGCATCGTCGCCCTCCAGAACGACCTGGCCCTGGCCCTGGCCGCCCACCCCATCCGCATCGAGGCCCCCATCCCGGGCAAGAGCTTGGTGGGCATCGAGATCCCGAACAAAGGCAAATCCATCGTGGGCCTCGCCACACTGCTCTCCGACGAGAAATTCCTCAAGAGCGAGAAGCCGCTCACGGCCGCTCTCGGCCGCTCGATCAACGGCGCAGCGCACTTCGGCAATATGGCCAAGATGCCGCACGTGCTCGTGGCCGGCGCGACCGGCTCGGGCAAATCGGTGACCATCCATTCCATCATCACCTCCCTGCTCTACCGCAACGGCCCGGACGACCTCCGCTTCATCATGATCGACCCGAAGCGCGTCGAGCTCACCCTCTATAAGCCCATCCCGCACCTGCTCACCCCGGTCATCACCGATGCCAAGAAAGCCATCCTGGCGCTCAAATGGGCCGCCAAGGAAATGGACCGCCGCTATGACATCCTCGAGGGCGAGAGTGTTCGCGATATCGAGAGTTATCACAAGAACATCGTCGGTACGGCGGGCAAGCGAAACGACGAGACGGCTCCGGACCCGATGCCCTACATCGTGATCATCATCGACGAACTGGCCGACATTATGCAGACCTACCCGCGCGAGCTCGAAGCGGCCATTGTGCGCCTCGCCCAGATGTCGCGCGCCGTCGGCATCCACCTGCTCCTTTCCACCCAGCGCCCGTCCGTGAACGTGATCACCGGCCTCATCAAAGCCAACGTCCCGGCCCGCGTGGCGCTGCAGGTCTCCTCGCAGATCGACTCGCGCACCATCCTCGATCAGGGCGGCGCCGAAAAACTCCTGGGCGCCGGCGATATGCTCTACGCCGCCGGTGATATGCCGCAGCCCGAGCGCATCCAGAGCGCCTTCATCTCCGAAGCCGAAGTCAAGTCGGTGGTACAATGGATAGCGGAGCACAACGAGGCGGACGGCGCCGACGAAGTGGTGCTCACGGGCTCGGTCTCCCCCGACAAAACGATCTTCGAAGCTTCTCTTGAAGACAGCGGGGACGAGGACGACCTGTATGATGACGCCCGTACGACCGTCATCGAGGCGGGCAAAGCATCGACGTCATTTTTGCAAAGAAAACTAGGCGTGGGATACGCGCGCGCCGCGCGGCTCGTCGACATGCTCGAGGAACGCGGCGTGATCGGCCCTGGATCGGGCGCCAAGCCGCGCGACGTGCTCATCAAGCCAGGCGACGGCATGCTGGATGTCCCGACTACGGGCATGGAGGAATAATATGGCAGAAGGCATCACCGCAAAACGATTGCTCCGCACCGGCGGCCCGATGCTCCTGGCCCTTCTGATCGCCGCCTACGGCATCTGGCAGGGCCGCGACCTCCTCTTCGGCATCCGGCTGCGCGTGGAAGGCATCTCCGACGGCATGCGCGCCGCATCCCCCGTTCTCGCCCTCTCGGGTGTAGCCCGCCACGGCAGCGGCATGACGGTGAACGGCAGATTCGTCCCAGTGGCCGAAAGCGGCGCCTGGAGCGACACGATCGCCCTGCTGCCCGGCACCAACGTGATCACGCTCGCCGCAGCAGACAAATTCAAGCGCCAGCGGACCCGCGCCTACACAGTGTTCTATTCCTCCGAAGCACCGATTAGCAGCTAATCAATCAGCACAACCGTATGGCATTCAAAAAACTGGCGAAAGAAAAAGAGAAGAAGGAAATGGGCATGGACATCGCAGACACGATCCGCTCCATCCAGACCAAGTTCGGCGAGGGCGCGATCATGAAGCTCGGCGAACAGCCGAAAGTCGACATCAACGTGATCCCCACCGGCAGCCTGGGCCTGGATATGGCTCTCGGCGTGGGCGGCGTCCCTCGCGGCCGCATCATCGAGATATTCGGCCCGGAGTCGAGCGGCAAGACCACGCTCGCCCTCCATATCGTAGCCGAGTCGCAGAAGAAGGGCGGCATCTGCGCCTACATCGACGCGGAGCACGCCATGGATCCGGTCTACGCCAAGAATCTGGGAGTGAACACCAACGAGCTCCTCATCTCGCAGCCGGACACTGGCGAACAGGGCCTTGAGATATGCGAATCGCTCGTGCGCTCCGGTAAGATCGACGTGGTGGTCGTTGACTCCGTGGCCGCTCTCACCCCCAAGGACGAGATCGAGGGCGAGATGGGCGCGCAGCATGTGGGCAAGCAGGCACGGCTCATGAGCCAGGCTCTCCGCAAGCTCACCGCCATCGTCGCCAAATCAAATACCATTGTCATATTCATCAACCAGATCCGCATGCAGATCGGCGTCATGTTCGGCAACCCCGAGACCACGCCGGGCGGCAAGGCGCTCAAGTTCTACACGAGCGTGCGTCTGGACATCCGTCGCATCGCGCAGATCAAGAAGGGCGAAGAGGTCGTGGGCGGCCGCACCCGCGTGAAAGTCGTGAAGAACAAAGTGGCCGCGCCGTTCAAGCAGACAGAATTCGACATCATCTACGGCGAGGGTATCTCGTACGAAGGCGAACTCATGGCCCTCGGCGAGAAGCTTGGCCTGGTGCAGAAATCCGCCGGCGGATCGTACACGTACACGCCGCAGAACAAGGACGGCAGCAAGGGCGAAGAGGTCAAAATGGGCCGTGGCTATGATGCCACGCGCACATTCCTCAAGGAGAACGCCAAGCTCGCCAAGGAGATCGAGAAGGCGGTCCGTTCGCGCTTCGCCGAGATCCAGGTCCCGAGCGCAGGAGAGTAGTTCCCTGCTGCATTGGCGTGCACGAAAAAATCCCCCGGCGGTTCCGGGGGATTTTTTATGCCGCTTTAAGGGGCCGTTCTTTTTGGCTGGTGTCAAAAGCAAGCAATCGTGACCCCGCCGGCGCAAAAACATCATCCAGCAGCGCAGCCGCATATTCCTTGATATGCTTCCGCTCTCCGTTCAGAGAGCTGCGGGCAAGCTCGGTCTCGCAGAAGGCTTCGCACGCCTCGGTCAGCGAATCTATGTCCGTCAGGTCGTTGTTCGCGACCTGAATGATGAGCGCAGCATGAGCGATCGAGCCGAGAATCTTCAGATTTCCGAACCCGAAGGACACGTGGCTCACATGCCGGTGCGCATACCGCACGGCGACGGAGTGCATTTTGTTCAGGAAATTCGCTATCAGTATCGGATTCGGCTGGGCAGCATCATGCGCCTTCACATATTCCCCGATCCCTGCTTTCTCCCAATCGACAGTCGCGCGGGTCAGTTTGTCGATACCGAACCGCTCAATGATATATTCCAGAAAAAAGTAGCTGAGACGCAACTTGGCGCTCGGCGGCAGGACTGACGTATTTTTCATACAAATGATTTTATTTGCATTCACTATATACCTTCACCGCCGGCCGTCAATGCCGCGCCCTTGAAAAACCGCCCGTTTTCGGCTAGAATCGCCCCATGGCACTACTTGAATACAACGAGATCCGCGAGGGCCGGATCATCATCCACAACGGCGAGCCGTGCGTCGTGCTCGATTCGCACGTCGCCCGCACCCAGCAGCGCAAGCCGCAGAACGCCGTGAAGCTGCGTTCGCTCAAGACCGGCAAGGCCTACAACGAGGTCTTCCATGTCTCCGACTCAGCCGATGAGGCAGATCTTGAGAAGCGCGAGACCAAGTTCCTCTACGCGAACCGCGGAGAGTTCTGGTTCGCCGACCCGAAGGACCCGTCCAAGCGTTTCCAGCTCGCCGAGTCGCTCATCGGAGACAAAGTGAAATTCCTGCAGCCTAATGGCATCGTGACGGCCCTTGTCTGGACCAACGATGACGACGAGGAGGAGACGATCGGCGTGCAGCTGCCGGTCAAAATGACCTTCGAGGTCAAAGAAGCCCCGCCGGCGATCAAGGGCGACACCCGCACGGGCGGCTCCAAGCAGGTCACGCTCGATTCGGGCGCGGTCATCAACGCCCCCCTCTTCATTAACCAGGGCGACAAGATCGTCGTGAACACCGAGACTGGCGAGTACGCCGAGCGGGCATAATACGAAACGCAGACGCAAAAAAAAAAAACACCGCCCTTCCGGGCGGTGTTTTTTTTGCGAACATTATTTCGCCACGTACGGGATGAGTCCCATGAACCGGGCGCGCTTGACGGCGAGGGCCACCTTGCGCTGGTTGCCAGCCGAGAGGCCGGTGCGGCGGCGCGAGAGGATCTTCGCGGTCGGGCCGAGGAACTTCTTGAGCACCTCGGTGTCCTTGTAGTCCACGTGCTTGATGTTGTTCGAAGAGAAAAAGTCTTGCTTCATAGATCAGATTGAACTGCTGGTAATTTAGAACGGAATATCCTCCGCGTTGATGTCGTCGTCCGGATATTCGATGGTCTCGGCATCCTTCGCAGCGGGAGCGGCAGGCTCCTCGTCGGCGCGGAATACGCCGCCCGGGAACTGCTGCTTGTCCTGGCGCGGACCGAACTGGATGCGGTCGGCCACGATCTCGGTGCGGTAATTCTTCTTGCCGTCCTGGCCTTCCCAGGAGCGGGTCTGAATGCGGCCCTCGACCATGAGGATGCTTCCCCGCTTCACATACTGGCCCACGATCTCGGCCTGACGGCCGAAGACCACGATGTTGTGGAAATCCGTCTGCTCCTTCTTGGCGCCCGACTGGTCCTTCCACACGCGGTTCGTCGCAATGCCCAGAGATGCTACTTTCGCCCCCGACGGGAGCGCCTTGATCTCCGGATCGCGGGTCACGTTACCAATGATGATCGCTTTGTTGTAGAACATATAGCTTATGTATTATCGCTACTGTTAAACGACCTGCACCGAACGGTTATGCTTCGGCCGCTTCCTTCTTGTCGTCCACGAGCGCCTCGATCTCGGCGTCGATCTGCTCCTTGGTCATCTGCGGAGCGCCTTCCTTGGTCTCGGAACCATCCTCCTTGCGGCGGCGTACGCCGAAACCGCGCTTCTGGCTCATCGTGTTCTCGCGCACCGTCGAGATGATCAGGTGGCGGATCACATCGTCGCGCAGGCGAAGCATGGCGTCCATGCCGGAAATGCTCTCGGCCTCCGCCTCAAACTTGATCCAGCCGAACCAGCCCTCCTTGAAACGCTCGATCTTGTTGCTGATCGTCTTCTCCATCGTATACGCGAGCGGGATCAGCTTCGGGAACTCCTCGCTGATCGCCAACGCGCCCTTCTGGACGATCGCGTCCTTGATATTGCCGAACGCCTCAGGAAGCGCCGCTTCCGTGATGTTCGGGGACAGCAGGAATCCGACTTCGTAGATCTTGGCGTCGGAACCTGCGGCCTGCATGTTTTCTTCCATTATACCCTTATGCGGCATTACTGCCGCGAAATTCATAATAACGGGCAAAAAGCCTCGTATCTTGTTTCGGACCATGGCGGCAGGGATTCAGTGCCCTGCCGAACAAGACGGGGTGATAATACCATGGTAAATATGGATTTGGCAAGGTACTTGACATTTTTATAGTATTGGTATATAATTGAAAAAATTCATTATTTATGGTTTACATAGCTATCAATGACCATGCGTACATGGTCGCCACTGGCGAATCTGATTCGCAGCCGATGATCATCGACACCTTGAAGAAATTCAGGGATACCATCCCCGATTTCGATTGGGCGACGCAGTCGGACTGGAGAACAGCATGTGAGAAATACACGCCAAAACAATTGGGAGAAAATCCTGAATTGCTCGCACTGTACGGAGAGATAGAAGCCTATTTCGAAGAGCAGGAACGTCTCAGCCAGGAGATAAGCGACGAGAACTGGCTCATGGAAAAAGCGCACCATGCTATGGCGTGGGGCAACAATAGTCTGTAATCAAGGCAGACGGAAACCCGGCAACGAGATCGTTGTTCGGGATTTTTTATTATATGCCAAATACCCGCCGCGCGTTCTCTCGGAGCGCCAAACGCACGATTTCCTCGTCCTCCCCTCGTATCCGCGCGATCGCCTTGTAGACCTCGCGCACATGGACCGGCTCGTTGCGCTTTCCGCGGTGCGGCGCGGGCGTGACGAACGGGCAGTCAGTCTCGGCCAGGATCATGCCGAGCGGCGCAGTGCGGACCACTTCGTCGTAATCGTGCGTGAACGTGAGCACGCCAGTGAACGAGAGCGTGAAGCCCAGTTCGAGAAAGAGCTGCGCCTCCTCCCAAGTGCCGGCGAAGAAATGCACGTCGCCTTTGACCTTCGCGTGCACGCGGATGATCTCGGCCGCGTCGCGGTATGCGCTCCGGCCCGAGCCGCTCCGGATGTGGAGCATGAGCGGCTTGCCGAGCTTGTTCGCGAGCTCGACGTGCTGAATAAATACCTCTTTCTGCTTCTCGGCCGTACCCTCCTCGTCCAGATGGAAATAATCCAGGCCGCACTCCCCTATGGCGCGGACCTTGGGATGCGCGGCGAGCTGTTCGTAGAGCGCAGGATCGAACTCCTCGCTCGGCGCATCGGTCGGATGAAGCGCGACGGCGGCGTACAAGCCGTCGTATCGTTCCGCAAGCTCGATGGCCGCGCGCGAAGTCTCCGCGTCCGTGCCGACGTTCATCATGTGCACGCCCTCGGCGAGCGAGCGCCGAATGACTTCGTCGCGATCGGCGTCGTAGGCCGGAAACTGCGCGTGGGCGTGAATGTCTATATAGTGCGGTTTCATCTAGTCTTTACGCATGAAAAGCGCTGCAGGCAAGCGGTGCGAAAGAATGCTTTCCTGTATTTTCTTGCTCGTCTCTGGCGTGATCGGCTCAAGCATTTTCGCGGCAATATACAGTTCCCTTACCAAGTCCTTGATTATGGCTACGGCCGCGTTCTTGTCCGTCTTCACAAGCTTGAACGGCTCGGTCTTCTGGATCTTCTGGTCCATATCCGTGACCAGTATTTCAACATTCGCGACGGCGGCTTGGATATTAAACGTATCAAAAGATTCTGTATACGCAGGAGCGAACTCGACAGTATCGCCAGCGGAGACGACCGCCTGTTCAATATGCGTCGTTGCCATCTTCATGATGCGGCTCGTCAGATTACCGATGCCGTTGGCGAGCTTCGAGTTATAGAAATCCTTGAACCGCTCGTTCGTGAACGGGCTGTCCTCGAAATTACTGATCCCAAGCGCGAGGAAATACCGGAGCGCGTCCGTGCCATACTCCGCCACGACGTCCTTCGGGTCGACGACGTTGCCGAGCGTCTTGCTCATCTTCACGCCGCCTTCGGCCGTGATGAAGCCGTTGATCACGATCCTGCGCGAGTTGGGCACGCCGGCGGCCATGAGCATGGCTTGCCACATGGCGCTCTGGAAACGCAGGTTGTCCTTGCCGCAGTACTGCGTGGGCGTTCCGGAGACCCAGTACTTCTGAAAATCGCCGCTTACATCGTTCTCGTTCTCCGGCCAGCCGAGCGTAGAGATGTAATTGGTAAGCGCATCGAACCACACGTACATCACATGCTTCTCGTCGCCCGGGACCGGAATGCCCCAGGGCATCTTTTCCTTGAGGCGCGATATGGAAAAATCCTCGAGCCCGCGCTCCACGAACGCCCTGATCTCATTGAAACGGAAATCCGGCACGACAAAATCGGGATTCGCGGCGTAGAATTCCTTGAGCTTGTCCGTAAAGGCGGAATATTTGAAAAAATAATTCTCTTCCTCGATCGTCTCGAGCGCGCGGCCGGGATGGACCGGGCATTCGCCGCCGACAAGCTCCGAATCGGTCTTGACCTCTTCGCAGCCGACGCAGTATTTGGCCTGATAATTCTTCTTGTATATATAGCCGTTCTTGTCGCACCGGCGCCAGAATTCCTGAGCGGCGGCTTCGTGCGCCGGGTCGGTCGTGCGCACAAAATGAAGCATGCTCTCGTCCAGTCCGAAAATCCGCACAGATTCCTTGAAGCGCTCAAACGAGCGGTCTGTGAATTCCTGCGGCGAGAGTCCGTTCTCTGCGGCTTTCTCGTAGATCTTCATGCCATGCTCATCCGTGCCTGTATTGAAAAACACGTCGAAACCGGCGAGCTTTTTGTACCGCGCAATAATGTCCGCTCGCACGAATTCGAGCGCGTGGCCCATGTGCAGGTCCGCGTTCACATACGGGAGCGTGGTGGTCAGGTAGAAAGGCGGCTTCATATATAGCTATACACTAGCCGCTTTTTTCTTTTTGTCGAGGTCGTCCAGGAATTCCATGAGCAGCACGGCCACGGGAATAGAGAGCAGCACGCCCCAAACGCCGGCAACCTTCATGCCGATGAGCAGCGAGAGGATCACGACAAGCGATGAGATGCCGACCACTTTCTTGATGATGAGCGGCTGGATGAGATTGGCCTCAAACTGCTGGACGATCACGTACCAGCCGGTGACCTCGAGCGCCGTCGTGCCTCCCCCGCTCGCATAGCCCGATGCGATGGCCGGCACGGCAGCGAGAATGATACCGAACGGGATCAGCTCGAGAATGGCCGCCGCAATGGCCAACAGCAACGAGTAATCCACCCGGAAGAGCAGGAGGCCGAGATACGTGAGCACGCCCACGAGCACGCCGAGCAGAAGCTGGCCTTGAAACCACAGGCCGATCTTGTGCTCCGTCCGCTTCCAAAGACTCACGACGTATTCCTCCTGTGCATCCGGCGTGACGATGCGCAGGAAATTCTCCACGCCGTTCTTGTTGATGGAAAGATAGAAGGAGATCACCACGAGCAGCACCATATTGAAGAGGCCGCCGAAGATCAGGCTAGCGCTCTTGAGCACGCTCGAACCGGCGCCAGCGGCGATAAGCTCAAACTTGGCGAGCGCGTCGGCGAATGGCGCTGCCGCACCCGTACTCACGCCAGAAGACGCAGTCGCCGGCAGGTACTCATGGATAAAGCCATAGAACTGCGACATCTGCGAGAGGAAGACCGGTACGAAGAAATACAGGAACAGTCCGAAAAGTGCCAGCACGGTGAAATAGATGAAAACCACGGCAACGGTCCGGCCCACGCGCCGAGCGACGAGCTTTTTGACGCCGAACTCGACGAACGAGGCCAGAACGATCGAGGTCAAGATCACGTATACCAGGTCACGGATGTAATACAGGCCGTAGATGACGACACCGAAGAGGAGCACGTTCCAGATGCTCTTCTGGCTTATGACGATCTGGCGGGGATGGTCCATACTGGGCCCATCATACACCGCCAAGGGCTGGCCGTCTAACGTTTGAACGACAGGGCTGGCAGGAATTCGGCCGCATCTTTGAACGGCCCGATAAGCGCCAGGTTCAGGCCGGCATCGCGGAAAATCTCGAGAGCAACGGCCTGCACGTCCTTGGCCGTGACGCGGCGGATGCGCCGCTCCACTTCCTCCGGCCCCTCGATCTTCTTGCGCAGCACTTCCTGGCCGCCGTAGAAATTGGCCCAGGCGTCAGAGCTCTCGAGCTCCAGCTTCATGTTGCCTGCGAGGTATTCCTTGGCCTTGTCGAGCTCATGCTGCGGCACTAGCTCGGTGGCAAACTTGGCGCATTCGGCCAGTATCTCCCCCAGCACCTCGTGCACGCGGGCGTTCGTCACGCCGGCAGAGATCTGGAATGCGCCATGATCGGTCGAGGCATCATTCGAAGCGCGCACATAGTAGGCCACGCCGAGCTCTTCGCGCAGCTTAATGAACAGCCGCGAGCTCATGCCGCCGCCGAGGATGGTAGCGAGCACGGCGACCGCGGCATTGCGCTTGTCGTACACGTCGAAGCTCCGCATGCCGAGCACAAGATGCGTCTGGTCGGTCTGCTTGAACTGCACGAGCGCGGCGGGCTTCTTCTGCCCGTCTTTGACCGGCTTCTTGTCGCTCTTCGGGGCATTCTTGATCTTCCCGAACACGCGCTCGGCCTCGCGCAGCGCGTCCTGTTCCTTCACGGAACCGGCGACGATCACGGTCGTCGCCCTGGGCACATAGTGCGCATCCTTGTACGCCACAAAATCGCTGCGCGTCATCGCGCGCACGTTCTCGCGGGTGCCCGCGATGTTCCAGCCCGCCGGCTGGTCGCCGTACAGGAGTTTGGTGAAGAGATCCTGCACATGGCGGTGCGGCATATCCTCGTACATGTTGATCTCCTCCACGATCACGCCCTTCTCCTTCTCGATCTCCGCCTCGGGGAACGTCGAGTTCAGATAGACGTCGGAGACGACATCGAATATCTGCCGGAAATGCCGCGCGTCGCTCTTGGCGTAGTAGCCGGTGTACTCGTGCCCGGTGAAGGCGTTGTACTGCGAGCCGAGGCCGTCGAGCTCGGCGCTGATCGCGTGCGCGTTCGGGCGCTTCTCGGTCCCCTTGAAGCACATGTGCTCGAGGAAGTGCGAAATGCCGTTCTTGCGCTTGGTCTCGTATTTGGAGCCGGTCTCGACAAGCACGAGCACGGTGACCGTCGGATTGTCCCGCATGGGCACCGTGATGACCCGCAGGCCGTTCTTGAGCTTGGTTTTGGTGTAGTGCATGGGACCACTATATATCCCCTGCCTGCGGTAAGACAAGCCGGGCTTTATTCCCGATAGATATCGTGCGTGCCGACGGCATGGAAACGCACAAGATCGCCTTGGACGAAGGTGAAGCCAATGCGGTACGAATACGAAATTGAAAATGCCCAAAAATCCTTCAGAGTGCCTGAAAGTTTATGGGTCTTCAAGCGAGGGTCGAATGGATTCTTGCGAAATAGCTTTTCCCGCTTTAAAGCTTCTTCCTGCACATTTTGGGGGAGTTTTTTGAATTGCCGCACGAACCTGGAGGAATAGTCTATCTCCATCTGCTTAATCCATCAGATCCTTGAGCGAACGGAGACGCTTGCCCCCGCCGGCCGCGAATTCAAGCTCGCTTGCCTCGATATCCTCGATCAGGCGCTTGTCTGCAAGAGCACGAGCGGCGTCGCGGAAATACTCGCTGACGGAGCTGTACTGGCCTTCCTTCACTGCGCGCTCCACCTCACGCTTGAGCGCGGGCGGCATCGATATGTTGAGCGTCGTTCTCATGTGGATGAGTGTAGCACATTGTGCTACACTATGCAACGCACAGGAAAATACCTTGTGACAAAGTCCGGCCCGGATGATTTATGTTACTGGACTAAACACCAACTTGGCAACCACATCCCCTGCGCGCAACATTTGGTCAGACGAGGAATGATTCGCGATCTCGAATGTTACCTGATTATCCGTGCCGGGGGCGCAATATGCGGAACTCTGGGCGACATCAACACCCCTCCGCGCGATCGAGCTGGTCGTAAAAACAAGCGCGGCAATGTTCGGAGAAAGCCGAAGAATTTCTTTAGATTTCGCAAGAACAAAACCGCCAGGAGGTATCGCGGCATCCTCTGAAAGGGAGAGGTCGTAGCTTGCGGCCTCAAGTTTCTCATCATCAAAAGGCGAGATGGACATCTCGCCTATCTGTATCTTTTCGAGAATGGCCCTCCGCGAAAGAAACATCAGAGTTGTGCCTTGATCTTCGCCCCAAGTTCCGCGATCGCCACCCGCTCCTGCTCCCCCGTGTCGCGGTCGCGCACAGTAACGGTATCAAGCAGTTCCGGATTCTCGCCGAGCGTGTCAAAATCCACCACTATGCACCACGGCGTGCCGATCTCGTCCTGGCGGCGGTAGCGCTTGCCGATGTTGCCGTTGTCGTCCCATTCGATGGCGCCGATTTCTTTTTTGAGCATCTGATATACCTCGCGCGCCTTCTCCACGAGCTCAGGCTTGTTCTTGAGCAGCGGGAACACAGCGGCCTTCACGGGCGCCAGGTGCGGGGCGAGGCGCAGGACCGTGCGCGTATCTTCGCCGATCGTATCTTCCGAGTACGCCTCCGCCACGACGGCAAGAAAGACGCGGCCGAGGCCCATCGAGGTCTCGAGGATCCACGGAATATATTTCTCCCCTGTCGCGGAGTCCACATACGAAAGGTCCGTGCCCGAATGCCGCATATGCTGGGTCAGATCATAGTCCGTGCGGTCATGGATGCCTTCGACTTCGTCGAATCCGGTCGGGAAATTGTACTCGATATCCCAGGCGTCCGCGGCATAGAAGGCAAGATTGTCATGCTGCTTCCAACGCAGATTCTCCGGCTTAATGCCAAGACTGAGATACCACTGCCAGCGCTCTTCCTTGATGCGCTCGTATGCCTCTTTGTTCTCGTTCGGACGCACGAAGTACTGCGTATCGGCCTGCTCGAACTCGCGCGTGCGGAACAGGAAGTTGCGCGGCGAGATCTCGTTGCGGAACGCCTTGCCGATCTGCGCAATGCCGAAGGGCACATGCATCCGTGTCGTATCGATTACATTTTTAAAATTCAAATAGATGCCCTGGCACGCCTCGCCCGGCAGGTACACCGGAGTCTTGTTCTCTCCCGTGAAATCGCCGAGGTTCGATTGCACGAGCAAGTTGAACGTGCGCACCGCGGAAAAATCCTTCTTGCCGCACTTCGGGCACGGAATCTCGCCGCGATGCGCGTCGAACAGTGCGCCGAGCTCAGCCTCCGACATTTTCTCGTCGGCTACGATGCCAATCTTGTCCAGCTCCTTGTCTACACGAATGCGCGTATTGCATTCCCTGCATTCGGCAAGCGGGTCGGAAAAGCTGCTCGTATGGCCGGACGCCTCCCATACGCGCGGGTCCTTGAACATAGCCGAGTCCAGGCCCACGTAGTCGTCACGCAACGTGACGTTCGCCCTCCACCACGACTCTTTGATATTCCGAAGCAGCTCGACGCCATACGGGCCGAAGTCGTACAGGCCGGCCATGCCGCCGTATATCTCCGAGCCCTGATACACGAAGCCGCGGCGCTTGGCGAGCGACTGGATCTTTTCCATGAGATTCTCCATATATAGGGCAACTATAGACCAAAATCCCCCGTCGGGCTAGCTGCCCACGACTCCGCCGCCGGGCGGGAATCCGGGATCGTTCTGCAGCAGGGTGGTCACGGCGCCGCGGCTGGCCGTGAGCGTCTGGCCGGTAAAGGTATCGCGGGTAGTCACGCTCGTGCCCAGAATGAGGGCAGGCGTCGTGCCGATCTGGGACGTAGACGCATTGAGCCGGACCTGGAACGAGACCGACTTGGACGGCCCGGAAAGGCCGGCGCCGGCAGGAACCTGGCCGATGTTCCAGCGCACCGTGCGCGTCGTATCGTCGTAGGCCACGGGCGAGCCGCCGGGCGAGACCGTGCCGATCCACTCCATATACGTCGGCAGCGCGGCGGTCGCCAAGCCGTTCGAAAGCGCGTTCGCCGAATTGGTCACGGCCCAGGTGACCGTATAGGTCGTGGGCTGGTCGGCCTTGGGCGGCACGGGACCGGTGTTCGTGAAGGGGCCGGAGAAGTGCGCGGCCGATGCCGAGAATCCGAGATCGGAACTCACGACAGCCGTGCGCTCCTCGAAATTCGTCACCTCGGCAACGGCGCCGCCCTGGTCGGGCTGCTTGCCCTTGATGCTCACCGAGAGTTTGACCGACGGCGCCGCAGTAAGCGTACCGCCGGAGACGAGCGGCTTGGTCCGGAAGGAAAGCTGGAGCACGCCCTGTCCGCCCGGCTCGATAGTGCCGAGGCGCGGATCCGTGGTCGCATTCCAGATCACGGTCTTATTGGAGGAATTATAGAAACCGTCGGGCGCAGTGACGCTTGCCGGATCGAGCGCGTTGCCCGAGAGCTCAAGACGCACTTCAGCATTTGTCACCGGCGTGGGCAAGTTGTTCGCGTAGGTCACATTCACATTCGTCTGCCCCCCGCCGATCGGCACAGTGAGCTCATCCGAGCCGTTGATCAATATATGCGCGGCAAGGAACGGCTTCACCAGGGCCACGCTCGCAAGATATGAATTGTATGTGACGCCGATCTTGGTCGCGTCGGAGGCGCTCTTGGCGCCAGTGTACACGTGGAAGGCACGCTCCTCTCCGTCGGCGCCGTGCACGCTGCCAGATATCACAATCGTACGTTCGGCGCCGGGGGCGAGATCCCCGATATCCCAGAGATTGTTCAGCGACGTCGGCTTCGGGTCCGCCGAATCGAATTTGAATCCCGTCGGGTAGTCGGCGCGCAGGAGAATACCCGAGAGCACTTTCTGCGTGTTGGACTTCACGCGCACGGTCATGCGCATGTCTTGGTTGGGCGTGATGTTCTCCGGCGCCTCGACCGAAAGCGTGACGGGCGCAGAAGAAATAGTGACGGTGAATACCGTGGTCTTCACGAAGATGGCGCTTGAGCCGCGCAGGCGGTACTGCAGTCGGACAGAAATATCCTTGCTCGAACCCTGCTCTCCGTACACAGTCACAAAAATGCGCTTCATCACGGTGCGGCCGGCGTCGATCGTGCCCAGCGAATACAGATCGCGCACCCGGCCCGCGCCGCCGGAGGCATCGCTTCCCTTGTCGTACTCGACAAAGAGGTCTACAAGCTCGAGCGAGCCCGCGTTCTTGTTCGACACCTCGATCTGCAGCGGCAGCTCCTCGCCGCCGGAGGCAAACGAGTTGCCAAGCACGTTGATCTCAATGGCATTGTTCGAGACGGTGTTGCCGCCGGTGAAAAACATGACCGCAGCGAAAACAAGCGCAAAACCGAGGAAACCGAGCGACCAGCGAAAGAATTTCTTGAACGAGGATGTCGGCAACTCGGTGAAAGGATTTTTGGGCGGCTTAGGCAGCTCTTTCCAGACAGTCGCCGCCGAGGCGCGGACGCGCGAAAGACCATCGATGCGGTCGGGCCGGCGGCCGGCTTGGTCGCGGCTGTACAGGCGATTGGACACGTCGTCTATATTGTGCGGCTCGCGCGCGCCGGAAGGAGATTGCTGCGGGGGCATACGGCTATTTTACCACGAATACAGGTAACGCACCCCGGCACAGGCAGCATGCTTGCGGGAGGCACGGAAATTTTCTGCTGAAAATTTCCTCTGTCCGTCGCCGTCGCTCCT
>CAYMVF010000006.1:19307-22876 GCA_964394045.1 uncultured Candidatus Saccharibacteria bacterium | reverse complement strand
GCTACGGCTGTCACGTATGCTGCTGGCACTAATCCGGAGATGCTCGCCACGGCAGATCTCAACAGTGACGGATTCAGGGATATCGCCGTGACCAATTTCGTGTCCAATAATGTGTCTGTCCTGCTTGGCGCTGGCGATGGTACGTTCGGCACAGCGACGAGTTTCTCGACCGGCACCGGCGCCCATGGTGTGGCGATCGCCGACTACGACGCCGATAACAAGCAGGATCTTGCCGTGACAAACGCAGGCACGACCAATCTGACCGTGCTCTCGGGCAATGGGTTAGGTTCGTTTGGGTCTGCCGCGAACTTTACTGTAGGTAACGTGCCACAGGATGTCGTTTCAGCCGATTTCAACGGCGACACGAAGCCAGACCTCGCCGTCGTGAACCAGAGCGACAATAACGTCGCCGTGCTCCTGAATATGACCGTCGGAGGCTTGCATCACTTCACGTTCGATACTATCGGACCCCAAACGACGGCGAGCGCGTTTACGGTTACTGTGCGCGCCAAGGACGTGGGCGGGCTCACGGTCACCGGATTCACCGGGACGGTGAACTTCACGTCTGGCGCGGGTACTGTCACTCCATCGACTTCGACCGCATTCACTTCCGGCGTGCTCACGATGAATGTCAGTATTGCCGGCACCGGTGCCACCACGCTCGTCGCGACCGACGCCGGCGGCAGTGGTTCGACGGGCACGTCGACTAGCTTCACGCTCTACTCCGCCGCGACGGTTTCCGGCGTCACTTCGACGCTTGCCGATGGCGCGTATACAGAAGGGCAGGCTGTGCCGATCGAGATTTCCTTCAACACGCCGGTGACCGTCACAGGCACGCCTGTGTTGTCGCTTGGCACCGTGCCTGCGGCAACGGCGTTCTATTCGACCGGCTCGACCACTTCTACGCTCACGTTCCTCTATACGGTGGCGGCGGGCGAGGCGAGCGCCGACCTGGACTATGCCACCGCGACGTCACTTTCGCTTGCTAGCGGGACCATACGGAACACAGCAGGATCCAATGCGACACTCACACTGCCTGCTCCAGCTGCAGCCGGCTCGCTCGGCGCGAACAAGAATATCGTTATTGACACCACCGTTCCAGTGCTTGCCGAAGTTACGCCAGTTACGACGCCGACGACGGATACTACGCCCAACTACACGTTCTCTTCCACTGAAGCAGGGACTATTACCTATGGCGGCACCTGTTCTTCCGGCACGGCTGCCGCGATCTCCGGAAACAACACTGTTACGTTCAACACGCTGCCTGTCGGGACGTACTCGACCTGCACTATCACCGTGACCGATGCGGCAGGGAACGTGAGCGCGGCACTCGCTGTAACTCCCTTTAAGGTCTCTTCCAGCGGCGGCGGCGGAGGCGTGATCATTGTGACAGGCGGCGGCGGAGGTGGCGGTGACGACTTTCCGGCCTTGTGTCGTGATCCCGGCGCCCTCAATTATGGCGGCCGTGCGCCGTGCGTATACCCTCCGCAATTATGCGAAGACGAGGAAGCCATCAATCGCGGCCAGCCGCTCCCGTGCGAGTATGCTGCCGCTGGCACGACACCTCAGCCATGCGCCGATCCTACCGCTACGAACCATGGCCAGATCGGCACGTGCGTGTATGCACCCAAACTGTGCACCGACAAATCTGCGGAAAACTACGGGGCTCCGCTGCCGTGCATCTACCGCAATACGACCAATCAGGGCGGCGGCACCGATACGGGCCGCGGAGGACGCGGCGGTTCGGACGGCGGAGGCGTACAACAGGGTGGATCCGGCAGCGGGGGTGCCGGTGCAGGTACGGGCGGCAGCGGGGGTACGACAACTACTACGGCAGGAGGTACGGTCAGCCGAAGCGGCGGGCGTTGCCCTGACAAGGAGACTTCCACGACAGGCGGTGCCGTGCTCGAAGCGATCCGCCAAAGTTACTGCGAGACTGTCCTTGCCATCAAGGATGCGTATCTGCGGATCCGCGAACTCTTGGCTTCGCCGAGCATGAATCTCGGCCAGAAGATTCTGACAACGGGCGCACTCGTCGCTTCGGCTGCGTTCGCCATCGCGACCGCGCTTTTCCTCAATCCGCTCTCCATCTCCGAGATATTCATGATCCCGGCGCGCCTCTGGTCGCTGCTCATGACAGCTTTCGGTCTTAAGAAGCGCCGCCGCCCGTGGGGAACGGTGTACGATAGTGTGACCAAGCAGCCGCTTGACCCCGCTTACGTGCTGTTGCGGTCGGTTGAAGGCAAAGACATCGCGAGCACGCTCACCGATCTTGACGGACGTTTCGGTTTTGTCGTGCCGGAAGCCGGGACCTATGCACTCGTTGCACAGAAGACCAACTACGTCTTTCCGTCGCAGCGTCTCGTCGGCCAAGACCACGACGAACTCTACCGCGACCTCTATTTCGGCGAATACTTCCAGGTCGCCGCGCCGGGAGAGATCGTCATCCGCAATATTCCGATGGACCCCGAAAAGTTTGACTGGAACGAATTCGCGAAAAAGGAGCAGCACCTCATGCGTTTCTATTCGTCACGGACGAAGTGGCTTTTCAAGATAGCTGACATCCTCTTTGCCATCGGTTTCGTGACAGCGGGAGCGGCAACATTGTTTGCGCCCGTGGGATACAATATCGCCATTCTCGCTCTCTACGTCCTTCTCTGGTTCATTCGCAGGCATGGCTTGGCAGCCCGTCCGTTCGGCTATGTGGCAAGCCGCGAGACGGGCAAGCCGCTTTCCTTCGCCATCGTGCGCGTGTCACAGAAGACGACGGGCGTCGAGCTTATGCACCGTGTCACTGATGCGACCGGCCGCTACTACTGCCTTCTGCCGAACGGCGAGTACAATGTGCGCATCGACCGCAAATTGCCGGACGGCACATATGAGAAAGCGGCCGAAGGCCTTTCTGTCTCGGTTGAACGCGGTTATCTGGCCAAGACTTTCGAAATCTAGTTTTCCACAACGCCGTTCTGTTCTTTAGCTTTTCTTTATCCGGTTGTTCTATGCTCAGCGGCATCACCGTATGAGGGCATTGAAAGACCGTTTGAGCGCCAAGGGAATATCGTTGTATGCGGCAGCCCTGTGCTTGCTGTACTCTTTTTGGTTCGCGGAGCTTGTGGCGGCTTTTTTCGGCGGGGTCTGGGACGATATGGCGGCGAGCGCTGGCCTGTTCGGGGCGGTCTTTTTCTTGCGCCGCGCTGCCGCTGATGTGCTTCGCGGGGAGCGCGGCTTGCGCGAGCAGCTTAAGGAATTCGCCGAAAGTCTTGAGCAGCGGACAGGGAAGCTGGCGGCTGAAAACGAGCGGCTTCGCGAGGAATCTGAGCGCAAGACGGACACGCTGGCATTTGCCTCGCACCAGATGCGCGGGCCGCTTGCCGTGCTTGCCGGTCATGCATCCCTGCTGCGCGATGCGCCAGCGGGCGGGTATGGCCGTACCACTATCGCCACGGTATCCGAATCCACGCGCCATCTGTCGCAGATCGTAGACGACTTCCTCTCCGCAGCGGCGATCGAGCAGGGACGGCTCGCGTATGCTATGCGCGAAATGGATCTCGCTGCCGTGGCGGAAGATG
>CAYMVF010000006.1:0-19297 GCA_964394045.1 uncultured Candidatus Saccharibacteria bacterium | reverse complement strand
GACGGCACCCCGCGCAGTCTGCCGCCGGGGCCGAACGGGCGATCGGCGAGTCGGGGGGCCGGGGGGGGGCGGGGGGGGGGGGGCGGGGGGCGGCCCCCCCCCCGCCCGCAAAGGCCTCCTCCTTATCTGTCGTACGCACGGCCGCGACGTGCGCATGTTCGGCGATCCGGAAAAACTGCGCCACGCGATCGGGAATGTGATAGAGAATGCCGTACGCTATACAGATGCCGGTTCAGTCGAAGTTTCCGCGGCCCGCCGTTGCGGCCGGACCGTAGTGCGCGTGTCTGATACCGGGCCGGGCATTCCAGCGGGGGAGGAGGAGCGCATCTTTGAAAAATTTCGGCGCGGTCCGAACGGCCGTACCAACGCTTCCGGGTCAGGAGTGGGCCTTTATCTTGCCCGGGAAATAATCCGAGCGCACGGTGGAACGGTCCGTGCCCGTTCGCGCGGTCCCGGCGTTGGATCGGATTTTTTCATATCGCTCCCGCTTGCCGGACCTGTCGGGCTCGGCAAGGGTGTCACTAGCCCCTCCTTTTCCCGTATATAAAGGCATGAAAGCACGCCTTGCCTTGCTCAATAGTGTTTTTTTGCTGCTCGTCGCGCTTGCGGGGAGCATGCTGCTGCGCGTGCATCCGGCCGCAGCACAGACGATCGTCGCGCCGTCTCCTGTGACGGCGTGCACATCGCTTTCCTATAATCTGCGTCACGGCCAGTACGATGGGTATGCCGTGACGGCGCTTCAGGCATACTTGAACGCGTCCGGTTATATGAGCTATCCCCCAACCGGCTACTTCGGTCCGATCACACTGGCCGCAGTGCTCCGTTTTCAGGCGGCAAACGGCATCGATACGACGGGCTTCGTGGGCCCGATCACTCGCGGCCGCATTCAGGCGCTTTCCTGCGGAACCGTACCGAATCCGACTCCGTCCGGCGTTGCCGTGTATGGCATCTCGCCGTCCTTCGGGCCGATCGGCACGACGGTCACGATCACCGGCACGGGTTTCCTCGCGATGGACAACGTCGTGCGCATCGGCGCAGGCGCCATGTACGGTCTGCCGGCATATGGCCCGGCGGGCGGCACGCAGACGATCACCTTCGCGCTGCCAGAGTCGCTCGGCCAGTATTGCCCATCCGGCACATACTGCATCATGATCGCTCGCTTGCTCTCGCCAGGCAGCTACCCCGTCTCCGTGACGAACGCGGCGGGTACGAGCAATTCCGTGAATTTCACTGTCACCGCCGCAACCCCCGGTCCGGCGCAGCAGCTTTCGATCTCAGGCATTAATGCGCCAAGCACGCTGCCGATCAACACCCCGGGCACTTGGACGGTGCGCGTGGCAAGCTCTTCCGGAGGCATGATCCGCTACTCCGTACTCTGGGGCGACGAGGCATCGTATTCTTCCGGTGCGCCCATAATTGCTCCGCCGCCCTCAACCGTACAGACGAGCGCAACGTTCACTCATGCGTATGCGCGGACTGGTACGTATTCACCGCGCTTCACCGTGACTGATGACTTTGGGCACAGTGTTTCCGTCAGTACGAACGTAGTCGTCACTCCTCTCTACTAGCTTTTGCGGCAGAAGCCACTCTGTGGTACCGTAGTCTACGTCGGGCACGTGGCGGAATTGGTATACGCGTACGTCTCAGAAGCGTATGGAGCAATCCTTGAGGGTTCAAGTCCCTCCGTGCCCACCCGAAGCCCCTCTGCTATACTGTGCGCATGGACCAGGCCGATCTGAAAAACCGCCTTACCGAAGAAGAGTACCGTGTGACCCAGGAGAAGGGGACGGAGGCTCCCTTCTCGGGCGCGTACGTGCACGAGCACTCGCGCGGCATGTATGCGTGCAAGGTGTGCGGCGCGCAGCTCTTCTCGTCTGACGCCAAGTTCGATTCAGGCACGGGCTGGCCGAGCTTCGATCAGGCTCTGCCGGGTGCCACACGGCAGATCGTGGACGAGTCGCATGGCATGGTCCGGACGGAGATCGTATGCGTCAGCTGCGGCGCGCATCTCGGCCACGTATTCAATGACGGCCCCGCGACCACGGGCAAGCGGTTTTGCATCAATTCGTGCGCACTCGACCTTGCCAAGGACGAGCAGGCGATTAGCAGTTAATTTTCATACATACATATATATGTTTGCGATCAATTACTGGGCGGTGCTCGCGTGCGGCGTGCTCTCGCTTGTGCTCGGCTCGATTTGGTATGGTCCGCTCTTCGGCAAGACCTGGATGCGTATCGTGGGCGCGACCGATATGGATATCGAAAAACGCAAGGAGATGCAGCGAAAGGCCGCGCCGCTGTACGTCGTACAGTTCGTGCTCTCGCTCGGCCAGGCGTTCCTGCTCGCGCACATGACCGGATTTTCCGCCATGAGCGGCGTGCTCTCGGCGCTGCTCGTGTGGGCAGGCTTTGTCATGCCGACCGTCGCCGGCGCCTGCATGTGGACCAATGAGCCGCGCCGCATCGCCTGGACACGCTTCCTGATCCAGGCGGGTTTCCAGCTTGTGTGTCTGGCTGTCTTTGGTCTCGTGCTCGGCCTTTGGCTGTAGTCGATAGTGAGCGGCGCTGTCACAGACGGCGCCGCTCATGCGTATTCTCGGGCAGCGCGGCGATGCCGCCGCTTGCCGCACGTACCTCATATGCAGAAGCGAATTGAGAAAAAGCCCTATTTCCCGGATCTGAGCTCCCGGCCGGGGGTTTTGTGGTTCCGGGCGAAACGGTACGGCTGGGGCTGGGTACCCGTTACTTGGCAGGGATGGGCAATCCTTGCCATGTATGTCTACTGGATCGTCTCTACCGTCGTTTTTATCGACAGTAGCGTGCATTCTGTGTCAGATTTCCTGCTCCAGTTCATACCCAAGGTGTATATCGTGACCGTGTTTTTCATCATCATTTGTTACGCTACGGGCGAGACCCCGGGGTGGCGTTGGGGGCGCGCCAAGGAAAAGGAATTCGATGTGCTCGATGAGCGCGGCCAAAAGACCGGCCGCACCGCCTTCCGAAGCGAGGTGCACGACAAGGGCCTGTGGCACCGCGCCGTCCATGCTTACATTGTGAATTCAAAGAATGAAGTGCTGCTGCAGTGCCGTTCGGCCAAGAACAGCTTCCGTCCGGGTCGCTGGTACCTCTCGTTCGGCGGGCACATGCTCGCAGGCGAGAGCTCGATCGAAGCGGTTGAGCGCATTGCCCGGGAGGAGTTCGCTCTCGCGCTCGAAGATGGCGAGTTCGAGTTCGCCGGGACGATCCGTAAGGAAAACGTGCTGCTCTACGGCACCTATCTGAACAACGAGTTCGACGATATCTATGTCGTGCGCAGGGACATCCCGCACCCGAAGATCGCACGGGCCGACCTGGGCGAGGTCACAAAGATCGCCTGGTTCCCGATCGAGCAGTACCGGGCGTTCATCCAGGGCAACGACCCCGACTTTGTGCAGTATGACGGCGTACGCGTGCTCTTCGAGTGGGTGGATAAAAATCTCAAATAGCGGTATGCTCGGCGCATGAAGATCGGCGTATTCGATTCGGGCCTCGGCGGGCTCTTTACCATGCGAGCCATTGCCAAAGCCCTGCCTGAGTACGACTATGTCTATCTTGGCGACACCAAGCGCATGCCATATGGCTCGCGAAGCCACACCGTGATCTATGAATTCCTGCGCGAAGGCGTGGACTTTCTTTTCGCCAAGGGGTGCGCGCTTGTCATCGTGGCCTGTAATACGGCGAGCGCCGAGGCTCTCCGGCAGCTGCAGCAGCGGCATATACCGAAACGCTGGCCGGGCCGCAATGCGCTCGGGATGATCGTCCCCATGACGGAAGCCTGCGCCGGGTACGCGCGTGTCGGACTGATCGGCACGGCAGCGACCATTTCGAGCGGGGCGTATGAGCGCGAATTCAAGAAGCGGGGGGGCGGGGGGGAGGGTCGGGCCCGCGGCCCCCCCCCCCGCCCCCCCGCCACCCCGCTCCTCGCGCATTTCATAGAAAGCGGCGAGATCAGGCTCATGCGCCCTGTCCTCGCAGACGACCTCTCGTATTTCAAAAACAAACACATCGACGCGCTGCTCCTTGGCTGCACGCACTATGGCATCGCCAAGGCAGAGTTCCGCAAACTGCTGCCCAAAAGTGTGGCCATCATCTCGCAGGACACGGTCGTGCCGAAGAAGCTCAAGGACTATTTCGCGCGCCACCCCGAACTGGCAGGGAAGCTCTCCCGGCGCGGCCAGCGCGAATTCTATGTGACGGACATCACCGACCAGGTCAAAAAGCTCGCGGCGGGATGGTTCGGCGAATCAATCGCGGTCAAAAAAGTTTCCATAGAAAAGGCCTGAAAATAAGCCCTTTCTTGCCTATTGACAAATATATTTCTTTTTGCTATACTGTACTCAGATGGTTATTTTACAGCTCGTATGAGCATCCAGTGCAGGGACGCGCCATTCGACGCCGCCCCAGCCCTGAGTCTTCCCGTGTGATGATTTCCTCGCAAGCCGTATATTGCCATATGCGAGCGCGGAGTCGGAGTTTGGTCGGAAGGTTCAGTTTGGAACACATAGTAGCCGCTGAGTGGAAATCTGCGGCGATCATATGCAGCCCCTGTACGTGAAGTACGGGGGCTTTTGTGTTGCCATTGAAAAGTTCAGGCCAGGGGCGTAGTATGGGCTCATGGACAAGGCGCGCGCATATTTCAAAGGCAAGAAGGTGACCGTGCTAGGGCTCGGCCTGCTCGGAAAAGGGCTCGGCGATACGATCTTCCTCGCCCGGTGCGGGGCCCAGGTGACCGTTACCGATCTCAAGACAGCCAAGGAGCTCGCGCCGTCGGTCGCCGCTCTCAGGAAATACAAGAACGTGCGCCTCGCCCTCGGCGGGCATGACATCAAGGATTTCGAGAACTGCGACATGGTCCTCAAAGCCCAGGGTACGCCGCTCGACTCGCTGTACATCGCGCATGCCCGCGCGCGCGGCATCCCGGTCCGCATGGACGACGAGCTTTTCGTCTCGCTCGCCCCGAAAGACATCCGCGTGGTCGGCGTCACCGGCACGCGCGGCAAGACCACGACGACGGCTCTCATTTACCATATCCTCAAGAAGGCGGGGAAGCGCGCGCATCTCGGCGGCAACATCCGCGGCGTAGCTACGCTCTCGCTGCTGCCCAAGGTACACTCCGGTGATTATGTCGTGCTCGAGCTTTCCTCGTGGCAGCTCCAGGGCTTCGGCGAGGCCAAGATATCGCCGCATGTGTCGGTCTTTACGAATTTCATGCCCGACCACATGAACTACTACAACTTCGATCTCAAGGAATATTTTTCCGACAAGGCGAACTGCTTCAAGTATCAGACGGAAAAGGATTTCCTGGTGACGGGCGCGCAGCTCGAGAAACGCATTCCGAAGTCGCACAAGGGCGCGCATGCCGTCGCGCGCGCCAGCGACATTCCGAAGGCCTGGAAGCTGCCGCTTGCCGGCGAGCACAACCGGGAGAACATCGCGCTGGCTGTCGCGGTCTGCCGCGCGCTCAAGATCCCGCTCGCCAAGATCCGCGCCGGGGTCGAGAGCTTCAAGGCTGTGGAAGGCAGATTGCAGCTTCTGCGCACCGTGCGCGGGGTGCAGATCTATAACGACAACAACTCGACCACGCCAGAGGCGGCAGTCGCAGCGCTCAAGGCGTTTCCCGAGAAGAGGACGGTGCTCGTCATGGGCGGCGCGGACAAGGGGCTTGACATGCGTGAACTGCTCAAGACGGCCGCGAAATACGCGAAGGCCGTCGTACTGCTTCCGGGCACCGGCACGGACAAGCTCGACGGCGCGCCCATCTCGCACATGGCATATTCCGCCGCATCGCTCGCCGAGGCCGTGCGCGAGGCAATGCACGTGGCACAGAAGGGCGATGTCGTGCTCTTCTCGCCGGCTTTCGCATCGTTCGGCATGTTCACCAACGAGTACGACCGCAACGACCAGTTCGTGCAGCTGGTGAAGAAAATGAAATGAAAACCGTAGACGATTACGCAAAAATAGTTTGGGACTACATGCACATGCATCACTCGATCGAAAAGAGCGATTGCATTTTGGTGTTCGGTAGCAGTGATACGAGTCCCGCATATCGCGCATGCGATCTGTATTTGGAGGGATATGCGCCGGTGATACTTTTTTCGGGCAATTTCGGACAGACTCAGCATTTTACAAAATCAGAAGCAGAGACATACGCGGAGATAGCGCGGGAGAAGGGCATTCCGGTAAGCGCGATCCTGATCGAAGACAAATCGCGGAACACCGGAGAGAACGCTCTGTTCTCCAAGCGGTTGCTCGAGGAGAAGAATATTCCGCACGCTAAGATCATTTTGGTGCAGAAACCATACATGGAAAGAAGGACGTTCGCGACTTTTAAAAAAGTATGGCCGGAGCCGGAGATCGCAGTGACCTCTCCCCAGGTGACTTACGAAGACTACACCACGGATGGAAAATACCGCCCGAAAGATATGACCATCAATAGAATGGTCGGCGACCTTATCCGGATCCGCGAGTATCCTAAACTGGGTTTTCAGATCGAACAGGAGATCCCAGATCATGTGTGGCAGGCCGGGCAGGAGCTTGTTAAGCTCGGGTATGATACATACGTATTGGCATGATCTATGAGCCAGCTTGATCTAAACAAAGTAAAAAAAGCCTTCTTTGTCGGCATCGGCGGGATCGGCATTTCGGCTATTGCGCGCATGCTCATGCTTGCGGGAACGGAGGTTCACGGTTCGGACATGAGCGAAGGCGAAGTGGTGCGCGAGCTGCGGGAGCTCGGCGCGCATGTCACGGTCGGCCAGGGTTTTGCGTTGATTCCTCCGGACACGGATCTGATTGTGTACACGATCGCTATCCGCAAGTACGACCCCGCGCTCATGGAGGAGATCTTCGCCTCGGGCATTCCGGCCAAGAGCTATCCCGAGATGCTTTCCATCGTGACGGCCGGCAAGCGCACGATCGCCGTTTCGGGCACGCACGGCAAGACCACGACTACGGCCATGATCGCCAAGGTTCTCATGGACGCGGACCGCGACCCCTCCGTGATCGTCGGCTCGCTGCTCAAGGATTCGGGATCCAACCTTGTTGTCGGCCGCGGCGAGGATTTTGTGGTGGAGGCTTGCGAGTACGAGCGCTCATTTTTGAACATCCGCCCGAAGGTGCTCGTGATCACGAACATCGAGGCCGACCATCTGGACTATTACAAGGATCTCACCGACATCGAAAGTGCCTTCCGCGAGCTCGTGCTCCAGACAGGCAGCGCCGTCGTATGCGACCCGTCCGATCCTTCCGTTGCCGCGGCGATCGCGGGCGCGCCGGTGGACGTGATCGACTGGACGAAGTACCTCGATAAGGTGCCGCAGCTTGCCGTGCCAGGGGAACACAATCGCAAGGATGCCGCCGCGGCGCTCGCCGTCGCGGAATTGTCCGGCGTTCCCGCCGCCGCGGCGGCCGCAGCCCTCGCGCAGTTCTCCGGCACCTGGCGCCGTCTTGAGAAGCGGGGCATCACCGAAAGCGGCGCGATCGTCTACGATGACTACGCGCATCACCCGACGGAGATCCGCGCGAGCCTTGCTGCGCTGCGCGAGCTGTACCCGCGGGGAGAGAAGAAGATCACCGTCGTGTTCCAGCCGCACCTCTATTCGCGCACGAAGGCATTCTTCGCCGAGTTCGCCTCGGCGTTCGGCGATGCCGACGAGGCGTATTTCCTGCCGATCTACTTCGCCCGCGAGGCGCCGGATCCGAGCGTGTCGAGCGAGAAGCTCGCCGCCGCGGTCGCCGAGCATGTGCCTGGCGCGCGCGCCTTCGCCGATTTTTCCGAAGCAGAGGCGTTCATCTCAAAGCAACAGTTCTGCGGTGCGGACGTGCTTGTCACGATGGGGGCAGGGGAGGCGTATAAGATAACCGAAGGACTTGCATTTCATTAAGAAATATGCTATAATGCTAGCAATAAAACTGAATAGAGAATGAACTTGCACACGCATTTAAGCGAACAATTAAGCGCTGAAATTTCCGGGACTTCTGGGACCAAGAAGGAGACAGCCGTTATTGCCAAGTCGGCAGTGCCGGTACACGGGGTGGTTGATCACATAACGAGCTACCTCCGCACGCACAAACAATGCACCGTTGTATCGCCTCCGAACTTCTGCGTCGATAGCGGAACAGTGACCATGAAAGCCTTGTCTTCCAGCAACATGTACGACATGAAGCTGACTCATCAAGACAATGGGGTTCATATCGTAATTGAACATCATTAGCGCTCCTTAGGGAGTGCTTTTTGTTTGCGCGCGCCAGTAGGGTAGAATGCTTGCATATGCGCGGCAGCCAGGCATTCGACGAGGCATATGGGAAATTGAACGCGGCCCAGCGCGAGGCTGTGAAGGCGCTCGACGGTCCGGTCATGGTGGTGGCGGGTCCGGGCACGGGCAAGACGCAGGTGCTCGCCATGCGCATTGCGAACATACTCACGAAGACCGACACGGAGGCTTCAGGCATCCTGTGCCTCACATTCACCAATGCCGGCGTGCGCGCCATGCGCGAGCGGCTGCTATCGCTCATCGGGCCCGATGCGGGGCAAGTGCATATTTCCACATTCCACAGATTTTCGATCACATTGATCGAAAAATATTTCTCATACATCGGATTTGCGGCAAAGCCCGAGCTCATGGGCGACGCGGAGGCGGTCGCACTCGTGGACGAGATACTCGAAGGCAATGCATGGCAGCACATCCGTCCGCGCGGTGATGCGGCGCGCTATTTCGGCGATCTCAAATCGCTCGTATCGCTGCTCAAACGCGAAGGGCTTGCGCCGGACCAGTTCGCGGATGAGGTCTCGATTGAGATCGCGCGTATACAGGAAGATCCTGCAAACATTTCCTCACGCGGCGCGCGCAAAGGCGAGCTCAAGATGGAAGCGCTCAAACAGATCGAGGCGCTCGAGCGCACCCGTGAGGCCGTGGAGTTTTACCGGATGTATGAGGACGAAAAGAAGGCGCGCGGCCTGATGGACTACGACGACGTGCTTGCGTATGCTGTGGAGCTTGCGCGCGCGTCTGAGGACGCGCGCGCCGATATCCGCGAGCGCTACTTGTATGTGCTCGTGGATGAGCACCAGGACTCGAGCGGCGTGCAGAACGCCTTCCTTGAGGCCGTCTGGGGCGATAGCCCGGTGCAGCCCAACATATTCGTCGTAGGCGACGACCGGCAGCTCATCTACGGATTCGCCGGCAGCTCGCTCGATCATTTCACGCGCTTTCGCACCATGTTCGGCAAAGCGCGGGAGATCACGCTTACGGAGAATTATCGTTCCTCGCAGGTCATACTGGATGCAGCAGACGCGCTGCTCTCAAGCACGATCGCCAGCGGCACGCTTGTGGCGGCATCGTCGCGCGGGGCAGAGCGCATCGTGCTTGCCGAATGCGCCTACCCGCGCGACGAGATCATATCCATCGCCCGGGACATCTCACGGCGTATCGCACCGCCTGCCGATGGCGGACAAGGCGAGAGTCCGCAAGATTTTGCCGTGCTCGTTCCCAAGAACTACCAGGTCCGCGATGCCGTGCGCGTGCTGCGCGACCAGGGCGTGCCTGTTTCCGCGGCGGGCAGCGCATCGTTCTTTGCCGCGCCGGAGACTGGGACTGTCCGCTGCGTTCTGCGCGTGATCCACGATCCGTACGATGCTGTCGCCCTTGCCGATCTGCTTTTGGATCCTCGCGTCGGTATTCCGCCGCTTATCGCCCATGCATTTTTGCGCGAGACTGGCGCGCGCAGCCTTTCGCTCGAAAAGCTCGTTCACTATGGCACATCGCGTCTTGGCACCGACCCAATCGCCCGTCTGGGTGCGCAGCTTGCCGGATTTCTCGAGGCGTCACAGAAGCTTGGCCTGCATGGTTTGCTGCAAAAAATAGGGGAGAAATTGTTCTTTACTGCGCCGCCTGACCATGACGCCCTCATCCGCGGCGTCGAGGTCGTTCGGACCTTCCTGCACCTCATCTCCGCGCAGATGGAAAAAGACGAATATCTTTCCACTGGGGCTTTCTTGGCATATTTGGACCGTCTTGAGCAGTACGGCCATGAGCTGCCCCTGGCGGTTTTTTCCGCGGACCGCGGTGTGCGCGTGCTCACGCTCCACGGTTCCAAGGGTCTTGAATGGAAACATGTGTACATTGCGCACATGGACGACGCCAGTCTCATGCGCGGCAAGCGGATGGGTTTTGCTCTGCCCGAGCGCATCGCTGCACTCGTCGCGGACAAGGACGAACTTGCTGCGCGGCGCGAGCTGTATGTGGCCATCACTCGGGCTAAGGAATTTTGTCGGATCAGCTGGCCGCTCGCCTCGTACACGGGCGCTGCGCTCGAGCCGGCGCGCTTGCTCGCCGATGTGCCGGAAGCGCTTGTAGAGCGTCTGTCGCTTGCCGATACGGAAGGGGAGCTGTTGGCGGAAGATCCGAAACTGTTCGTAGCTGTCGCGCCGGAGCGTCCCCGAGCGACCATGGCCGAACTCGCCGGCATCGTGGCGGAAGAATATCCCAAGCTCAATGTTTCCGTCACGCTGCTGAACAATTTTTTCGAATGTCCCTGGAAGTGGTATTTCCGCAACCTGCTCCAGCTGCCCGAGTCCAAGACGGAGAGCCTGCTGCTCGGGTCTGCGGTGCATATGGGCATTGAATTCCTGCTCAAGCATCGCGGCGGCGAGCGCAGTGGTCACGCAGCGGCGCTCGCCGCCGCCGTCGCGGCCTCCCTCGAAAAGGAATACGTCGCCGACACGCGGCTCATCGAGCGCACGAAGAAAGACGCGCTCAAGATCCTCGCAAATTTCGAGAAGAACTACTTGCCTGGCATCGCCGAAGATGCCCAGTCAGAGCGCTCCGTCTCGTACCGCGATCCGGCCCTCCCGCACCTTTCCTGCTACGGCAAGATCGACCTGACCGAGCGTGACGGCGACCGTGTCGTGACTGTGACCGACTTCAAGACCGGCAGCCCGAAGGGCAAGAGCGCGATCGAGAAGCGTGACGGCGAAGGCCGCATGTCCGGCCTGCTCCGCCAGCTCGCCATGTACTCGTACCTCATCCAGAACGCCGAGCGCGGCACCGACGTGCGCGCCTCGCGCTTGCTCTTCCTCGAAGCAGATCCCGACGACAAAGACTCGCTCTACGAGCGCGCCATTGGTGCTGAGGAAATCGCCGCGCTCAAGCAGGACATCGCCGACTACGACGCTTTGCTCCAGAGCGGCCAATGGACAGCCCGCTCGTGCCAGGCCAAGCTCTACGGTAGCGCGCGCGAGTGCGAATATTGCGCGCGGGCAAAGCAGTTATACGCCGCGTAACTAACTCACGAACGGCCAGAATCCGAGACCTGGCCCATTGTCCAACCATCCGAGCCAGAAGGCGACGGCGAGGAAAATGATGCACAGGAGGAGCAGCGCCGTCCGTAGCTTTTTCATAGGCTCTATTGTAGTATGGGCCCATGGATACGCAAGGCCCGCGCGGCACCGAACATCCGCTTTCCATGCTTGCCGAAGAGGCATATTCGGTCTTCCGCGGCCTTGGTTTCGAGGCGGCGTCCGGGCCCGAGCTTGAGACGGAATGGTACAACTTCGATGCGCTCAACGTGGCCAAGGACCATCCTGCGCGCGACATGCAGGACACGTTCTGGATCCGCGGCGAGGAAGGAAAGGTGCTCCGCACGCATGCGACGAGCGTCTCGGCGCGCATGCTCGAACAGTCGGCGCAAGCGGGCCGCACTGCGGCCGCGTATGTTTCCATCGGCAAGGTCTTCCGCAACGAGGCAACCGACGCGACGCATGAGATGCAGTTCTTCCAGATCGACGGCTGCATGATCGGTCCCGGCGTCTCGCTCGCGCACATGAAGGGCGTGCTCACCGAACTCTACAAGCAGCTGCTTGGCGCGGATGCCGAGATCGAGTTCCGTCCGAGCTTCTTTCCGTTCACCGAGCCTTCCGTGGAAGTGCACGCGAAATGGAAGGGTAAGTGGCTCGAGATGATGGGCGGGGGCATGATCCATCCGAATGTGCTTAAAAACGCCGGCTTCGATCCGGAGAAAGTGCAGGGCTTCGCTTTCGGCGGCGGCCTCGACCGCATCGCCATGATCAAGTGGGGCATTACCGATATCCGCTATTTCTACCAGGGCGACCTGCGGCTCAACCAATTCTGACCATGCCTGTCGAAGAAACTCTGAACAAAATACTGAAAGAAATGTGGCGAATTGACGAGAAGCTCGCTGCTGGAGAAGTGCTCGAGAACGCCGAACGCGAATTCTACAATGAGCATCTCATCACGATTCAGACTTACTACGCCGCGAACAACGAACATTGGGAAGAAAGAAGCATGTTATGAAAATATCCTACGACTGGCTCAAATGGTATGTGCAGGGAATCCCGGAAGCGGACGCGCTTGCGGACATTTTCATGCGTCATCTGTGCGAAGTGGAGGGCGTTGAGAAGCTGGCAAACGGCGATACGGTCTACGATCTGAACATCCTGCCGAACCGCGCGCACGATCTGCTTTCGCACCACGGCGTGGCGCGCGAGCTCTGCGGACAGCTCGGGCTGGCGTTCAACGATCCGACGCCGAAATACGCAATCCCTGAGGCAGAGCCGACGAAGCTCTCGGTCCGGATCGAGACGCCGGCCGCGCGCCGCTACAGCGCGCGCATCGTGCGCGGCATCACTGTCGGCCCCTCGCCCGAATGGGTCGTGAAGCATCTTGAATCCATCGGCCAGAAGGCGATCAACAACATCGTGGACGCGACGAATATCGTCATGTTCGACTGCGGCCAGCCGTGCCACGCCTTCGACCTCGCCACGCTCGCAGGGGAGCAGATCGTCGTGCGCGCCGCGGCCGACGGCGAGGAATTCCAGACAGTGGGCGGCGACAAGATCGTCGCCAAGCTCAAAGCCACGGATACCGTGATCACGGACGGAGAGAAGACGCTCGCGATTGCTGGCGTGAAGGGCGGCGCGGATTCCGGCATCTCCGCGACAACCACCGATATCTTGCTCGAAGTCGCCAATTTCGACCCCGTCGCCGTGCGCAAGACGGCTCGCCGCCTCGGCCTGCTCTCCGATTCCGCCAAGCGTTTCGAAAACGATCTCTCGCCCGAGCACGCAGGATTCGCCATGCGCGAGCTTTCGGGACTCATGCTCGAACTGTTCCCAGGGGCGACGTTTGAGGAGGTCGTAGACGTATATCCTGTGCCGCAAGAGAAGAGGACTCTCTCGTTCTTGATGGATCAAGTGAACGGCCTGCTTGGCGCAGAGATCCCGGCGAACGAAGCCGAGGATATTTTGAAACGATACGGATACGAATACGAATACACGCGCGAAGGAGATGCCCTCACGCTTACAGTGCCGCCGCTGCGCCTCGACCTCTCCGGCCCGCATGACATGGCCGAGGAGATCGGCCGCATTCGTGGATACGATACCGTCGTTCCTGCGCTGCCGAAGCTGGATTTTGTCCCGAAAGAAAACGAGACGCGCGAGCACATCCGCGCCGCGCGCGCGAAATTGCTTTCCGATGGCTACTCCGAGACCATGACCTACGCCTTCTGCAAGAAAGGCGCGGTCGAGGTCGCGCGCGGCGCCAAGGGCAAGGAATTCCTGCGCACAAATCTCGCGGACGGCCTGCGCGCCGCATATGACATGAACCGCCTGAACGCGCCGCTCCTTGGCGCGGACGAGGCCAGGCTATTCGAGATAGGAACGGTGTTTCCGGAGGCCGGCAGGGAAGAGATTCATATCGCCTATGCCGACAAGAAAGGCGTCGTCGAAAGCACGCTCGAGGAATTTGCGCGCGATCTCGATATTTCTGTCGCGGCAGACGAGACTCCGGCCTCCGGAAAGCGTTTTGTTCCGTGGTCCCCGTATCCTTTCATTTCCCGAGACCTCGCCGTGTGGGTCCCGGCGGGCACCGAAGCTTCCGAGCTCGTCGCGCTTTGCAGGGCGCGTGGCACCGAGCTGCTCGCCCGCGAGCCGCGTATCTTCGACCGTTTTGAAAAGGACGGCCGCATTTCGCTCGCCGCTCGCCTCGTTTTTCAGTCTCCCGACCGCACGCTGACCGACGAAGAAGTGAGCGTGATCATGGAAAGCATCTCGCAGGCCGTCCGGGAAAAAGGCTGGGAAATCCGGTAAATTGACTGGTTCGCGTAAAAAGCCCTGAAACAGGTGCTTTTTGCATTGTACTTGACTTTTTATATATAAATGTTATACAATGAATTTAAGTTGATCAAATGCATAGCTCGGCACTGGTCGTAGCCAAAAGGCTCTTATCACAGGAGTTTTCTGGCTACGACTACTCTTGTCTAGCCCCTGATTCGCGGGAAGCAATCAAGAACCAAGCAAGCAGCTTGAAAAATATTTTACAATGGCAAAATATGCAAAAGTGAACCTCGGACAGATCGAGGCTTTGTTGAACAAAATCGGCGGAGAAGAAGGAATGAGCGCGATTCTTTCCGGCAGGGCGACGATCGCCTACAAAGAACACATCATTGATCTTGATGCCGACCCGCGCATCCCATATGACGGGTGGAGTGTTGAGGAACACAAGAAGGGCGGACAGTTCACTTGGGACCCAACCCGCGTGGCGCTGTTCCTTTCGAAGAAACAGCAGGAAGGCAGCATCGAAGGCAACAAACTCCGCAAGGAGATGGCTGACCAGCCGGTGTATAATGCTAACCTACTGGACTACCTGCTCGACAACCCGCACCTCATTCCCGAGGAGTGGAAAGGCAAAGCAGTGTTCTTCTGGGGCACTATCTACCGCGACTCTGACGGCGACCTCTGCGTGCGCTGCCTGATTTGGGACGGTGGCTACTGGAAGCGGGACAGCAACTGGCTCGACAACAGCTTCGATGCCGACAACCCTTCTGCTGTTGCCGCAAGTTAGAACTATGTGCTTAGACACCTAGGACTTTCTGCGCTTTACCCTTTGTCCTTTGGGCGAAAAAGTTTTGGAGATTTCACAAATCTCTACCCTCGTACAAAAATACGAGGGTTATTTTTTTGTGCTACACTCATTTCGGCAGTAGGTGAATACGCTGGCGGTTACGGCTTCCGGCTACCGACCCCAGTATCCATACGTCGAGAATATCTCCAGTCACGGCTTGGGATAGGGTGGCATATGCAGAAACTTCAAAAAATGAAGATACTTGGTTCAGCGTGCTAGGCGATTAGAGATCGCAAATACGATACAACCCTAAGAGCACTCAAGGGGTGGTGGCACAGGCGGCACGCTGCACGCAACCGCAACTCTGACGGCAACCTCTACGTGCGCTGCCTGATTTGGAACGGTGGCCACTGGAAGCAGGACAACAACTGGCTCGACAACAACTTCGATGCCGACAACCCTTCTGCTGTTGCCGCAACTCTCTCCATTTCTCTCCCGACTATATTTAGTTGGGAGAGTTTTGTTTTGATAGCTGGCCGTTCCAGCCGCCGAGCATCCGACCTACTTCTTCGAGAGGCGCCGAAAGCGCGGTATATTTCTTGTTGTCGAGCGAACGCGTTTCCCAGAGCACCGAGAGCAGGATTTTGAGTGTGTCCACTTTGCGTATGGCAAGGCACACGTATGGGCGCTTCTTCGTTTTTGGCAGGAACGTGGCTATGGCCATCGCCTCCATGATTTCCACAAAGAGCGTGTCAATGCGCGTGCCGAGCGAATACCGGTGAGTCTTTGGAATTGACTGGTAGTAGCCGTACCAGAGGATGTACACAGCTTTCAGTTTTTGCAGCACTGGCAAAATCGGCAGGGGGGGGGGTAGCATTTCGGGTATGGCCCGTATCCGATTTGTTCATGCCTACGAGCATATCATTTCCGTGGAAAATTTACTCCTCGCCTGGCGGGAATTCCTTGCCGGTAAGAAGATGCGCAAAGACGTGCTCGAATTCGGACGGCATCTGATGGCCAACATCTTCGCGCTGCATGGCGAGCTTGCCACGGAGATCTACGTGCACTCGGCGTACCATGCGTTCAACATATCCGACCCGAAGCCGCGCAGCATCCACAAGGCGTTCGTTCGAGACAGGCTGCTGCATCATGCGCTCTACCGCGAGTTGTATCCCTCTTTCGACCGGACGTTCATCGCCGATTCGTATTCCTGTCGGCGGGGCAAGGGGATGCATCGGGCACTTGATCGGTTCCGAACATTTTCAAACAAAGTCTCGAAGAACGATACGCGCACGGTCTGGGTGCTCAAATGCGACATCCGGAAGTTCTTCGCATCGGTGGACCATGCAGTTCTGCTCGGTATTGTCGAAGTATATGTCGCCGATCCGCGCATCGTTCGGCTTATCACGACGATCGTCGGCAGCTTCGATTCGGGGCAGCCGGGCCGCGGTCTGCCGCTTGGCAATCTCACGAGCCAGCTGCTCGTGAACATCTACATGAACGAGTTCGACCAGTTCGTGAAGCACAAGTTGAAAGTTCGGCACTATATCCGGTATGCCGACGATTTCGTCTTTCTCTCGGACGACAAGGTCTGGCTCGAAAGCCTTTTGCCAAAAGTCTCCGTATTCCTTTCCGAGCGTCTCAAGCTTTCGCTGCACCCTGACAAAGTGTTCATCAAGACGCTCGCCTCCGGCGTGGATTTCCTTGGATGGGTGCATTTTCCAGATCATCGGGTCGTCCGCGCTACAACTAAACGGCGGATGTGGAAGCGCCTGGCCGAAACGGGCGGCAAAGAAGAGACGAAGCAATCGTATCTGGGGCTGCTGATCCATGGCAACGGGCGCAAAATAAGCCATAAAATACAAGCGGATTATCCAACTGAGGCCGCTCGCGCCGGGCAGGGAAATATGCTATAATTCCCTTACGAAATATGGCTGACAAGAACGAATCCTCATACAGCGCAAAGGACATTTCCGTGCTCGAAGGCCTCGAGCCGGTGCGCAAGCGCCCCGGCATGTACATAGGCGGCACGGGCATCGAGGGCCTGCACCATCTGGTGTGGGAGATCTTCGACAACTCGCGCGACGAGGCCATGGGTGGCTTCGCGGATGAGATCGAGGCCGTGCTCCTGCCGGGCAACCGGATCCGCATCGCGGACAACGGCCGCGGTATTCCGGTAGACGTGCACCCAAAGACCAAAGTCTCCGCGCTCGAGGTGGTCATGACCACGCTCCATGCCGGCGGCAAATTCGGCGGCGAGGGCTACAAGGTCTCGGGCGGCCTGCACGGTGTCGGCGCATCCGTGGTGAACGCGCTTTCTTCCTACACGCAGGTCATGGTCCACAAGGACGGCGGCGTGCACATGCAGGAGTACTCGCAGGGCAAGAAGAAGGCTGCCGTGAAGAAGATCCGCTCGACCAAGACGCACGGCACGATCGTGACCTTCGAGCCGGACACGGAGATTTTCAAAGAACTGGTATTCGATTGGAACACGATCGTCAATCATTTCCGCGGCCAGGCGTATCTCGTGAAGGGCTTGCGCATCCGGTGCATCGACGCGCGCGAGCATGCAGGCAAGCTCGATCTCGAGGGCGTGCACTGGTTCTCCGAACTCGCGCTCGACTTGCCGAGTTACTCATTCTATTTCGAGGGCGGCCTGATCTCGCTCGTAAAGTACTACAACCTCGCGCAAAAAGCCATTCAGGACAGCATCTTCTATGCCGAGAAAGAACAGGACGGCGTCATGGTGGAAATCGCGCTTCAGTACACTGACGACATGTCGGCCAAGATCGTGGCGTACGCGAACAACATCTACAACCCCGAAGGCGGCACGCATGTGACCGGCTTCAAGACGGCGCTCACGCGCACGCTCAACACTTATGCCAAGAAAGAAGGCTATGTGAAGGATTCCGACAGCGCCTTCACGGGCGAAGACGTACTCGAGGGCCTGACCGTCGTCGTCTCCGTGAAGCTCCGCGAGATCCAGTTCGAGGGTCAGACCAAGGGAAAGCTCGGCTCGCCGGAAGCGCAGGGTGCGGTGGCGACCGTCTTCGGTGAGGGCTTTGCCGCTTTCCTCGAGGAACATCCGGATGATGCCAAGGCCATCGTGAACAAGGTGATCCTCGCCGTGCGCGCCCGCAAGGCCGCCAAGGCCGCGAAAGACAGCGTGCTCCGCAAGGGCGCGCTCGAGGGTATGACGCTTCCGGGCAAGCTCGCCGACTGCCAGACCAAGAGCGCCGAGGAGGCGGAGATATTCATCGTGGAGGGAGATTCCGCCGGCGGCACCGCCAAGACCGGCCGCGACCGCCGCACGCAGGCCATCTTGCCGCTGCGCGGAAAGATTTTGAACATCGAGCGAGCGCGCCTCGACAAGATGCTCGCCTCCGAGCAGATCAAGAACCTCGTCGTCGCCATGGGCACGGCCATCGGGGACACATTCGATATCTCCAAGCTCCGCTATCACAAGATCGTGATCGCGACCGATGCCGACGTGGACGGCGCGCATATCCGCACGCTGATCCTGACGCTCTTCTACCGTTACTTCCGCCCGCTCATCGACGGGGGGTATGTGTACATCGCGCAGCCGCCGCTGTACAAGATCAAGAAAGGCAAGGAGGTGCATTACGCCTACACCGACGAGGAGAAGGAAAGCATCACGGGCATCAAGGATGAGAATCTCGACGAGCTGCTGGCCCGCGCGCAGGCAGACCAAGCCGAGCAGGCGGATGGGGAAGAGGGTGCCGAGATCGAGGTCAAGGACGCGAAGGGCAAGACCGCCAAGATCCATGTCCAGCGCTACAAGGGCTTGGGCGAGATGAACGCCGACGAACTTTGGGAGACGACGATGGATCCGGACCGCCGCATTCTCCTGCAGGTCGCCATCGAGGACGCTGCCGAGGCGGACCGCGTGTTCGACATGCTCATGGGCTCCGACGTCGCTCCTCGCAAGAGCTTCATCCAGACGCACGCCAAGACGGCGGAGATAGATATTTAAAATGTGTCGCAGAAAAAACGCCCGATGTCGGGCGATTTTTTCTGCAACAAAGCTATTTGTAAAAGTTAATTCAATGTTTTTTCGCGAATATCTTTCTCCACCCGCGCGACAAACTCGTCCGGCGAGATGTTCTCGAGTTTTTCCGTCCGCGTCTCCACGGTGACGACGCCCGCGTCCTTTTCCTTGTCGCCGACGACGATCACGTACGGCACTTTCTTGTTCTTGTGCTCGCGGATGCGCTTGCCGACGGAGTCCTTGCCGTCGTCGAGGATCGCGCGGATGCCTGCAGCCTTGAATTTCTCGAGGATGCCGCGCGCATATTCGGCCTGATCGCCGCTGATCGGAACGACGGCGACCTGGGTCGGGGAGAGCCACACGGGGAACGCGCCGGCGAAGTGCTCGATCA
>CAYMVF010000005.1:21715-22885 GCA_964394045.1 uncultured Candidatus Saccharibacteria bacterium | reverse complement strand
AACAGGTCAATGCCGTAGGCTCTGCGCTGTTGACGCTCAACGGTTCGCTCAACGTGGCGGATCCGACGGTCACTCGCTGGTTCGAATACGGCACCACGCCGAGCTTTGGTACTATGACTACGCCTAAAGCGCAGGCAGTGCCCGGCGCCTTCGCCGAGCAGGTCACCGGCCTTCTTCCGAACACCACTTACTACGTCCGCGCCGGCGCACTCATTGGCGGCATCACGGTGACCGGCAACACTGTCACCTGGAAGACCGCGCAGTCCGCGGCGCGGCGATAGCTCCTCTATCGAACAAATGAAAACTCCGGAGATTCCGATCATTGTCACTCCTGTCGGGCCGGATGATGCTCTTGGCGTGCGCCAGGTCTTCTATAAGACTTGGCTCGATACGTATCCGAACGAAGAGCTCGGCATCACCCGGGAGATGATCGAACAAAAATTCAAGGATTATTTCTCGGTCGACGCATTGCGCGCATATGCTGAAAAACTTGCCCATCAGCCGGCAGGATGGAACATGTTTGTGGCAAAAATGGACGATGTGATAGCTGGAGTGAGTCGCACGGATACGACTTTGAACAAGCTCAGCACACTGTACGTGCTCCCGGAATACCAAAGAAAGGGAATTGGCAGGCTCCTGTGGGAACAGGCACGGCAGACGCTTGATCCCAGGCAGGACATTTTGGTGGACGTGGCGACCTATAATCAGAACGCGATCGATTTTTACCAGAAGCTTGGATTTGAAGATACGGGCCGCAGATTTTTTGATGAGAATCCAATAGCGGGCGACATTCGCATTCCCGAAATGGAGATGAGGATCAAAGCTGTCACTCAAACGGACGCAGCCTGACTGCGCGTCCTTGTTTGTGCACATGGCCCATACGGATAGCCTGCGGTATACTTGAATTGCAGATGACTTTCATCGAAGCACTAGTACAGCGCGGCCTCGTCGCCCAGGACCAGGTCGGCGATATCCTGCGCGTTGCGGAGGAGAAGGGCAGTCTCGGCGAGTCCCTCATCTCCCACGGCATTCCCGAGCAGACGCTGCTCGCCGAGAAGAGCGCCTTCTACGGCATGCCCACGCGCCCGGTCGATCCGAAGACCGTCCGCGCCGACGTGCTCAAGTACATCCCTGAGGATGCTGCGCGGCAGTACCAGTTCGTGCCAGTGG
>CAYMVF010000005.1:9005-21705 GCA_964394045.1 uncultured Candidatus Saccharibacteria bacterium | reverse complement strand
GTCGAGGACGGCGCGCTCATCGTGGGCGTGACCGATCCGGAGAACACGCAGGCCGGCGACGCGCTCCAATTCATCGCGCAGAGCCATGGCAGCATCCCGTACAAGATGTTCCTCATTCCCGAACGCGTCTACAAGGCCGTGCTCGAGAATTACCACGGTCTTTCCGGCCAAGTGGATTCGGCGCTCTCCGAGCTCGATACGGCCATCGAACAGGCGGCGACCGACGTGACGATCGACGACCCGAAGAAGATCCAGGACGCGCTCAAGCCGGGCGAGGAGGAGAAAATCGTCGAGGAGGCCCCGATCATCAAGATCGTAGCCGTCATCCTGAACAACGCCGTGGAAGGCGGCGCCTCCGACATCCATATCGAGGATACGGGCGACAAGGTGAAAGTTCGCTTCCGCGTGGACGGCGTGCTGCACACCTCGCTCGTGCTCCCGCTCTCCGTATATGCCGGCGTTGTGGCGCGCATCAAGATCCTGGCAAAGCTGCGCCTGGATGAGAAACGCAAGCCGCAGGACGGCGGCTTCTCGGCGACCATCGGCGGGCGCAAGATCGACTTCCGCGTCTCCACGCTCCCGGCCTACTACGGCGAAAAAGTGGTGCTCCGTATCCTCGACGCGGAGAAGGGACTCAAGCCGCTCGACAGTATCGGCCTCTCGGAGGAGTACAAGAAACTCATCAAGGACGCGCTTGCCCGGCCGTACGGCCTGATCCTCGTGACCGGCCCGACGGGTTCCGGTAAATCCACGACGCTGTACTCGATCCTCAACGAGCTCGACAAGGAAGGCGCCAACGTCGTCTCGCTGGAAGACCCGGTGGAATATCACATTCCCGACGTGAACCAGTCGCAAGTCATGCCGGAGATCGGATATACCTTTGCCAACGGTCTGCGCTCCATTCTCCGCCAAGACCCTGACGTGATCATGGTGGGCGAGATCCGTGACGCCGAGACCGCGCAGCTCGCCATCCAGGCCGCGCTCACGGGTCATATCGTGCTCTCCACTTTGCATACGAACAACGCCATCGGCGTCGTGCCGCGCCTCATCGACATGGGCATCGATCCGTATCTCATCGCGCCCACGCTCACGCTCTGTATCGCGCAGCGCCTGGTGCGCACGACTTTCCCTGCGTCACGCCATATCGCGGACGGCCAGGATGCGCTCAAGGAGATGGCCGAGAAGCAGTTTGCCGACCTGCCCGCCGACGCGCGCGCCAAGATCAAGTTTGCGCCGTTCACCGACGCCGTGCCGAGCCCCGAGTGCCCCTCCGGCACGCGCGGCCGCGCCGCCGTCTTCGAGATGTACCCGAACGACAAAGATCTCCAGGCGCTCATCCTTAAGAAGCCCGTCGAGACCGACGTGTACGACCTCGTCCGCAAAAAGGGTTTCCTCACCATGCGCGAGAACGCCATCCAGAAGTGCATGGCGGGGGAGATACCGTTCCAAGAAATATACAATCTGTAGATCGCGACGCGCACCCCGTTGTACGGGGTGTTTTGTATAGAGCGGGTTTTCATGACGGCAGTAGTGATTGACTTATTAAACTATAAGTGTTATAATAAAAAAAACGGTGAAATATGAATACTATTGGTTATGAATTACGAACGATCAAGCGCGTAGTGTCCATCGATCGATCCCGTACGCCTGATAGGGCGATAGCGGATACATCTTTTGATGTCCAGTTCGTCGAAAGGGAGCTGATTCCGACGCTGCCTGTGGGCGAGGGCGATGTGACGGAAGTCACTTTGTTTTGGAGGGCCATGCCTTGGAACCCCGGCGAAGTAGATGCCGCGTATGCGTCTTTGGGTCTTAAGGCAGCAGATGCCTATACAGTGCTCGGGTTAGACCCGAATGATCCTGAATTTGGCAACAAAGGCATTGTGACGCGCTGGAAGGATAATGACGGCACACGGGTGTACATGTGCATTGACAGCACCGGTTCCGGCCGTATGTATCTGGTGAAAGAAAGGCAGACTGACATGCCGTATCCCTATACTATATTGTTTGCCGGCGTGCCCCTGTAAAGAGAACGAACCTCCGCTTCCGCGGAGGTTTTTTTATACGAGGCGCCGCAGAAGGAATTCTTTTGCACATGCCCCGGCCATTGCGGTCTTCGGAAATGGTATACTGAAACCGTTCATTCTTCCGGTATGGCCACTAAAAAAATCTTCATAGTGGACGACGACGCGTTCCTGCTCGACATGTACGCGCTCAAGTTCTCGCAGGCGGGGCACGAGGTCGCGACTGCGCTCGGGCCGGTCCCGGCGCTCGAGAAGCTGCGCGCGGGCTATGCGCCCGACATCATCCTGATGGACGTCGTCATGCCCGCGATGGACGGCTTCGAATTCATGGAAGCGATGCGCAAAGAGAAGCTCGCCCCGAATGCCGCGCATATCGTGCTCTCGAACCGCGGACAGGAGTCCGATGTCGAACGCATGAAGTCCCTCGGCGCGATCGGCTATGTGGTGAAGGCCTCGACCACGCCGGCCGAAGTGCTCGCCCGCGTGGAGGAAATGCTCGCCAAGCAGCCCGCCTCGCCCTAGCCGCCTAATTTTCTTACGAACATGGACCCCAAGACACTCATCGAATCGCTCGTAGACATCCTGATCCAGCAGGGAGGCTCGGACCTGCATCTTTCGGCCGGGCGCGTGCCGAGCATCCGGGTCTCGCGGCAGCTCACGCCGCTCGTGAGCCAGCAGCCGCTCACGCAGCAAGACATGCAGGGTATCGTGGCTGCGCTCGCGAGCAAGGAAAAATTCGACCGCTTCATGACGACGCAGGAGATCGACTTCTCGTACGACCACAAGGGCGTCGCGCGCCTGCGCGGCAATGCTTTTTTTCACAAGGGCGCCATCGCGCTCGCACTGCGCCTGATTCCCAAGGTCCGCACGCTGGCCGAACTCAAACTGCCGGAAGTGCTCAAGCAGTTCGCCTCCAAGAAGCAGGGCTTCTTCCTGGTCGTGGGCCCCGTCGGCCAAGGCAAGAGCACGACGCTCTCGGCCATGATCGAGTACATCAACACGGAGCGCGCCGAGCATATCGTGACCATCGAGGATCCGATCGAGTATCTCTTCGAGGAGAAGCACTCGATCATCGACCAGCGCGAGGTGGGCATCGATACGAAAGATTTCGCCTCGGGCCTCAAGAGTGTGTTCCGCGAGGACGTGAACGTGATCATGATCGGCGAGATGCGCGGCCTCGACACGATCGCCACTGCCGTGACTGCCGCCGAGACCGGCCACCTCGTGCTCTCCACGCTCCACACGAACAACGCGGCTCAGACGATCGACCGCATCATCGACAGTTTTCCGGGCGACCAGCAGGACCAGATCCGCTCGCAGTTGGCCGAATCGCTGCTCGGCATCTTCTCGCAGCGCCTGATCCCGCGCGCGGCCGGCGGTCTCGTGCTCGCGTACGAACTGCTCGTGAATAATAACGCCGTGGCGAACCTGATCCGCGAGAAGCGCACGCACGAGATCGACGTGATCATCGAGACGGGCATGGAGAGCGGCATGGTGGACATGAACCGGTCGTTGCTCGACCTTGTGCGCGCGGGCGAGATCACGATGGACAGCGCGCATCTCTATTCGATGAACCCCAAGGCCCTCGAGCGCCTCATGTAGCATATGACATTTACCTACCAGGCAGTCACCGGTACGGGCGAGAAGAAGGAAGGCGCGATCGACGCCGCTTCGAAGGATCTGGCCATCGCCGCGCTCCAGCGCCGCGGGCTCATCGTGGTCGGCATCAAGGAAGAGGGCGAGAAAAAGGGCTTTCTCCAGACCGAGCTCTTTGCCCGTGTGCCGCAGAAGGACATCGTGATCCTTTCGCGCCAGATCGCCACGCTTTTCGGGGCGCAGGTCTCGGCGCTCAAGGCATTCACGCTGCTCTCGACCAATGCCGAGAATCCGCTGCTTGCGCGCAAGCTCCGGGCTGTGACCGACGACATCCAGGCCGGCATGCCGATCTCCGGCGCGCTCGCCAAACAGGGCGACGTTTTCTCCGATTTCTACGTGAATATGGTCAAGGCTGGCGAGGAATCTGGCAAGCTCAACGAGGTCTTCAACTATCTGGCCGAGTATCTCGACCGCCAGTATGCGCTCACTTCCAAGACCAAGAACGCTCTCATCTACCCGGCGTTCGTGATCGGCGTGTTCATCATCGTGATGGTGCTCATGTTCGTCATGGTCATCCCCAAACTCTCGGAGATCATTCAGAGCTCCGGCCAGGAGATCCCGATCTACACGCGCATCGTCATCGGCATATCGCAGTTCTTCGTAGACTATGGCTTCATTGTCCTGATCGCCGTGCTCGCCGGTGCGGGCTATCTCTGGTATCTCTCGCGCACGGAGAAAGGCCAGGCATATCTGGACAACGTGCAGCTCTCGATCCCGGTCGTGGGCAAGCTGTATACCAAACTCTACCTTTCGCGCACCTCGGACAACCTGGCTACAATGCTCTCTTCCGGCATCTCGATCGTGCGTTCGATCGAGATCACGGGCAAGATCGTCGGCAGCCGCGTGTACGGGGCCGTGCTCGCCGAGGCTTCCGAAGACGTGAAGGCCGGCAGTTCGCTCTCCGACTCGCTCGGCAAGCACCAGGAACGCATCCCGCCGATCATGGTGCAGATGATCAAAGTGGGCGAGGAGACGGGCGGCCTGTCGAATATCCTTAAGACCCTCGCACAGTTCTACAAGCGCGAAGTGGACGATGCTGTGGACACGCTCGTGGGCCTGATCGAGCCGATCATGATCGTCGTGCTCGGCCTCGGCGTAGGCGTGCTCCTGACTTCGATCCTTGTCCCGATCTACAATATCGCGTCCAGTATCCAGTAGTGGTATACTGTTCCGTAAGATCCCACGGTCGCCATTATCAGTATTTTTTTTACCTAGTATGAAGAATCAGAACAAAGGTTTTACGCTCATCGAGCTTCTCGTCGTGATCGCCATCATCGGCATTCTCGCGACTGTCGTGCTCGCATCGCTCGGCAATGCCCGCGGCAAGGCCAACGACGCCAAGGTGCAGTCGCAGCTCGCCTCCATGATGGCTCAGGCCGAGCTTTACTACTCGACGAACGGCAGCTATGGCACCGGTTCGACCAGCACGGCCTGCGGCACGGGCGGCGCAGTGCTCTTTACGACTGCGGCTTCCTCGAACGGCCTCGCCGGGCTGCTTTCCGGCATGCCGCCGGGCTACACGACGAACTGCTACGTCTTCCCGACGACCGGCAGCGCGAGCGCCTGGGCAGTGACCGCATCCGGCAATGGCGCGGGCTGGTGCGTAGACAGCAACGGTACTTCCAAGAAGTACGCGAGCACCACGTTCACGGCTCCGGCATCCGGCGTCTGCTCGTAATCGCGTCTGTTCCCAGGAAAGCCCCGCCGCATGGCGGGGCTTTTTGTGTCTTGGTATACTGTACGCATGGATATCCTCCTTCCGATCATCGCGTTCTTTCTCGGTACGATCATCGGCAGCTTCCTTAACGTGGTCATCCTGCGTTTGCGCAGCGGCCGCACGCTTGGCGGCCGTTCGGCCTGCTTCACCTGCGGCATGACGCTCTCCTTCGCCGAGCTTGTGCCGGTCGGCAGCTTTCTGACGCAGCGCGGCCGCTGCGCGCATTGCCGCGCCAAGATCTCATGGCAGTATCCGCTCGTGGAGATGCTCTCAGGCCTGGTCTTCGTACTGCTGTACTTCCGCTTCGCGTATCTTCTGCTGCTTTCGCCGGCTGTCTTCGCCGGACTGTTCCTCTATTTCGGCATCGTGCTTTCGCTGCTCATCGTGCTTGCCGGATATGACGCGCGCCATACGATCCTGCCGGACGGGCTTACGGCCGTCTTCGCGCTCGTCGCGTTCCTCGGAATGTTTCTTGTTTCCGGCGATTCCTTTGTACTGCATATGCCGCCGCTCTGGCATTTCCTTGCCGGCGTGTTGATCCCGATGCCCTTCGCCGTGCTCTGGCTGGCTTCGGGCGGGAAGTGGATGGGTCTCGGAGACGCCAAGCTCATGATCGGCATCGGCTGGCTGCTCGGGCTCTCGGGCGGCATCGCTGCCGTCCTGCTCTCGTTCTGGATCGGCGCCGCGGCGTCTCTGCTCTGGCTCCTCGCGCTCCGCGTCGCCGGCCGCCGCGGCGCATCCCTCAAGACCGCGCTGCCCTTCGGGCCGTTTTTGGCCATTGGCACGGCCGTCGCGCTGCTGGCGCGGATCGATCTGGCCGCTATCGCGCGAATCTTTTCGGTGTAGTAGTATTCTCACATGACCAAAGCCGCCGCCGAGGAGCGCCTTGCCAAGCTCCGGAAGGCCGTCGAAAAGTACCGGTACCACTACCACGTCCTCAACGAGTCACTCATCTCGGAGGAGGCGCTCGACTCGCTCAAGAAGGAGCTCGCGGACATCGAGGCCGAGTTCCCGGATCTCGTGACGCCCGACTCGCCGACGCAGCGCGTGGCCGGGGCGCCGCTGCCGGGATTCAAAAAAGTGCGGCACACGGTCGCGCAGTGGTCGTTCAACGACGCGTTTTCCGAGGATGACATGCGCGATTTCGACGCCCGCGTGCGCAAGCTCGTGGCCGAAAAATTCGGACCGGCCGCCGCGCCCACGTACACCTGCGAGCTCAAGATCGACGGACTCAAGATCGTGCTTACCTATGAGCAAGGCATGCTCAAGACTGCGGCCACCCGCGGCAACGGCGAGGTCGGCGAGGACGTGACGGCGAACGTGCGGACCATCGAGTCCGTGCCGCTCGCGCTCTCCGAGCCGATCGACCTTGTCGCCGAAGGCGAGGCGTACATGCCCAAAAGCCAGTTTGCGCGGATCAATGCGGAGCAGAAAGAGAAGGGCGGCGAGCTGTACATGAACCCGCGCAACATCACGGCAGGCACGATCCGCCAGCTCGACCCGCGCATCGTGGCCGCACGCAAGCTCTCCGCGTTCATCTATGATATCTCGGACGCGGGCGTGCCGCTCCCGGACCGGCAGGACGAGGAGCTCAAGAAGCTTCGCGACCTCGGCTTCCGCGTCAACCCGCACTTCCGCCGCTGCAAGGACATGAATGCGGTCATCGCGTACTGGCACGAGTGGGCCAAGAAAAAGGACGACGAGGACTACCTGATCGACGGCGTGGTCGTAAAGGTCACGGAGAAGAAATACCAGGACGCGCTCGGCTACACGGGCAAGGCGCCGCGCTGGGGCATCGCGCTCAAGTTCCCGGCCGAGCAGGTCACGACGACAGTGGAGGATATCGCGCTCCAGATCGGGCGCACCGGGGCGGTCACGCCGGTTGCACATCTTGCGCCCGTGCTCGTGTACGGCTCGACCGTCTCGCGTGCCACGCTCCACAACGAAGACGAGATCCGTCGTCTCGACGTGCGCATCGGGGACACGGTGATATTGCAGAAGGCCGGCGACGTGATCCCGGACATCGTGCAGGTCCTGCCTGAGATGCGCACGGGCAAGGAGAAGATTTTCAAAATGCCGGGCACATGCCCGGAGTGCGGATCGCCGCTCGAGAAGCGGTCGGTCGGCAGCAAGGAGGACGGGCTTTCGGCCGCGCTCTATTGCATGAACGCGCGCTGCCCGGCCAAGGACCGGCGCACGCTGTATCACTTCACGTCCAAGCATGCCTTCGATATCGAACACCTGGGCCCGAAGAACCTCGACCTGCTTTTGGACGAAGGGCTCATTTCGGGCCGCGCCGACATCTTCACGCTGGAGAAGGGCGATCTGCTCGCGCTGCCGCGTTTCGGCGAGAAGTCGGCGGACAATCTGCTCGCTTCGATCGAAAAAGCGCGCCGCCAGCCGCTCGCGCGGTTCATCGTCGGCCTCTCGATACCGGAAGTGGGGGAGGAGACGGCACGGGACCTTGCGGTGCATTTCGGGACGATAGAAAAGCTGCGTGCGGCGACACGCGCCGGCCTCGAGGCTGTCGACGGTGTCGGTCCGCGCGTCGCCGCGTCCGTGACCGAGTGGTTCGCCGACGCGCATAACGCGAAGGTGGTGGACGACCTCCTCGCGCAGGTCACGGTGGAGCGCATTGCCGCGCGCGCCAAAACCGCCGCCGGTCCGCTCTCCGGGAAGACGTTCGTCCTCACCGGCACGCTGCCCACGCTTTCGCGCGACGACGCCAAGGCAAAAATCCTGGCCGCGGGCGGCAAGGTCTCCGGCAGCGTCTCTAAGAAGACCAGCTACGTCCTCGCCGGCGAGAATCCCGGCTCCAAATACGATGATGCCAAAAAGCTCGGGGTGGAGATCTTGGACGAGAAGCAATTCCTCCGGATGGTGCAATAAAAAATGAGCACCCTAGGTGCTCATTTACTAGACTCATTGTCGTCAGATCAAAAAACGTCCATACGCGCCAGGGACCAACGTGACGTACACCCTCCCGTCGATGATGTCGGTATCGCTCGTTATGTTTTTCTTGATCGCCATGATTATGGCTTGTGTCCGTTCGTGTATATTTGCCCGCCTCTCGGGCTCATCGGTGGCAACGACCTGGATTTGCAGTGACGCTGCACCTCCATCCAATGGACCGCTGTCCGTCACTTCAATCGAGATATCTTGGACGGTCAGTTTCCCGTGCTCTGACCCGGGAACGTCCAAGGCTTCTGAGATTATTTGCGGAAGCCAGTCTGTGAATTTTTTGATCGTTTGGTCCGTTACCTGGTCCAGGTCTCTTTTCATTTTTACAATTGCCATAGAATATTTTTTTATTTTATATTATACACCTTTTTAATATAAAAGTCAATATCTCGTAAAATCCCTAAAAATCTATATACTCAAGCCTGTATGGACCTCTCGGACGTCAAACATCTCGCCACCCTGGCCCGGCTCGATATTCCCGAGGCGGAGGAGCAGGCGCTGCTCGCCGACCTTACGGCCATCCTCGGCTACGTGGACCAGATCAAGTCGGCGGACATGCCGGAGGGCGCGACGGTCGCTTTGGGCCTGCATAACGTCGCGCGTGAAGATATTGTCACTACGGTGACGGGCGAGCACACGGACGCGTTGCTTGCCGCCGCTCCGAAGAGCCGGGACGGATACGTCGAAGTGCGCAAGATACTGTAGCCATGATAGACCTCACGACCATCACCATAGAGAAAGCGCACGCCGCGATGCAGGCCGGCGAGTACACTGCGCGCCAGCTTGCCGAGGCGTACCTGACGAACATTGCCGCGCGCAACGCGTCGCTCAACGCGTACTGCGAGGTCTTTGCCGACGTGCTCGAACAGGCCGGTGCCGCGGACAAGAAATTCGCGGACGGCACGGCCGTGCTGCTCACCGGCATTCCGATCGCGGTCAAGGACAACATCCTGATCAAAGGCAGGGAAGCCGGCGCATGCTCGAAGATGCTCGAAGGCTACGTCGCGACGTACGATGCGACCGTGATCCGCAAGCTGCGCGAGCAGGGCGTCGTGTTCCTCGGCCGCACGAACATGGACGAGTTCGCCATGGGCAGCTCGACCGAGAATTCCGCGTACGGTCCGACCAAGAACCCGGTCGACGAGATGCGCGTGCCGGGCGGCACGTCGGGTGGTTCGGCCGCGGCGGTCGCAGCGGACATGGCGCTTGCCGCGCTCGGTTCCGACACGGGCGGCTCGATCCGTCAGCCTGCGGCCTTCTGCGGCGTGGTCGGCGTGAAGCCGAGCTACGACACGGTCTCGCGCTCCGGCCTGATCGCCGACACGTCTTCGTTCGACCAGATCGGCCCGATCGCCCGGACTGTGCGCGACGCAGAGATTTTGCTTGAGGCGATCCGCGGCGCGGATGCGCTCGATGCGACTTCTGAAACGCTTCCTGCTCGCGATCCGAAAGATAAGCTCACGATCGGCATTCCGCGCAGCTTCCTCTCCGGCGACGGCATCGACCCGGAGCTACTCGCCAATTTCAATGACACGATAGAGAAGATCAAGGCCGCGGGACACACGGTCGTGGATTGCTCCGTGCCGCTGCTCGAGCATTCGCTGGCAGTGTATTACATTCTGCAGCCGGCGGAAGTTTCGTCCAACCTGACGCGCTTTGACGGTATCCGCTACGGACTCTCCGTCCCTGGCGAGAACGTGACCGACGCATACAAGAAGACGCGCGGCCAGGGCTTCGGCCGCGAAGCGCGCCGTCGCATCCTGCTCGGCACCTATGTGCTCTCGCACGGCTACTACGATGCGTACTACCGCAAGGCATCGCTCTTGCGCGACGAGATCGGCAAGAGTTTCGAGCGCGCGTTCGACGCGGCTGCCGGCGGCGTGGATATCATCCTCACACCGACAACGCCGACGCCCGCGTTCAAGATAGGGGAGAAGGTCACGGATCCCGTGGCTATGTATCTCGAGGACATCTTTACTGTGCCGCTGAACATCGCGCGCATCCCGGGTATGTCGCTTCCGTGCGGACGCACTGCTGCCGGACTCCCGCTCGGTTTGCAGCTCATCGGACCCCGCGGCGGCGATACGCGCATCATCGAGGCTGGAAAAGAATTCGAGCGCATACTACAATAGCAGCAGATGCAGCCGAACCCCGTCCAAGACGCGTTCCGCGAGCCGGTCTTCGATCCGGCGTTCATCAACCTCGACTATCTCTTCAACCGGATACTCGAGTTCTTCCGATCGCCGTGGCCCGGGTTCGAAGGATTGCTGTCCGTGCTGCATATCATCGCGTACATCCTTTCGCTTTTCGGCATCACGCTCATCATCTACTGTCTCGTGCGCATGGTGGAGATCGCGAAGGAAGAGGAAGAGCATCTGCGCCATGCGATCCATGAATACGCCGAGAAATATGGCGAGGCCGAGGCTGTGCCGGGCAAGAATCCCCGCTGGGAGCACATCATGCAGCTTGTCGAGTCGCCGAACCCTTCCGAATGGCGGCTGGCTGTGATGGAAGCCGATACCGTGCTCGAAGATCTGCTGGATTCACGCGACGTGCCGGGGCAGGGGATCGGCGAGAAGCTCAAGAACATGTCGCCCGGCGACCTGCCGAGCATTCAGGCTGCCTGGGAGGCGCATCTCGTGCGCAACAGGATCGCCCACGAGGGCACGCGTTTCGAGCTCTCGCAGCGCGACGCCCGCCGGGCGGTGCAGCTGTTCGAGGTGGTGTTCCGGGAGCTGGGGTTTCTCTAAGCCCATCCGGGCCGGCTCCGCGCCGGTTGCATTCGGAGGCCTTTTTTAGTAGTATGGGAGGGCGCCTCGGCGCGTTTTCATTTGCATCGCGGGGTAGAGAAGTGGCATCTCGCAAGGCTCATAACCTTGAGACGGTCGTTCGATCCGGCCCCCCGCAACATGGTCCTTTTCACGAGAAAACCGCTTCCTGCAGGAAGCGGTTTTCTCGTTGCGTATAAAGGATATAGTATATATAATGCTATGTAGCACTATGTCAAAGTTCGAATTAAAATCGAAAGTCGAGCGGATGCGGCGGCAAGGCATGAGCCTCAGTGAGATATGCCGCGAGGTTCCGATCTCAAAAAGCACGGCAAGTCTGTGGTGTCAGGGAATCTCTCTGAGCAAAAAGCAAATCGTGCAGCTTGAGAAGCGGACCGGACTGCGGCAGTATCAAGCAATCCTACGTGCGGCACTGACCAACAAGAGAAAATCCGAGGCGGTCAAAAAAGAAGAGAGCGACAAGGCCGCGGCGTTCATCGCCTCGCTCTCGCAAAGGGAAATATGTCTGATAGGCACTGCGCTCTATTGGGCCGAGGGCCATAAGACAGGCAAGACATTCGGCATAGTGAACAGCGACTGGCACGTGATAGTCGCGGTCATGCGGTGGCTGCAGATAGAGTTTCAGTTGGAGAAAGAGGATTATTTTCCGCGACTTTTCATAAATCATCTCTATGGGAAACAGGAAAAGAGCATACGGACATATTGGTCAAATATAACCGGTATCCCCGAAGCTCAGTTTAGGAATACGATATTCATACAGAGTACGTTCAAAAAGAAGTTCAATACGCATAAGGGGTATGTCGGTGTGATGCATCTGCGGGTCAGGAAAAGTTCGCGAATGCTCTATCGCGCCCTGTCTCAAATTGAGCATATGAAAGCTGGTCTGTTGAAAAAGCCCTGAAATATGCTATATTCCTGATGCCTGCCGATGTAGCTCAGTTAGTCAGAGCATCTCACTCATAAAGAGAAGGTCACAGGTGCAACTCCTGTCATCGGCACATTTGGGCTTGGAAAAAACATCTTTTTATGTATAATGGCACTGTTCGGACAAGCGGCCTGCTCCTTGAGCACAAACGGGCCGTGTTCGAGCGGTTTGCCCAACAGCGGCTGTAGCTCAACGGTAGAGCACTCGCCTGTCGACTGGCAGCTTTCCGCCGAAAGGGCGGATTGAAACTCTCTGGGATATCGGTGAATGCTACGTCCGCTTCGCGGATATGCGAATACCGAGGGAACCCCGGTCCATGACCGGGGGCGCCGTAGAGACTAGATACCGGAGCACCTACCGGCCTTGGCCCATGGTGAAGATATAGTCCATGCCTCTATGAAAATAGGGGAAGCAATGCACGCGAGAGGTCGAGGGGTCAGCACCCTTCAGCCGCGCAAAAGAAAAACACCTCTGCGAAAGGGGTGTTTTTCTTTTGCGTCCGCCGCGGCGTTTGGAATGCTATACTGCCTGCATGGAGAAGATGGAGACTGGCATGGGTGGCAGCCCGAAGATACAGGAATACATCGAGCGCGCCAAAGCCGGCGAGCCGATCGAGTCGTTCGGGGAC
>CAYMVF010000005.1:0-8995 GCA_964394045.1 uncultured Candidatus Saccharibacteria bacterium | reverse complement strand
TTCCCGAATCGTGGAAGGCGGAGATCGGCAAAGGGCTCGGCTCCGATCCCGCACGCACCGCGGAGACCGAACGGAAGATAGATGATCTCAAGCAGAAGATCCTTGAGACCATGGACAAGCCGTGCTCGCTGGAAGAGCTCGAGGGCCGGTTGCGCCCGCTCGCAAACGAGTACTACTTCCTGACGCACCAGACAGCCGCGCCGGTCGCGGAAAAGATCAACGCGGAGGGCTTCCTGTTCCAAGCCGGCGGCTTGAACACGACGACGCTCCATCAGGGTCCGGACGGGATAATGGAGTCGCTCCGCAAGATGCACGCGGGGGAGTCGCATCGCGGCTCGGACGGCATGCTCGTGATGGCCGTCCCGAAGAAGGAAATGGAAGGCCATGACGGCAAGTTCTCGCCGGACGCGTTCGCCGACATGCTCATCGAGACCAGACTCGACGAGATATCGGCCAGCGGCGAGCTGCGCGTGCCTGTGCGGTACAATCTTGGCACGTACGACAAGAACAAGGGCTTTAGCTTTAATGCGGGGTACGCCTAGGCATGGCGGCAGATCCGGGAGATTGAAAATATCCCGATAATTTAGTAGTATGCTCCAGTGCCTTGAAAAGCCGTTGTAGCTCAGTTGGTAGAGCACGCCCATGGTTATCGCATAGCCCACGGGGAGGGAAACTTCCCCGCGAATCCCGAATAACGGTCAAAGTCCCGCAAGGGGTAAGACCGTGGCGAGATTTTCTCGCCCGAACGACTGACAAGGGGCGCTTCGCCGCAAGGCATGCGCAAGATACAGTCTAGTCCTCATATAAGCTCAGGCGAAATTGAGGTGCAAACGAAGGGCGAGGTCATCGGTTCAATCCCGATCAACGGCTCCCAGCCCTTTGAAAATCAAATTACGAGCGCTGTCATTCATTACATCGGTATGCTATATTATTGTATGAATATGTCGATGCCAAAGAAAGCAAGGAAGCCGTGCCTGCAGTGCGGCAAGGAACCCGAGCGGTCGTACTATAAGTACTGCTCGAATGCTTGCCAGGCGGAATATCAGCATCACGAGCACATACGCGCATGGAAAGCCGGGACGATAACCGGTTTGCAAAGTCTTGGCATTGTATCCCGTCCGGTCAAACGCTATTTGCGCGAGAAATACGGAGACAAATGCTGTCAGTGCGGATGGTCCGAAGTGCATCCCCTTACCTGCGTCGTACCTCTTGTTGCCGATCATATCGACGGGGATTGGCGCAACAACAGGGAAGAAAATCTGCGGCTGCTTTGTCCTAATTGTGACGCGCTGACTCCTACCTTTGCCGCGTTGAATAAGGGGAGAGGTAGGAAACACCGTGCTCCAAGCCGGAGGGCTTCAGAAGCACGGCAGTTATTGAGAAAATGAGCACGTGCCACCTTAGCTCAGTTGGTAGAGCGCACCCTTCGTAAGGGTGATGTCCCGAGTTCGAATCTCGGAGGTGGCTCCCAGGAAAAAACCGCATAGCGCGGTTTTTTCTTTTCCACAGCGATGCATCAGATGGCCGAACGGCTCGGATGGTATACTTTTTGCATGGACACCATCACTCCTCCGTCCGCAGCGCCCGTGCGCCCTGCCGTGCCTGCGCAGCCTGCGGCTCCTTCTGTCGTGCCGACGCTCCCGCAGCATCCCGGCAGGCGCATTGCCGTGATCATCGGCCTCGTTGCGCTCGCCGGTCTTGCCGGCTGGTTTGTCTATGATCGCTTTTTTGCCAAGAAGGCGCTGACTGAGGACGAACAGCGCACGGCGATCGTCAATCAGGTATCCGCTGAGTCCTTGCCAATCCCTGATGAGCAGAAGGAGAGTGCGACCGAGACCGCAGTCTCGGGAACGCGTCCGGTGAACGATGAGACCCGGAACGCTATTTTACAGATGGTAAGCGGACAGGCTGCGCAGTAAGCGCGCCTCTACATAGCATGAAGCACGCACTCACTACTCGGACAAAATTCTTACTCGCGGGCCTCGGCGTGTTCGCTCTGGCCGTCGCGCTCTTCGCGGCCGTGCCCGAGCGCACTCGCGCCGCGACCGCCAACGTGACCGGCTGGGCTTGGAGTTCGACTATCGGCTGGATCAGTCTCAACTGTCTGACGGGCAGTGCGACTGGCGCGAGTGTCTGCTCTTCCACTGTGGACTACGGCGTGAACATTGATCCTTCAAGCGGTAATTTCTCAGGCCATGCCTGGAGCTCGACGATCGGCTGGATCAGCTTTCAGTCTGCCGATGTCACAGCGCTGTGTGGTCCGGTCGCAAAGCTCAACGCTTCGACGCGCAAAGTGACCGGCTGGGCGCGCGTCATCTCCGGCACTGTCGCGAGCGGCGCCGACGGCTGCATCAGCATGAGCGGGTTCGGTCCCGACTACGGCGTTTTCTATAATCCCGCAGCTACTCCGAACAACATCCTTGGCGATGCCTGGGGATCGACGGTCGTTGGCTGGGTGCGTTTCTACGGCGTCCTTGCCTCAGCTCCGAGCGTTGATCTCAAGATCAATGGCGGCGATTACCCGTCGAGCGCTCCGCTCGCCATGCCGTCCGCCGGCGGCGCGGCATCGCTTTCTTGGACATCGAACAATGTGAGCGCTTGTACGGCAACCGCAAGCTCGGGCATCACCGATTGGACCGGCACGAAGCCGCCGACCGGCGCGACGTTCGGCGTGACTGTCCCGGCGAATACCGGCACCACGGCAGCCGTCCGCACATATACGATCAGCTGCACGCCGATCGGTGGCGGCACGGCTGTGACCGACACAGTATATGTGAACGTAGCCGCGACCAATGCGCCGCTGCTCCAGCTGCTTGTAGACGGCGTGGCGTCGAAAAATGTCGACGCGGGCACCGCCGTGACGCTCACCTGGACGACGCAGAACATCACGAACACGCCGACCTGCGTGGGAACAAGCTCGCCCTCATTCTCCGGATGGAACGGTCCGAAGGCATCCTCGCCGACGAGTGCTCCGGTCACATACTCTTATATCGCGACGATCACCGCTCCGGTCGACTTCACCATCACCAGCTGCGCCTCGTCCGTAGGCGGCACGGTCGCCCCGGTAACCGTGCGCGTCGGCATCAATCCGCCTACTTGCTCGATCGCTCCTGACGCCTGGGTCATTTCCGCTCCGGCAGGCTCCTCGACGTTTTTCGCGACCAAGAATTTCGGCACTGTCTGGGGCCATACATCTTTCCGCAATTCAACGATCTCCAAGACCAGCCTCTCCGGGGTGACGGCGACCTTCGGCCCCTCCGCTCTGTGCCCAGGCGTCGCATCGGGCACGAGTTCGGCATCTCTCAACGGCACGAACACATGCGCCGCACTTTCGCTGAGCGGTACGTCTCCGACCACGGCCCGCACCATGACGCTTACTGCCGCTCCGGGCAGCGGATCTCCAGTGGGTTCCTGCGCTCCGGCCACGGTCACGATCATGCCGGCGGGCTCGTGCACGGATCCTTCCGCGACCAACTACGGCGCCGTCGGCCCCTGCACGTATCTCCCGGGCACCGGTCCGCGGACCGGTCCGCGCAAGGCGCCGTGGATAGAGATTTAGTCTCGTTTATTAGCAACCATTAATCAGTAATTTTATCGCAGTATGAAAAAGATAATCGGTTTCGGAATCAAAGCGGGCGTCGCAGCGGGGGCGTTCCTTGGCTTCGCTCTCACGGCTGCGGCAGTGGGCACCTGGACGGCGCCGACAGCCACGCCTCCCGCCAACAACGTGGATGCGCCGATCAATGTCGGCGCTTCCGGGCAGTGGAAGGCAGGCGGCATGGGCGTGGGCCGCACAAGCGCTCCTTCATGGTACGGTCCCACCACAGGCGGGTCCATCTTCGACGTGAACGGCGTTACGAGCATGAACGGCATCGCCAACTTCGGCGCATCCGCTCTCGTGCAGCACGTCACCATCGGTACGCCGCCGTGCCCTCTTGGCGGCTGTGCTACGACCAGCACGACCGGTACTTCCGGCGGCACTTCGACTTCCGGCGGCAGTTCTTCCGGTGGAACCTCGGGTACGTCTCTGCCGGGCAGCGGCTCGTCTTCCAGCGGTCCGACCGGCATGCTGCTTCCGGGCGGCGCGGGAAAGGGAACCACTCTTTTTGCGAAGATCAATGACGCTCTAGGAGCATTCTTTTCTACAAAGAAGGCCATCGCAGCAGGTACGATTCCAGACTGCGCATATGCCAATACGAGCGGGTCTTTCGGCGGCTGGTATGCTGCGGGCACCGCCTGTCATACGGACGGTTCGGGCATACTTCCGGGATATAGCTGCCAGCCCAACGATACCGGCGGCATGAGCTGCATGCCGCCATATTCAGGCGGCGGCAGTACGAGCGGTACTGGCACCTCCGGCACGGCGACTGCCATCACTGATCCGACGATCGTCTTTACGCCGGCCTCGGCGGTCATCACCAGCGGATCCTCTGATTCCATCAGCTGGAGCGCAAGTAATGCGAGCACGTGCGGCGTGACCAGCTCAAACGGCACTAACGACTGGAACAGCGCGCTCACTATCAGCAGCAGCACGCATTCCGGAAGCGGCTCCCGTTCTCTTGGAACTTTTGCCACCAATGGCAGCTACACGTACTACATGACGTGCACGTCTCCGTCCGGAGGCAGCGCGACCAAGACTGCCAACATCACCGTCGGTCCGACTTACATTCTCGACGTGTATGGAAACAGCGCATTCCATGGGTATGTCAACGTGGACAACTATCTGAACGCTGCGACGCTCAAGCAGGGCGGCATTCCGGTCTGTCTTCAGAACGGCACCAACTGCCCGGCAGCAAATAGCTTCGGTCCGTACCCGAAGATCTACAGCGACATCACGAATGAGTACGCGGTCTATGGCGCGAATGCTGCTTCGGGAGGAGGAACACGCGTCCAGGTGAATGCTTCCTCCATTCGTTTCGGCACGAGCCTCACCAATCCCGCGATGGCTATCAACGGAGACGAAGTCAGCATCAATGGCGCCTCGAACCGTAACAGCCCGCTCCTCAAGATCACTTCGACCGGAACGGCCAATGGCGACAACCTCGACTCTACCAACAGGGGACTTACTATCGAGGTACCTTCTGCGGTCGGCCAGGGACGCCTTCTTCATGTGAAGAAAGGAAGCTCGGAGGTGTTCTCGGTCGCGGCGAACAATAAAGTGTGGGTGAACGGCGATCTCATTACCACCGGTTTCATCATGAACGGCACTGGCGCAGGCACTGCAGACGTAGGCAAGGTCCTTACGGCTGTCGGCGGCGGTCGCGGAGAATGGCGCACTGTCGGGGCGGCTTCCAGAGGACCTCAGATCTGGTCGTACATGTGCGGTCCGGCAGGCCCGCTCCTCTCCACGAGCTCGAATCCGCAGTGTCCGGTCGGCGTTATCCGGACCGGCCTCACTTCCATCGGCTATCTCATGCCGTAATAGATCCTCAGTATCCAGCAAAAAATCCGCCCAAGGGGCGGATTTTTTGCTGGATGTCAGCGGTAGGCAAGGTTAGGGATTCTCGTATTGCGTCTGGAGAGCGCGGGTGACGACGCGGCGGCCGGGCGTGGCCCCGGCGGCGATGCAGCTTACGACCGATCCTGGGCCTGGCGGAATATTGTACCCGAACGAGCTGACCTGCGTGTAGGAACCGGTTGCCGTGGCGGGGACGATGTTCTTGTCGACCGTGACCGTCGCGCAGCCGCTCGTCCCTATGGGCAGCATGAACTGATAGAAATCGAGGCTGCCGAGCGGGTTCGTGGTGGCAGCCGGGGAGATGGTGATGCCTTGGCACGTTCCCGGTACTGCGGCGGCCGTACCTGCACTGCCGGGGAATGTGCCGGTCTTGTCCAGGTAGAGCGCGCATTCCATGCCTGTGTCCGCGGCAAAGAACGCGCGAGCCGAATCGCGCGCCTCGACGGAGAAGAACGTCTCTTTGTAGGCGATCGTGGTGATGCCGATGGTCACGATCATGAGCGCGCTGGTGAGCAGCACGACGAAGAGGAGAGCGATGCCGTCCTCATGGCGCAGGTGTTTCCAGTCCGTTTTCCGCGTGTTTCGCATAGGTTAGTACCAATTATACATGCTTTCGGTCTTACTGGTCTCGCGCACGAGTGTACCCTCGTACCAGACGACAGTGGAAGTCACTTTGAGCTCGTCTGCCGTCGAACCTGGTTCCACGACGAGCGCGCGGCTGAAGATCGTGGGAGAGAGCCCCGGGGTCGCCTGATCGTCATAATACCCCGACGGCACATAATAGAGCGGACAAAAGGCCGCAGGGGCGCCCGCCGCCGTGCTGGTGCCGGGGATCACTGTCGCGCACGGGGCGAAGTTCGTTATCTGGGGATACGGAGAGAGGCCGGCGCGGTTGCTCGCGTCGATGTCGCACGGCACGGCGCTCGTGCAGTAGCCGGAGAGGCCCGGTATGGTCGAAGTGAAGTAGGCCCATCCCACGCCAGGGCGGGCGAGCACGGTCGAGTCGCGCATGGCGCGCATGAGTTCGAGGCCTTCGTCGGCGAGCGCGCTTGCCGTGAGCGCATTGCGCGCCTTGTTCACGTTGATGTCGCCGCGCACGGATGCGGCGATCACGCCGGTCACGGCGATGGAGAAGATGGCGAGCGAGACCAGGACTTCGATCATGGTGAAGCCTGATTGGCGGGAATCCTGCGTGCGCGAGTCGTGCTGCTGTGCGTTTCTCATGGTTTGCATCGGTTATGAATCGAGGGCCCGGAGCGTGACCGTGGTCTCGACGGCGAACGGCGATTCGATCGTGCGGTAGGTTACCTTGCCCGCGAGACGGATCACGACGGACGGTTGCGCTCCGTCGCTTGCGGCCGAGCCGCGCACGGTGAAGCCGGAGCGGGCGAAGTCGACCGTGATCTCCGGAGCGGATATCAGTTCGTCCGTGCCGGGCACGTCGCCGACGCGCTTGTAGATGGCATTCGGCACGAAGGGCAGGGTCGCCGACGGTACGGAGATCGTGTAGGTCACATGGTTGCCGCGCAGGTCGTTGAAGACGATGCGGTTGAGTCCGCCGGGGCAGTCGCCCGGCGTGACGGCTCCGCCCGGACCGAAGCTCGGATCGGCCGTGCCGCAATAGATGTTGGAGCCCAGGCGGATGTTGCGGGCCATGTCCTCCATGACAAAAGAGAGGTTGTCCATGGCGGTGCGCAGGTTCTGCGTGGCGCGGTGCTGGGCCATTGCCGTGAGCACGGCGCCGATGCCCGCAGTCACGAGTATGAGGAAGACGGACATGGCGACCATGACCTCGAGGATGGTGAATCCGGCCTCCGTGCCCGTATGCCGCTGTTTGAGGAGAATTGTCATGGTCATGGGTGCGATGTGCCGACCGGGCCTCGGTGCACGCGGACTTGGCCGAGGGCTGTTACGACGATAGTGCGCTTGAGCGAGGCATTTGCGCCGGAGGTGATCTCTATGTACACCGACTTCGCGATTGTCGGCGCGCTCGTGCAGGGCGCAACGCTCGTGCAGACCTTCATGGTCGCGTCGGGGAACGGACGGGTGAATGAGATGTGCGCTGAGCCTGTCGTGAGGCACGGATAGGCAAGCGAGCCGCTGCCCGTGTTGTAGCATACGGCGCTTACATAATCGCCCGTCGTGATGCTTGTCTCCGAGACGCATTGGCGGCCGGCAGTCGGCGTGCTCGTGCAGGCATCGCCATTGTACGTGCGGGCGCTTGTGGACGATGTGTCCGTGAAGAGCGTGAATTTTTTGTTCGCGCCTGTCGGCGCGGTCGAGGGAGTGAAGTACACGCCATAGTTGGGCGTGATGCCGAGCGCGGTGATGTTGATGTTCCCCGATCCGGCGATGGCAGCCTTCTGTGCTTCGACGATGTGCAGCGCAACGTCCTGCGCCAGATTGTCGAGGGTCGCCTGCGTGCCGAAGTCGCGGAAACGGAAGAGCACGATCGAGGCCATGACGGCGAAGATAGCGATCACGAATGCTATCTCGAGCAGGGTGAAGCCTCCCGAGCGGCTCGGGCCGGCATGCGGCGCGCGTCTCCGTGAGCGGAAGACCATATAGGTATAGTGTAGCACGCCGCGGCGCAAAATATGCTAGGATTGCGGCATATGGAAGCGTCCGATCTGGACAGCCGCATAGCCGGGATCGAGGCCGCGATGGGTGCGGCCGATTTCTGGGCGGATAAAGATAAGGCTCAGGCCCAGATCCGCGAGCTTGCCGAGCTCAAGCAGAAAAAGGAGGGCGCCGCGGCCTTCGACCGCGGCGGCGCGATCATGAGCATCGTCTCGGGCGCGGGCGGCGACGACGCCGAAGACTTCGCGCGTATGCTCTTCGACATGTACGGCAAATTTTTTGCGCGCAAGGGCCTGTCGTATGCCGTCCTTTCCGAATCGCGCAACGATATGAACGGCTACAAGCACATCTCGCTCGAAGTCTCCGGTCGCGGCGCGTACGGCCTGCTCCGGCAGGAATCCGGCGTGCACCGCCTCGTCCGCACGAGCCCGTTCAACGCCAAGGGCAAGCGCAGTACGAGTTTCGCACTCGTCGAGGTGATACCCAAAATCCCGAAGGCCGCCATGCCCGAACTTGCCGACGGCGACGTGGAAGTGGATTTCGCGAAGGCCGGCGGCGCGGGCGGCCAGAACGTGAACAAGCGCGAGACGGCCGTGCGCGTGACGCACAAGCAGACGGGGATTTCCGTCCTCGTGCGCGAGGAGCGCAGCCAGGAGCAGAACCGCGACCGCGCCATGGAGATGCTCCGCGGCAAGCTGTTCAAAAAAGCCGAGGAAGAGCACAAGAGCCTGGCCGAGAGCATGCGCACCACGAAAAACACCGAGATCGAGTGGGGCAACCAGATCCGCAACTACGTGCTCCATCCCTACAAGCTCGTCAAAGACCTGCGCAGCGGCATCGAGACCTCGGACACCAAGGCCGTGCTCGAGGAAGGGGAGCTGGACGCTTTCGTCCAAGCGGGACAGTAACCCAATATGGAACTGTTCGCGCTCCCGCCCTGCGCGGGGTGTGCTATAC
>CAYMVF010000004.1:3337-25310 GCA_964394045.1 uncultured Candidatus Saccharibacteria bacterium | reverse complement strand
GCAATACGCTCATCGACCACTGGCGCAAGAAAACGGTGGCGACAGAGAGCAACGACGAATTCCTGGCAAGCGTACCTGATCCATCACCCGGAGCCCTTGAAGCGGCCCGTCTGAGAGAAGACGCAGAACTGCTCCGTCAGTGCCTCGGCAAGCTCACCGATGAACAGCAGGAGGCCGTCACGCTCCGGTATGTGAGCGACCTCTCGAACAAGGAGATCGCCGAAATCATGGGACGGAACGAGGCAGCAGTGCGACAGCTCCAGGTGCGCGCGCTCCGGTCGCTCGGCAAGCTTTTCAAAGAACGCAATGCAATCTAAAAAAGACCAGACAATCGAAAAGATCCTGACTGAAGCCCTCGAACTGCGCGACAAGGGCGTGTCTTTGCATGCCATCTCGGGCGCGTATCCGGAGCAGGCGGAGGAGATCAGGGAGCTTTTCGCGAGCATTGGCGCTGTCGAGAAAGGACGGGAGGCTGTGCGCCCGAGCATGGACGGCCTGCGCAAGATCCTAACGCAACTGCCAGAGCTCGACACGGAGACGGCCCGATCGTGGCAGCAGGCCGCGCAAGGAAGCCGCATCGAGAGCCCATACATGCGCTTCTGGAGCACGATACACCTTTCCGCATGGAAGCTCGTGCTGCCTGTCGCCGCGATCGCGCTCTTCGTTGCCGGCGGCTTCATGGTACGCAAAAACACAGGCACGCCGGATCTTCCGGCCGTCCCATCTTCTGACAATGGCCCTGCGGCGGATCAGCGCATTGCGATGAAGAGTCCAGCCGGCGGCATCACTACGGCTGGCCAATCCGAACAGAAGGCCGCACCTATGGCCATGCGCTTCTCTGCGCCGCCGAGCGGATCAACCTCTGCGAATACGGCACTTTCATCCCTCGCCGCTGCATACGATGCGGAGGCGGCACAGGAACAGCAGTATGTGAAAAATAGCAACTCCGACCGGTCGCTTGCTATGGCCGACGACACGTATACCAATGACCCAACCACACGCTATGGCTTTTAACATACGTACAACACTGCGAGCGGTACTCTTCTCGATACTCACGCTGGCGCCGCTCTTTATCGCGGCTCAGCCCGCGCATGCCGAAACGTTTGCCGTCACGCAGTCTTCCTTCTGTGCGCAGATCGAGGCCGCGGCAAATTCGCTCGGCCAGATGATCGCCGACGGCCAAAAAGCATACGACAACGACAAGACCGCGCGTATCGAAGCACTTGCTAAGACACGCATCGAAAGCGACAAGACCCTCGCAGCTTCCAGGAAGGCGGCCGAGAAAACCTATGCTGACCAGTACCAGACGCTGACCGGTCTCGCCGATACCGACGCGAAGAAAGAGGCAATGGCTGGATTCAAGAAGAGCATAACTTCGGCGATCGCCGCACGCCGGAAAGCGACTGACGCAGCCGTAAAGACCTACCGCTCAGGCATGGACAAGATCATCATGGGTCGCGGCGCAAGCTACGGCTCTGCGCTCAAGGAATTCAGCTCGGGCATCGGCGCGAGTTTTGTCGCCGCGCGCGCCGAATGCGCTAAAAACCCGGCCCTTACGGCAATGCCTGCGCATATAGCAGCAGCTATCGCCGACACCCGGGAGACGTATCAAAAAGCCATCCGTGAACTCGACATGAAAGCCGAAGTAGAGGCCGACATGCTCGCCACAGCGCGCGACTCAAGCATGGCCACCGCAGAGACCATATTCAAGATCGCCGCAGAAGCCGCGTTCGGCAAGATTCGTGCAGTATTCGAAAGCTGAAGAATTCTTTATTTTTTCCTTGGCCTTTCTTGGTGTCCGTATGCCATCATGCGGACATGAAAATAAAAGATATGCAACGCGTTGACCTTCCGCGCGAACGGCTCGCAAAATACGGGCCGGACAAACTTGCCGACCATGAGCTTCTTGCAATACTGCTCGGCTCGGGCACCAAGGGCGTGAATGTGCTCGAGCTCTCAAAACGCGTCCTGGCAAAAGTCCGCGAGATCGGGGCAGGGAAGGCGCATCCGGAGTCGCTTGGCATGCTGCGGGGTCTGGGTTCTGCAAGATCCGCGCAGGTCATCGCCTTGCTCGCTCTGGCGAAACGTCTAGCCGAGGCACAGAATCCCGCCGTACTTTCCGCAGAAGATGTATGGAAACTCTCGGCCGATATCCGCGACTCGAAACGGGAACATTTCGTCGCATTCTTCCTCGATTCGCGCGAACGGCTCATTGAACGACAGGTCATATCGATCGGCACGCTTAATGCAAGCCTCGTGCATCCCCGCGAGGTATTCGAGCCGGCGATCGCCCACCATGCGGCAAGCATCATCGTGGCGCATAACCACCCCTCGGGCACGCTCGAAGCATCAGACGAAGACCGCGACATCACCCGGCGCCTGCGGGCCGTGGGGTCGATCGTCGGTATCCCGATAGCCGACCATGTGATCATGACGCAGAACACATTCGCCAGCTTCCGCGAGCTACGTTTACTCTGATAGTTCGGCCAATCAGGGTTTTCCACAGCCGACCGCTTGCAGGTGAACAATCGTTCACCTATACTATGTGCACGAGGTCGTCGTGAGAAATTAAGGAAATCTTAAAGAAAACGAAGCAACACATGTCGCGCCAACAGTATCTCAAATTGCTCGAACGGGAGATCCATCTTCTGAATAAGAAGATCGACGAAAAGATCCTCCGCGGCGAAGTCTACTATAAGGAATCCCGGGACCATAAGCTCCTCCTGCGCAAGATCCGCCAGCACGCGCGCCGCCCCGGAATCTTCGCGCGACTGATGCCTTCGTTCATGTTTCGCTAACCATGGAAAACGACATCAAAGCAAAGCTCGCCAGATTCTACTCCGAAGAGAAGCGTATGCCGTCATACTCAGAAATGATGGCAATCTTCGGCTACAAGTCCAAGAATGCCGTCTATCGTCTCGTCGGAAAATTGCTCGACGCCGGAATCGTTGAGAAGGACGGGCTGGGCCGCCTGCTGCCTGCGCCAGCGCTTACTGAAGTGCCGCTGCTCGGCCTCGTGAAGGCGGGTTTTCCCGCCGAGGCCGACACCCTCATGGAAACGACGATCAACCTCGACAATTTTCTCATACGCAAAAAGGATTCGACCTATATCCTCGAGGTAGACGGAGACTCGATGATCGAGGCGCACATTGCCGACGGAGACCTGGTCATCGCAGAGCGCACGGAGACGGCCCGCGACGGAGACATAGTGATTGCCGAAGTGGACGGCGAGTTCACCATGAAGTATTTGCGGAGGAAAGGGGAGCAGAGCTGGCTCGAGCCGGCCAATAAGGACTTCAAGCCGATCTACCCCGAACGGTATCTGAAAATCCGCGCCGTCGTCAGGGGAGTGATACGCAAATATTAGATCCCTGAAGCAGTACGGACACTGTCGCTCCAGTACGGAGCGGCTTTTGTTTTTATCCCGACTTGCTATACTCTGCGCATGCAGTACTGGCTCATCAAGAGCGAAGGCGAGTGCTATTCCATCGATGACCTGAAGCGCGACAGGCGCACGGCGTGGACGGGCATCCGCAACTACCAGGCGCGCAACTTCATGCGCGATGACATGCGCGTCGGCGACCTGGCGCTGTTCTACCATTCGAGCGGCTCCGCCGACGCGCCTTCGGGCGCATATGGCATCGCAAAAGTCGCCAGCAAGCCGCAGCCGGACCAGACGCAGTTCGATCCCAAAGACGACCAGTATGATCCGAAGGCAACAGATGCCGCGCCGATCTGGGCCTGCGTCGACATGGCATTCGTGCGAAAATTCAAGCGTCCGGTGACGCTTACAGAGATAAAGCGCGACCCCAAGCTCGCCGGCATGGCCGTGCGCGAGCGCGGCTCGCGGCTTTCTATACAGCCCGTCTCTGAAAAGCATTTCAAGCATATAATCGATGTCCTTGCTGCATAAATACGAAATCAGATCATCACGCCGCTCGCGCGGCCTGCGCGTGACCGTCCACCGGGACGGGCGTGTCGTCGTGACCAAGCCGCTCTCCGCGACCGACGCGCGCGTCGAACGTTTCCTGGGCTTCCAACTGCCGTGGATCGAGCGCAAGATCACGGAATTTTCGCGACGACCGGTGATCTCGCTTCAAAAACCACGGACGGACTACGTGGCCCGCAAGGAAGAGGCACGTCGCCTAGTACATGAGCGGCTGGAGCATTTCAATGCGCTGTACGGCTTCCGGTATGGCACGGTCAGTATCAAATCGCAACGCTCGCGGTGGGGAAGCTGCTCCGCCAGAAAGAATCTGAGCTTCAATTACAAGATCCTGTACCTTTCGCCGGAAGAAGCAGACTACATCATCGTGCACGAGCTCTGCCACCTTAAAGAAATGAACCACGGCCCGGATTTCTGGAAGCTCGTCGCGCAGGCGTCGCCTGAATACGAATACCTCAAACGCTCACTGCGAAAATACGTGCTCTAGCGTCATATATTTTTTGCGCTCATCAGGTGCGAATTTTTCTAGTGCATAGCGCAGGGAAATGCGCGGCATCGTTTTCGCATGTGCGCGGAGAAATTTCTTAAGCACGGCAGGCGAGCGCTTGCCGACCTCGCGGAGCGTCCAACCCACAGCCTTATGGATCAGATCATGATCATCCGCAAGAAGCAGCTCGGCGATCTTGAGTGCATCAAAAAAATCACCATCCTTGATCAAAGCATGCGTCGCAATGACTGCTATCCGCCGCTCCCAAATATTTTCCGACGTTACCAGGGAATACAAGACGGACCGCTCTTTACGGTTTTTGCCCCGCAGGTACTCGCCAAGAATGTACGAGGCCGAAGAATCCACCAGATCCCAATTGTTCGCACGTCTGGCATTGGCTAGATAGAATTTCGCGATGCGTTCACGTGCCGCGAGGTCCGCGCGAGTGAACGAACCAACAAGAATGACCAGTCCCGTGAGTCGATGCTCGTGAACGGGACTTACCAAGAGCTTCTTGATCTCACTCAAGGGCAACCTGCGGTATCTGCGGGCCACGAGGCGCTGCTCAGGCACCGTGACTCCGATAAATCGGTCTCCATGGCCATACTGGCCGGGTCCGGTCTTAAAGAACCTTTTTGATGCCGCGGCCTTCGACAGGGAAGCATGTTTTTTAAGATCGCTCATGACCGACGCTGCGGAATATTTTTCCATGCGTACATGATAGGAGAGTAGTACATGGCGCGCAAACCCAACGTAGGCATACTTTGGCATATATAGACTTTTATTTTAAATATGAGTCGTAAAAGATATATTGTGCGACGTTATTATATTTTGAAATAAGCCCTTCCCCTAGGGGTTCAGGGCTCAGCTGAGGCACTGATTGAATGCAGTCACCTGTGCGTTATATTTCTCCCGCAGCATATCGATCCGATAAAATTCGCTCTGATATTTTTCGACACCTTGATTGTACACATCGATCAGTCCGCTCACATTTTCGTTACGGGCAATCCCCCGTTCAATTTCAATTTTGAGCTTGCTGAGCGAAGCCTCAATCTCATCGAGGGTCTCCTGCCCTGCCACCACCTCAGACTTGATCCCGTCATCCACGCTCGGACAAGCGGAGCGTGGACGCGCGAAATGCTGCACTGCGAAATATACGGTCCGTCCCTGATAATTTCCGCGGGCGATGCCAATGCCGATCTCCGTATAATCGACATCCAATATGTTTGCACGATGGCCAGGACTTGCCATCCACTGAGCAACGAGGCTGGCGTCGTCCGAGAATACGCCGAGCGCGAGGTTCTCGCCGATCTTCAGGTACTCATACCCTTCGCGCTCGGCGAGATCGTTCACTCTCGTACCGTCCGGAGCGACATGCTCGAAGTACTGGCGCGCGAGCATATCCTCCGCCTTGGCCTGCGCCGAAGCATTCAGTTGTGCGGACTCGGCGAGCATGGGCACTGACTGTCCCGCACGCTGCGCATTTGTGGCCGCAATGATCCCTGAGACAGACAACGCACCGACCATTTTGTCAGAGGGATTACTGGCAGGCAGTATTTCCGTAACAGGCGCGCTCTCCACGATCTTACGCACGACGGGGATAAACTCGTCAGGAAAAATCTCCCCGGGAAGTGTCGGAAGACGACCTGAGATTTTGTCGAGACTGGAAACGGGATCATGCATGATTCCGCCGACGATTGCTGCCACGTCGATGTCATACGTTTTGACTGCAACTACCGCCGCGCCGGCGATGATGAGCATAGTAAGAAGGTTAAGTATGCTGCGCATGGATGATATGCATTATTTGCACGTGCTCGACCGGCTGTAGCCGGCGCTCTCCGCGTCTTCTGCCGTCCCGAAATATACCCTATTGGCTTCCTTGATGCGGTTCGTTCCCGAACAAGAGACGGGATAGTATTTTTCGCCGGTCTTGGAGGCAACAAAATTCTTGGCGGCCGGCGCGGTCGGGCGATCGGCATGGACCGCAGTAGCAGCCGCGCCGGCCGCATAGGCCCGGGAGTCGATATATGCCTCCAGAGGGCACTCTATGGCCACCAGAGGCTCATGGCGCGTTTCAGCTCTGGCAGCATACCCTGCCCCGAAAGACACGACTGCTGTTCCGGCCAATATTCCAAAGGAAATAAGGGTTTTTGGGCGACTGCGAAGAAAACCGCGTCCTGACTCCCCTGCCTCCTTGATTTTCTCCCAAAAATCATGTAGTATCATTTGAGTTTAGTATATAGCAGTAACGGGGAAATAACCATATGGCACATCGTAAAGCTGGCGGTACAGCCAGGAACCTCAAGGACTCCAATCCGAAATATCTCGGCACAAAGCTCTACGCCGGACAGAAGGCCCAGCCGGGCTCGATTCTCGTGCGCCAGCGTGGCACGGTGATCCTCGCCGGCCGCAATGTCATGCTCGGCAAGGACCACACTCTCTTCGCCGTAAAGGACGGTACCGTCTCCTTCGCCGACAAGCGCAAGACCAACTACGACGGAACGAAGACCATGAAAAAGGTCGTGCACGTAGACTAAGGCACTCGCCGGAAAAACCGCCCTGTAAGAGGGCGGTTTTTCTCTATCTATGCGGCCGATCTCCTGCGCCGCGGCATCCGAAACATGATCTTGAACCCGATGCCGGCAGCGACAAGCGTTGCGCCGAGTAGCCCAAACATTGCATGCCCGCCGAACCGATCGAGGGCCACGCCGGCGACAATAGGGCCGATCAAAGCGCCAATGTCGGCCACGCTCTTGAAAATCCCGTCTGTCTTACCGTAGTTGTCCGGATCGGTGCACATTGTTGCCGTCTGGCGCCAGCCGATCGAAAGCAACTCGACGATGAACCCCACCAAAAGACACAGGGCTATCTTCCAGACAAACGAGTCGAATATCGCAAGCGAGGCCGTGACCGCACCAAAAAGGATCATCGCCGCGCCCATGGCCTTGGCGCCGACCCTGTCATACCATGTCCCAAGAAGCCAGCCAAAGACAAGCGGTATGCACGAAGCAATGCCCGTAAGAATCACTACTGTATAGGACGCGCCCTCGACGAAGGCCTCGAGCGGCACGAAAAATGTCACTGTCGCATAGCCGAACGAGACGAAGAAATTGAATATCGCCAAAAAGCGCAGGCGCGGATTGAAGCCGCGGATCTCGTGCACAAGCTCGCGCAGTCTGCCTGTGCCATGATGCTCCAGTATCGGATTGCGCCGACGGTTGCGACGAAAACGCGCGAGTACCCAGATCGCCACGAGCGCTGCGGGAGCGATCAGAAGCAGTAGTCCATGGATCGGAATAAAGCGCACGAGTACGATACCCGCAAGCGCAGCCACGATCCAAGCGGAGTATGCGACAGTATCAAAATACCCGAGCACGGCTCCGAGTTTCTCGGCCGGCGAATGCCTGCGGAAGAAAGCTTCCCTGCCGACGGACATGAGCGAGTAGGAGACGCCATTTACGAAGCGCGCCAGCACGATGAATATCGCAAGACCCGTCACTCCAGCCAGGAAATAGCTCGATCCGATGAAAACATACATCCACAGGCCGACAAGTAGGAGCGAGGTAGCTCGGAATTTGTCGGCATAGAGGCCGACGATCGGCATGGCGAATATGTACGCAATGTCATATGTCGAACGCAGGATGCCTGCGCCGGCGAACGATCCGCCGAACGAGAATAGCATGACCGGGATCAGTGCCTCGGCGAATCCCCAACCGATCCAATAGATCGCGACCACCGCCGTGACTACGCGCGAAGCGTGCGGTATCTCGCGGAGATCAATGAGCCGAGATCTAATGCTCATACGGTCATGCCGCACGCACATCGACGGTGATCGTCTCAGACACGCCCAACGCCTCGATACGCGCGGCGTGCTCGCCGACCTCTTTGATCGGCATAGCAAGCTTCACATACTCTTCGCCGACCATCGCCTTGTGCTCTTTGGCGAGCGCGGCGACTATATCCTTCGCATGGATCGCCTGGAACAGGTGGCCTTTGTCATTCGCCTTTGCGCGGATCGTCACGCGAGCGCCCTCGATCGCGGCGATGTTCTTACGCAAGAGATCGGTACGGACTTCCTTGCTTACACGGACCTGCGACCGCCTCTCTTCGAGCTTACGCACCGCCTCCGGCGTGGCAAGCACGGCCAAACCTTTTGGCAATAGAAAGTTGCGGACATAGCCGTCAGGCTGTTCCTTGATCTCGTCTATTTTGCCTATTTTCAGCACGTTTTTGACGAAAATGACCTTCATATGCCGATACTACCTGATTACGAGCCTGTCTTCAAATACTGCAGAGCCCGGAGCATGGCTGGATCACGGTGCGCCGAAAGATCCGCCTCGGTCACGATCACCGGAACGTCCGGCTCAATCCCGTGTTCCGAGATCCAAGTCCCATTCGGCGTAAGCCACTTGGCGACTGTGATCTTGAGCGTCGTCTCATCCGTCATGTCCACGAGCTCCTGGACGGAGCCTTTGCCATAGGTTGTCTCGCCGATTACCTTTGCAGCGCCGTGCTGCTGCAACGCACCGGCCAAGATCTCGGAAGCGGAAGCAGAGCCTTTATCCACAAGCACCGCCACCTTGAGTCCCGTCTTGTCCAGCAGGTCGAAACCACGGCTGCGATAGGTCTCTGGTTCCCCATTCGCACCGAAGTCTTCCGTGACGATAAGCTCACCCTCCGGAAGGAAGAAGCTGGCCATATCCACAGCAGATTCAAGATAGCCGCCCGGATTGCCGCGCAGGTCTATCACGAGCATACGGGAGCCGCTGGCCTGGAATTGCCTCAGCGCGCGTTCCATGAGGCGCGCCGAGCTTGCGCTGAAATTATAGAGCGAAACGACAAACACGCCGTCGGAACGGAGTTCAGTCTCAAGCGTCGGAATGTCGATCACGGCGCGCGTGACGGAAAGCTCCCGCGGGCGGGCCGCGCCTTCGGTGTAGAGCGTAAGCTTCACGGCAGTGCCGCGCGGCCCGCGGATCAGCCCCACAGCATCCTCGATCGTCATGTCGGTCGTGACCGTGCCATCGATCTTCAGTATCTTGTCGCCTGGCTGAATCCCCGCAGCCTCAGCCGGCGTGTCTTTAAGCGGTGCGATCACCGTGAGCATCTTATCCTTGATCCCGACCTCCATACCGATGCCTTCGAAGCTGCCGTGCACCGTATCTTTGAATTCTTTGGAATCGCGCGGCGGGAAATACACCGAATACGGGTCGCCGATGGACGCGACGAGACCCTGAATGGCCCCGTACACGCGCTCCTGCGCCGTGATCTTGTCGGCACCAGGATATTTCGCATCGATCAAGCTCCACACCTTCCAGAACGGCTCAAAATCAGCCGTGCCGATATCGGCCGGAACCTGCTTATTTTCGATTCCCGCAATACGCCCGACGGACGGCTGCTTCGCGTTGCCGACACGAACGCCAAGCAAGAATATGCCGAGCATGAGCGCAAGCGACGCGGAAACGGCGATCAGTTTCGGGGCGAATCTTTTCATCCGTGCCTCATTGTAACCGGAAAACGAGGCTACAGCAAACGACTACTGGTATTGAATGTAGATCGGTCGCGGAGAGAGTTCGAGAAGGTCCTTCGGACCGAGCATTCGCGTCGAAGGCGCACGCAGATCATTCTTATAGAAGAGCTTGAAACCGGTGAACTGCACGGGCTCGGGTTTGACCACTGTATTATAGGTGTTTATTTTCTTCGCACCGAACCCCCAACCGTCCATATCCATCACGATCTGCACTTCTGGCAGCGGCGTGATGCTCTTGTATCCCGTGACCATTCCCTGCGTGAAGCGATGGATCACCAGGACTTTCGGAGGCAGAGCGTTTTCGCGCACGAGCTTGGCGAGGTAGTTCGCAGCGTAGTTGATCTCGGCCGCGCTCATCGTACCGATCACTGTCCCCGGTTTTTTGCCCGATGCACGCATGGCAAACTCCGGATCAAGGCCCAAATGCACATTCGGCATCTTGAGATATTTCTCATAGATCGGGAGCTCAGCCTCCACGCTGGAAAGGCCGATCTGCAGATCGATGAAGACGATGCCGTTCACCTGTTTGGCAAGCTCGAGAGCCTTGTCTATCTGTGTATCTGGCATGCGCAGGCGATATTTCCCGTCCTTGCCAGGACTGCCCTGTGCTGTGATCGCGATGTAATGGATGGCCGGGACGACAGGCGTCTCCGGGTCAGCAGCTTGCCAGGCGGCAACCTCGGCCTTGAGTTTCTGAAGCATTACATCGGGAGCATACTCGCCAAGCACGCCCATTTGCTTGGAATAAAAATTGCCGTAATACGCGACAATGCGATTGAACGGCAACAGCGCGCCAGCATTCGGATACGGAGCCTTGGCAGGCCAGAGCTGCGGCTTGGCAACCGTGTTCGCGGTGGCGACAGTGGCGCCTGTGGCCGGTTTCGGTGGGAGCGGCAGATTGGCGAGCGCGAGCATCTTCTTGTCGTAGAGCGCCGTGTCAAACTTTGGAAGCTCAGATTCCTTCGGGGTCTTTTTGGTCTCGGATTTCACTCCGCTCTGCTGCTCCTGCTGGGCATCCGCGGAAAAAGAAGCACGGTTCCCGAAAACGACAGTCGACGCAGACACAACGACAAGCAGCGCGCCCGCAACATACAAGGCGCGTCTTTTGGTGACCAGAGCCGCAGCTTCCTTGAACTTCTCCATCGACTACTCCGTGCGGATCTCGGTGAACGTGCCGGTCCTGACCTCTGGCGCGGCGGCACGTGCGCGCGTGCGGGCCGCCTTGAGCAGGAGCGCGCCGACATACGCGAGCGCGAGTCCAAGCACGACAGTAATGATACTCTTCCAGCTCCGCGGAAAGCCGGTGAACGGAAGCACGGCCAGACCAAGCCCGGCGCCGATGACGATTTTCTCCTGCAGTGATCTCATGGGCGCAGTATACTATCTCGTCACCACGACCACAAATTCCCCTTTCTGCTTCTCCGGCCGTTCGCGCAGGAGCGCGGCGAGCTCGGCCGGCGAGCCTTCGATCACTTCTTCGAATTTCTTGGTCAATTCGCGCGCTATCCATACGTGCGCCTCGGGAAACCCTTCAGCCAGTTCGTCCATCAGTTTCAAGATGCGGTGGGAGGATTCATAGCAGACCTGCGCGTCTTCTGCCTCGCGCATGGCGCGGATGGCGGTTTGCCGGCCCTTCTTGTGCGGTAAAAATCCGAGGAACGTGAAGCGTCCGCCCGGCACGGGTATCACGGAGAGAGCCGCAGTGAGCGCACTTGGGCCAGGCACCGGAACAATCCGCAGTTCGCTGCCGAATTCTTTACGTAGATATGAGATGAGGGGCGACCCGGGATCCGAAACGAGCGGCGTGCCCGCGTCAGAGACAAGCGCGATATCCTCCCCTGCCGCGAGGCGCTTGGCCACGGTGCCGAGCTTGGACTCGGGCGAGTGGGCGTGATAGCTCTCGGTCTTGGCTTGGATGCCGTGCCGATCGAGCAAGAGTCTGGTGTGGCGCGTGTCTTCGGACAACACGAGCGAAACCTCGCCGAGCACGCGGACGGCGCGCAACGTGATGTCCTCCATGTTGCCGATGGGCGTGGCCACTATGTAGAGCGTGCCGAGCGGTGCGTCCTGCATGGCCTACTTCCCGGTGATCGCAAAAACCTCGGCCACGACCTTTTCCGCAACCTCCCGCGACAATCCGAACGAGCGCACGAGATCCTGCGGCGCGAAAGTCAGCAGATCTTGCGCGAGCATTATATTCCGGGCCGCAAGCTTAGGCAGTACGTCTGCCGGCAGTGAGGGCAGGATCGTTACCGGGTACAGCTTCTTGTCGGCGATCACGTCCTCAAGGCTTGCGCCCCGCGGATGGTTCCAGCCGGTCAATCGAATACCCCTGCACTGCGCGTATTTGATCGCCGTCTCGGTGAACTTCGTGTTCGTCACGAGCCACATGCCGTACTCGTATGCCTTGCGCGTATGTTCCGGCTCATGGCGCACGATGTCCGCAAGGCGCGCGTCCGCGTACATGACCACGTCCACATGCGTGCGCATGCCCGGCTCGCGATGGTATTTAGCCTCGATCAGGAAACGCTTGGAACCGCTCTCTGCGATCACATCGATCTCATGCGTCACGCACGCACCTTGCATGATCACGTTCCGGTTCGTGCGGAAATCGTAGGCCTGGAGCACGGTCTCAAAATACTGCTCGAAGATAAAGCCGGCCGGCCCGAGCGCCTCGAGGCCGCGGCGCAGGCTGTAGCGGGCCGCCACGTCGGGGCTTTCCTTCATAAGATGCTTGAGCGCCTTGCGAAAAATGGCCGTGGTCGAGTCGTTTGGGTTGTCCTTGGTGTAGACGGGCATGGAAATCTTGTGGGCAAGGTCGCGCGGGGCCCCGGCCTTGCGCATGGAAAGGCACAGTTTCGCTGGACTGAATGCCTCCTTGGCTCCGTCTAGTTTTACAACTTCCATATGCGGCATTCTAGCACATCCGCCAAGGGCCCGGAAAAAGACGCCCCGAAGGGCGTCTTTTCATGTCATGTTTTGAACGAGTCTTCAGGACCAGCGGCATATTTCCTGGCGATGAGAAACACGGCGACCGCACAGGCCGAGAATACAACAATACCCACGGTGCGTAACATAGGCCAAGAATCTTCTGGATTAGCAAGGCCGCAAAAGGCGGTCAGGAGCCCGGCAAAGCCAAGCAGAGCGAACAAACGAAGGAGCAGGAACATAGGCATATCATTTTTGGGAAGTATAGCGCTGCCGTACGATATAGGCAATTGCAGCAAGAGCCAGAAAAGCGACGGCTAGTATTCGTGTAGAAATGCGTGCTCCTCCCCTGCCTGCCGCGGCACCATACAGGTTGATATCCGGATCTTTCGAGGCTAAAGGCATCTGCATATCTCTCTCTGCATCCACGAAAGACTCTTTTTGTTCAGAGGCAACATGACCATCCGCAACCACAGAAAACACGGCAGTGGTGTCGGCATCCAACACAAAATGAGCAGGCTCTCCCAAATACAACCTGCCCGTCGCTCCCGGTGTGAGCGTAATACCGCCGATCACATCCGTCCGCACGGCGGCGTTGCGCAGGATAGTCTCGACTGCGATCTCGAGCGGCCCGGCATCCGTGGCAACCGCGCGCAGTATATACTGTTCGCCGTCACCCGTCGGCAGGTATGCAAACGCATAGCCGCCGATCACACGCATGTCCGCATTTGGTATGTCATTTGGCAACGAATCCTCTCCTGCGGCGACGCGCATGGTGCGTCCTGCCTGATCCACGACCTCGAGTGCAAGCGGGCCAAACACAGAAATGAGTTTGCCATCGAGCCCGCAGCGTCCGGCGTCGGAGGACATGCCTTCTTCGGCCGCAGGTAGACCAATGCCCGCCAGGATGCTCGCGACAGCGCGCCTGACGCCTGGCTCACCAAGCAACGTCGCGTGCTTTCCCGTGAGCGCATACAGCTTTTTCCCTGTATCCACAGGAATATCCGCCGCGCTCGAAAACGGGACCGTGCCATCGCCGGCGACTTCCCTGCTCAAAATATGCCGCGGGATGCCGCCCGGCAAGCGGACTTCACGGAGCGCGCCGAGCGTTCCCGCCCGACAGCCTGCGATCACGTACGGATCGACTCCTGCCGATCGGAGGTCGTAATTGTCAAACGCATCCGAGTGCAGTGCCTCCGCGTCCGATAGAGCGCGGGAATTCAGGCCGGCGGAAGACACAAGGTGATGCGCAGTCTCTGCATACGACAGCGACCCCGGAGCAACAAGCACGCCGCCGTTTTCCGCTATATACCTCGGGCTCGGCAAGAGATCGTAGATCATAGGCATATTGCCCGCGATTTTCTTGATTTGGCGATCGGAGAGCAGCGCCACGCCGAATGACGATCCGTCGAGCAAAGTTTCGAGCGCCTCAGGAGCGCCCGTGTTCGGTACTCCGACGAGCACAGCCTTGCCGATGCGCGCATCCGTCTGATGCTCTATCGCATATCGCTTAACGATAAGACCGCCCGCACTGTGCGCGACAATATCAACCTTCCGCGCCCCTGTTGCCTGCAGAATTTCGGCGATACGGACAGCAAGCGCGGACGCGTTCCTCGCGACACCATAGCGCCAATCGTAGGGAAAAAGAAACAGGTCAGTCCCCTCGCGGTAGCCCCGGGACGAGAGTTCCGCAATCAAAGCGGAGGAATAATTGAAGACCGACATGCCGAGCACAGGCAGCTTGCTGCCGATCACACTTTCCGTGCGGACACCCGGAACAGAAGGCAGCAGGTCCGAGCCGAAGGCGAGCGGGTCCATGAACCGGTCGCCGGGCTCACGGGCAGTGCGCGCAAGGTCGAGCCAGAGCGTCTCGCCCGAGAGCGACAGCTCCGTGCCGAGCACGCCCGGGACGACGAGCACGGGATTGCGCGCAGAAGGAATCGGCTGCGGCATCGGCAGCGGGATCGAACCGCCTCTCCCAGGCTCGCTGTTTCCACTACCGGAATCATCGTCCGCGGTCTCGCCCTCTTCTTCCTCAGCCTCGTCATCCGTACCATCTTCTTCCTCATAAGTATCTTCGGCACCTTCTTCCTCCGTATCGGCATCATCCTCGCCTTCATCGGTCTCTTCGTCTGTACCGGAATCCTCTTCTTCCGTATCCTCTTCGGAATTTTCGTCTTCCTCCTCTTCATCTTCTTCCTGCCCGCCATCGGCTTCGTCTTTATCGTCCGTTTCTTCATCCGAACCATCGTCATCATCGGTGTCCTCATCGTCCGATCCGCCCTCTTCCTCTTCTTGATCAGTATCGTCCTCTTCAGCCCCGTCCGTATCCTCTTGGCCATCCGGCGCTTCAAGATCGGGGAATTCGATCTCCGGCGCAGGGTCATGCGTGAGCCACGGCGCGAAGCCGATCGCATAACTCACCCTATCGCCCTGTCCGGAAGAATTCGCTGTGGCGCTGTACGGCCCGCTCGCATGACCCCACCAGTTATTCGGAAAATTCGAGAACGCAACGCCGCGATTGTACGCGCCATACTCATTGCCAGTAATGCTATTCTGCTCAATGTCCAAATTCTGAGTCATGTCGCTCGCAAACAGGCCATACTTCGAGCCCGTGATCCGGCTTTGCCGCAACTTAATCCAGCTCGCATCCGTTGCCTGCAATAGATCAGATCCGAGATCGATCCCTTTCCCGTGCGTGCTCATAATACCGACGCGCAGCCCATCGAGAGAACTCTGACCGTACACGCTCACCGCTGTATTGACCGAGGCGATAGCGACATCGGTGAGTGCCGCGACAGAAGCACTGTCCACAGAGAGCGCGCCCCGCGGTCCGGTATTGGGTACCGGATCGACGATCGTGCTCTGTTCCATATCCAGGTGGCTTAGACCAATGGCTTGAACAACAGTGCCCTCGAGATTAAATTCCACATCGTATACAACAGCGCGCGAATGGTCGCCGACACGGAAACCAGCGGATATGCAGTCCGTCATCGAGAGCGCGGCATTGCCAACAAAATCCATGTACGCAAGGTCGGCATGCTCGAATGCAGCCTGCGTTCCGGCATAGGTCTGAATGTGCGGCTCGATAGTGATCCAGTCGTCCTCTTTGCCGATGGCGCTGATCGTGCCGCCGTACATGATGATCTGCGGATCAGCGTGCGGTGGGAGCAACAGCTCGGCGCCAGGCTCAAATAGCATTGAATGGCCGTGCATAATGATCTCGCCGAGCAGATAATACGGCGCATCATCGCCGGAAAAAACCAGATCTCCGACAGTATCAGAATAGCTGCTTAAGCCGATGCCATTGACGAAATTACCGGAGAACTCGTTGTCCGCGTGCTCGAATGCAACATTGAAACCGATGTTCACCGGAATGTAGTTATCCGAAAAAGAATTTCCCTCCAGTACAAGCGAACCTTCGCCCTGCCGCAGACCATGCGTCGTGTCGGAAATAGAGGAATTCCGCACCGACACTTCGCCCCCGGCGGCAGTGATACCCATGTTCGCATAACGGATCTCGGCATGATCAAAACCCGCCCTCGCCGCGTCTCTCACGACAATGGCAAGATAGTCCCCTTCATGAGGCACGGAAGCGGAGCCGTCGACATTCGTGTCGCCGCCTACGGAGTCGTCTTTGACCGAAGTAAAGCGCACGGGAGCCGCATCGGTGCCGTTTGCGTCGAGCGCGCCCGCGACCACGAGCGACGCCCCGTCGCCAAATTTGACGACCGTGCCGGGAAGGACCGTGAGGGTCGCACCCTCGGAAACTTCGAGCGTAACGGGGATCACGTACGGTCCGTGCTCCGCAGACCAGACGGTGTCTTCTGAGATGTAGACGGTACTGCCGTCGACCGCCCGCGCGCGAACGGCGAAGGCGCCGAGAGCGAGCAGCACGGAGATCGCGGCGATGATTCGTTTTGTTTTTGACAAGTGCATGCGCGGAGTGTAGCCGCTCATGGTGCGCGCGCAAAATTTTTCTGGGGAGTCACTTTTATCGTTTCCCTATCGCGAGTTTAGAATAATTTTAAGCGTCTTTTTTATACTGCACTAAATGCTCTTTACGGACACGGCGGCGCCCATCTATTCATTCCGGCGCCGTTCAAGAAAACGCGGGCGGCCGAAGGCCGCCCGCGTTTTCGTTCCCCCTGCCCTACTCCTTCTTTTTTTTCCGCTCCGCCTGCCGTTCCAAAAATCTGCGCGTATCATCATCCGGCTCGACGAGCCCGTGCTTCGTAACGAGCCGCAGATTGATCGATCCCGGCTTGCGCCCGAGCAAGGCCGCGATCTCGGCAAGCGGCATGCCTTCCTTGAATTTCTGCACCAGGGTCGCGTCTTCCTCTGCGCGCCAGGGTTTCGAGGCATTCGGATGCGTGGCGCGAGTCTTCTCGAGCTTCTCCGCCCACTCGGCGTTCGGTTCCTTCCCGGCGCGACGGACTTTCGTTTTCGGCTGCTTTTCCGCAATGATCTTGCCGCCCATCCGCAGAATGAACTCATGTTCAAGCTTGGTCTGTTCGCCTGCAGAGAGCTTGCCGAAGAGCCCTTCGTTCGCCTTGCTCTCGGCCCGCAGGCCTTCGTCCAAAAGCAGCACTTCCGGGTCCATCTGCAAGGCTGCGGGCGCAAAACCGACGAGCCGCACTCCCGCCAAGGTGCGCACGCGGGAGAGCGCCACATATCCCATACCGTACGCGAACGTCTTGGAGAGGTCTATCTCAGCCGAATCCAAGCTCATGCCCTGGCTCTTGTGGATCGTGATCGCCCAGGCAAGCCGCAGCGGGTACTGCGTGATGGCAGCCTTCACACGGCCGTTCTCCTCTACCTCCCAGTCCGCAGCAGCCACTGTAATGCGCCGTCCGGTCGCATAGATCTCAACGATCGGCTCGCCGCGCGCATCAAAACCGACAACCATGCCGCGCGTGCCGTTCACATACCCGGCCTCGTAATTATTTTTGATGAACATCACCTCGGCGCCCACTTTGAGTTTGAGAACCTGGGGCGCGAGGCACGATTTTTTGAGCGCGTCCACGAGCGCGTCGCGTCCCCGCCCGGCCATGGCGAATTCTTTCGTGTCGCCCGGCAAACGCGCGAGCTCGGCCAGATTGATCGCATCCACGTCCACGTTGTGCGTGTAAAGCTTGGTCGGCAGTGCCGCGTCAACAGTGGCATTCATGCGGCCCTGGATGCGCTCGAAATGCAGGTCCTCTACGGCATCGGCACGGATAGCATTGAGCACGTCCAAAAATTCCGCATCCTCCTGGCGGTGCTGCTCCGTTAGATAGCAGACTGCCGGCTTCACGGCCTTCCAGGCCGCACTATGCACGATAAGATCGCTCTTGGGCGCTTCGTCCGGCAGATCGCCCCACAGATCCTCCATAGCTGGCGTACTCTGCGCCGGCGCGCTTTTGGTCACCGGCGGCAGCTGAAAAAAATCGCCCGAGAGAATCACCTGCAGCCCGCCGAACGGCGCGTCTGACCGCTTCATGCGGCGGCACACGCGATCCACCATATCGAGCCGGTGCGCATGGAGCATGGAAACCTCGTCGATGATCAGCACCCGCGCCTTCTGGAAGCGTTGCCAGAGATATTGCTTCTCCTCGATATGGTCAAGGTCGGCTTCGCTCAGATATTCGCGGATCCCGATGCCCGCCCAGCCATGGATCGTCTGGCCGTTCATATGCGTCGCCGCGATACCCGTACTCGCCGTGACCGCCACCGGAATAGCATGCGCGTCCAACCACTTGATGTACTCGCGCAACGTATGCGTCTTGCCCGCGCCGGCCGAGCCGGTCAGGTACACGTTCACGCCCGTCTGCATGATGGCCAGCGCCTGCGCCTGCGTCATAGGGAGCAGTATACACGAAAGCCGCCGCGGAAAAACAAAAGACGCGCCAGGCGCGTCTTTCATTCAAAATTTAATTTGCAGGCCAATACTGTTTCGCTATGTTGTGGATCTGCGTCAGCTTATTGCCTCGAATAGAGTTTATTTTGGTGAGGTTCGCTCCGACACCGATTGCGACATTGTAGGCCTGAGGGGCTTTTTCCCTAAGAAAACGCATGATGTCAGCGCCGCTGACATGCTCTGCGTTAAGGAAGGTCGTAAATTCCCTGATGCCGACTGGTCCACTGGGGATGTCCGGTTTCTGTGTTGAGGTGCGTGTGCTCATACAAAATATATTTGCACTAATCGTACGCCCGTCCTGCATGAGTGTCAACTGCTCACGGCGCCCGCTTCGGCACGATATGCAACCGATCCGCGCCGTAATTTTCGAATTCTTCAGCGTACTTCTCATAAAACTCATATACCGCTTCCGGCATCGGCTGATCGCCCTCCTTGATCGCGCGCAGCTCTTTGAAGTCGAGCGTCTCGTAGAAGTCGCGCAGGCCGAGTTCGGTCTCAAGCTTGAACCAGAATGTGTCGTCGTCGTACTCGCGCATGACCCGCTCGATCTCCCCCGCCAGACGCCGCGACGGCATTGGACGGCCCTCCGGATCGCGTTCGGCCACAGCCGAAAGTCCTTCGTCCGCGGCCAGGCCGAGCAGCTTGTCCTCGAGCGTGTACGCCATACTGAAGGGCTGCCCGTGCATCTCGAGCACCGTCGTCTCGACGTTGGCGCCGAGCATGACCAGCACGAGCAGCTGCCGGAGCTCGTCCTTGGTGAGTTCGATCTTCATGCCCCCACACTAGCCGAAAATGCGCAAATAGGCAAAGAAAAACCGGACAGTGGAAACCGTCCGGTCTATTTGGCTCTGAGTAAGCCATCTATCACCATAATCTTTACAGGCTCAGGAAGAGCACCGCGGGTCGCTTTGTGGCGCAAATGGCCGTCCGCTGCCCGAGCAATGTCGAAGCCCTGAAATATGTCGTTGTGACCCCTTGGACATACGTCACCATGACTTTGTCCCGCTTGATTCCGCCGGTCAGCGGGTCTACGATGTCGTAACACACGTAATCCGCCGGCAATTCAGCATACAGAGTATCGTTCTCCAGGGAAAAATATTCCTCGACATATTCAGATGCGAACCGGAACGAGTCTTCGTCGGCCGATTGCGTGCGCCAACGGACAAGATGAATGTCGATCGAATCCACTAAAAAATGAGCCCTGCTTGTATGTTCTCTCTGGGCATGGACGTGCGCGGGAAACAGGAGCAGCGCGCAGGCCAGCAAACGTAGTATTTTCATTTGAGTGCGATTTCCCTCCATAATACAGGGAAAACGCAAGGTTGTCAAAACACACAACCCTGTTATTTCAGGATATCCGCGATCTCCGCCCGCGGGATATACACTTCGGACTTCCCTGCAGCGTACGCGGCGACCTGGTATGGCGGGAAGATCAAGACCAGATCGGCGCCGTCGAGATAGAAGAATTGCAGCGTCTCAGGCGACGGCGCCGTGCCCATGCGGACCCATTCGAGCTGGCCCTCGTCGAGCGCGGAACCGAAGCGCGCGGCAAGATCGCGAACGAGATAGTCGTAGGAAATCTTCGAGAGCCGGTCGAGGTAGCGCGTCTCGGGAGCCGCGCCGCCCGGCTTGAAGAGGCCGGAAAGCTCGACTTTTGCGCCAGACACGTCAAAGACAAACGTCGCGTAGTACGCGTTCGGATGCGCGCCGCCCGTGTCTTCGTAGATCAGGTAGACGTACGAGACATATTCCGGCGAGGCATATCTCTCGTACTGGATTCCCATGGCGTATTTCCGGCCCTGCTCGGCAAGCCGCGCTTTTTCCGCGGGATCTAGCATTTCGGCGACATTCGCCTCGAACTGGCCTATGCGCTCGACAACCCAGGCTTCCATAGTGGCGCGGGTCTTGGCATCGGCATCCGCCGCGAGCGAAGTCTGGGCCGGATACGTGGCCTCCACAGTCAGGAATTCTGTCTCTTTCTTGTATTCAAAATCGCCGTCGGCATTCAGCGCAGCACCGACTATGGACGTCTCCGTCAAATTTGAAGATGGCGCGCCCGCGCGCGGTGCGAATTTCCAGAGAAGGATGCCTCCCGCGAGAAGAAGCGAAAGAATTATGAGAATTTTCTTAGTCATGCAAAAAGTGTAGCATAGAAAAACCCGGCTCAGTTCAAGAGCCGGGTTTTTATAATTCAATCACAGCATAAACAATTCACGATGACCGTTGTCACGCACTTCGTACGTTTTGCATACATACAACTCGATCGTATCACTGCAATTTCCCCAAGCAGGAGTAAAAGAACTTGCTACTTGGTAGGCCGAGGAGCTACCTTCCTGCTCGAACCAGAATGATGACGTCACAGTAGAGTTGTGCTGCGGGCCGTTCATGAACCGACCCTTTGTGAATCGGTGAAATCCATTGATGAGCAGGTATTCTTTTAACGTAGCGGATTTTGTGTTAGCAGCACTAATTCGCAGTATGTCTTTGCCGTTCAGTATCGGATCGGCTGATTCCTGATCCCGATGGATAAAGGCATACAAGCTGTTCGGACGCTCTTGGCTGTGATGATCCTTAAAATCTTTGACATCACGACCGACAGTATCCACCTCAACCGCATACGTCTTTTTAATCCCGTCAATGATGGCACTTATGCTAAGTTCCGGGGGAACCGCCATATATCCCGGAAGCCCCGCCAACGCGGGGAATCTGAATTGGGACAGATCCGTGGTGAGACCGTAGACATCGAGAAAATATTTCTCGAGCAGGAGATTCTTTTCTGTATTTTGCATATACTATTGATTTGTAAGTGAGTTTAAGATTATTTTTCTTAATTGTATCACAATTATATTTAAAAGTCAATAGACAAAAATACCTTGTTTTAAAAGGGATTTTTGTAGTATATGCATCCTTATTAGAATATTAGCTCGCCTTCCATTCCGCCGGCCGCCTTTACGGCCTCTATGCCCGCATCTATATCCTGCACCTGAACCATAGCTCTGTAGTCTACAAAAAAGATTTGTAAAATGTGAAAGGAACGATACGCCAAAAGAAAAACCCGAGCATGAGCTCGGGTTTTTCTTTTGCGTACTTATTTCGTCTCCGCATCCTGCACCGGACCGAATACCGCTACGCCCTGCCCGTCCGCGGCAAGGAGTTCTGGGACGGCCTCTGCACCCACAACCC
>CAYMVF010000004.1:0-3327 GCA_964394045.1 uncultured Candidatus Saccharibacteria bacterium | reverse complement strand
CTCCGGAGCAGCGCCTGCCTTCTGCATGGCCTCGCCGATCTTCATCATCTCGGACGAGAGCGCCTCGGTCGCGCGCTTGATCGCCTCCATGTCGAAGCCGTCCTTGGCCGTCTTGAGCTCGGCGATCTTTGCTTCCACGGAAGCCTTCACGTCGGCCGGAACCTTGTCACCGGCGTCCTTGAGCGATTTCTCCGCAGTGAAGAGCATCATCTCGGCCGTGTTCTTCGCGTCGGCGGACTCCTTCTTCTTGGCATCCTCCTCGGCATGCAGCTCGGCGTCCTTCTGTATCTTCTCTATCTCCTCCTTGGAGAGGCCGGAGCTCGCCTCGATGCGGATGCTCTGCGTCTTGCCGGAGGCCTTGTCCTTGGCCGTCACCGAGAGAATGCCGTTGGCATCCACGTCAAACGAGACCTCGATCTGCGGCATGCCGCGCGGCGCCGGCGGGATGCCGTCCAGGATGAAGCGGCCGAGCGACTTGTTGTCGGCAGCCATAGGGCGCTCGCCCTGCGTGATGTGGATCTCCACGCTCGTCTGATTGTCGGCTGCGGTCGAGAAGACCTGGGACTTCTGAGCCGGGATCGTGGTGTTCTTCTCGATAAGCTTGGTGGCCACGCCGCCGAGCGTCTCGATGCCCAGCGAGAGCGGGATCACGTCGAGGAGCAGCACGTCGCGCACCTCGCCCTTGAGCACGCCGCCCTGGACGGCCGCGCCGAGCGCGACGACCTCGTCCGGGTTCACGCCCATGTGCGGCTTCTTGCCGAAGAATTTCTCGACTTCGGCCTGGAGCAGCGGCATGCGGGTCTGACCGCCCACAAGGATGACCTCATTGATCTCGCCGACCTTGAAGGGGCTGGCCTCCATGGCACGCTTGGTGATCATCATGGCGCGGTCGATGAACTCGCGGGTCAGATCTTCAAGCTCGGCGCGCTTCATCGTGCGCACGAGGTGCATGGGGCCTGCCTCGCCGCTCGTGATGAACGGGATGTTGATCTCCGTTTCGATCGCGGTGGAAAGTTCGATCTTGGCTTTCTCAGCAGCATCGTCAAGGCGCTGGCGCGCAAGCGGATCCTTGCGCAGATCGATGCCGTTCTCGCGGGCAAAACCGTCCGCAAGCCAATCCATGATCTTCTGGTCGATGTCCTTGCCGCCGAGATGCGCGTCACCGTCGGTCGATTTGACCTCGATCACGTCGTCGCCCACTTCGAGGATGGACACGTCGAACGTGCCGCCGCCGAAGTCGAACACGGCGATCTTCTCGTTCTTGTTCTTGTTGAAGCCGTACGCGAGAGCCGCAGCTGTCGGTTCGTTGATGATGCGCTTCACGTCGAGGCCGGCGATAGCACCGGCATCCTTGGTCGCCTGGCGCTGCGAGTCGTTGAAGTAGGCCGGGACAGTGATAACGGCCTCCGTGACAGGCTCGCCGAGGCGCGCCTCTGCATCCGCCTTGATCTTCTGGAGGATCATTGCCGAAACCTCCTCCGGGCGCTTCCATTCCTCGCCCATCTTGACCTCGATGCCGCCGTTTGCAGACTTACGCGTCTCGAATGGTACAGACTTCACATCCTTCTGCACATCTGCCTCGTCGTACGTGTGGCCGATGAAGCGCTTGATCTGGTAGATCGTATTCTTCGGATTGGTGACCGCCTGGCGCTTGGCCGTGATGCCCACGAGACGCTCGCCATTCTTGGCAAGCGCGACGATCGAAGGCGTGGTGCGCATGCCTTCCGCATTCTCAATGATCTTCGGCTGGCCGCCCTCGATGACGGCGAACGCCGAGTTGGTCGTGCCCAAGTCGATACCGATGATTTTACTCATATTTTCTTAATGATTTACTGATAATTTCTTACTAATGCGCTGATTATATACCTGTGGATAACTTTTGACAAGTTTTTCACGTTCGCTGAATATATGTTGAATTATATGTCGAGTGTGATATACTAACGATATGGCAAAAAAGGCAGATTTTTCAAGGAAAATCCTCTCTTCCCTGGCAGGCAAGAAAGCCGTCAGCATACCGGAAATCCAAGCAGAAGTGGCGAAAAATGGCTCCAGGAAGGCCGTTCCGGCCGAACGGTATGCTGTGAGCCGGTCCATCAAGAATCTGGCTGACACGGGGCTCATAGAGCGCCTGGAGTCCGGCCAAGGCCAATACGCCCGCCTGACCCCGCGCGGCCGGCAGAAATTGGCAAGCATCAGCCTCGACTCAAAGACATCGCTCGCAAACCCTGCCTGGGACGGCAAGTGGCGCATCGTACTGCTCGACCTGCCCGAATCGCGCCGTGCCGAGCGCGAGGCGCTGCGCTACCTGCTCAAAAAGGCGGGCTTCACCATGCTCAAGAATTCTGCCTGGGTTTCGCCCTTCCCCTTCGAGTTCCTGTTCCGGAACATCAAAAAGGACTTCGGTCTCTCGCACGAGCTCATGATCCTCGTCACCGACTCTCTCGACGAAGATACCGATGCGCTTCTGCGCGCGGCCTACCGGATGTAAGAACCATCTCAAAAAAAAAAGCCCCGGCCGAGACCGGGGCTTTTTGGATGCGCGCCGCGCACTGCTAGCTCGATCGGCCGGATGAGCGGCCGTGCGAACTGGAGCGCGACGAGTGGGAATTCGAACGCGAACGCATGCCGCGGCCCGAATGCCCGCCCCGCGAACCGGACTTGAACATCCCGTCCGCGTTGCGCTGTCTGTCTGCTGTCCTGTGTGCCATATCATTGCTGCGATATTACGGAATCATGATCTCTCGACCGTTGAATGTAACGAGTATCGCGCGCGGATATGACTCACTGACGCGCTGCGTAGACCTTCACGCGCGCCGGCCGGATGACCCGCTCGCGCATCCTATAGCCCTTCTGCATGACGGAAGCGACGGTATGCTCTTTTTCCGCATTGTCGGTCTCCACGGTGTCGATCAGATCGTGCAACGCCGCATCCGCAGGATCGCCCTCCTTAGGCGATATCTCAGAGATGCCGTTATCGGCAAGCACCTTGAGAAGCTGTGAGTGGATATATTCCACGCCCTGGCGCCATGCCGCGTCTACCTTCTCCCAAGTGGCCTTATTTGCGCTCATCATGTCGTAGGCGTCGAGCACGGGCAAGAGATCCTCAGCGAAACGCTCACGCGCCGCATCGAGCGTCTGCTTGCGGCGCTCGTCGTCGCCTTTCTTATAATTTATGAAATCGGCGCGTTCCTTCTGCCAGTTTGCCAGGTAGTCTGCTTTCTCAGCCTGCACGGCCTTGAGCTCATCACGAAGCCCCTTGATCTTATCCTTGGAAAAAGCCTCGCCTTCCCCTTCGGCCGTACTCTCAAAAACGACGTCGTCCTGTTC
>CAYMVF010000003.1:22432-26437 GCA_964394045.1 uncultured Candidatus Saccharibacteria bacterium | reverse complement strand
GCATACGTGACAGCCGTAGCAAACCCTCCCGAACCGTCGTTCAGGAGCACGGAGAGCGTATTGCCCGTATCTACTGCCACTGCGAGATCCGCCTTGCCATCGCCCGTGAAGTCCGCCGCCTTAATGCCTTGCGGGAACGCCCCGACGGCATACGTAGCGGTCCAAGAGAAGGCGCCCGCGCCGTCGCCGCTGAATATGAAGATTTTGTTCGCCGTCTGGTCGGCGATTGCCAGGTCCTGCTTGCTGTCGGAGTTGAAATCCGCCGCTGCAAGATACGCCGGGGCGCTCATAGCACCGGTCGCGTAGTTCGTCGCCGAACCGAACGTGCCGTCGCCTACGCCGAGAAGGATGGAAACGTTACTGCTTGCCACGTTTGCCACCGCAATGTCCTGCTTGCTGTCGGCGTTGAAGTCCGCCGAAACGATACCGCGGGGAGTAGAGCCTGCGCCATAGGTCACCGCCGTGGCAAAAGTGCCATCGCCGCCACCGAGGAGGATTGACACGCCGCCGCTGCTCGAGGCCGCAATGTCCTGCTTGCTGTCGGCATTGAAGTCCGCGGTAACGATACCGCGAGGGCCATTGCCCACAGCGTACGTCGTGGCCGAACCGAATGTTGACGCGTCTGCGGCATGCTTGCCAAAGCCGCCTACCATAGCCGCGCAAAGAAGCGCGACCACAAATAAGCGCATCGGGGTGATACGCAAAAAGCTTCTTCCGAACGGACTTCGGCGCATACATTACAAGTATACTCCTCCGGCGCGCCGGAGAGAAGCAAAGAAATACACAGGACTCGCGGAGCCGGAGGGATTCGAACCCTCGAGGGTTGTTACACCCTGCCTCGTTAGCAGTGAGGTACTTTCGACCACTCAGCCACGGCTCCAATTTCGGACTGTGACACTCTAGCATACCGGCCGCTCTTTTTCTACCGCCCATGCTACAATCCATGTATATGTCCTCCCCCGACCTCTTCGCCGAAAATGAGGCCCTGCGGCGCGAGATCGCGGCCAAAAGCGACTTGATCTCCGTGTCGGCGCACCAACTGCGCACGTCGCTCTCGGCGATGAAATGGATCCTCAAGATGTTTGCCGACGGCGATTTCGGCGAGCTCTCCGTCGAGCAGCAATCATTCGTCGAGAAGGCGCTCGAGAACGACGAACGCATGATACGCCTGGTGAACGAGATGCTCTCGATCAACCATGCGGAGGAGACCATGGCCGAGCGGCATCCCTCCCCCGTCGATCTCGTCGCGCTCATGGATAGCACAGTCTTCGATTTTACCGGCGAGTCGTATAAGCGCGGCGTGCAGCTGATCTTCCTCAAACCCGAGCGCGCTCCGGAGCCGATCATGGCCGACCCGGAAAAACTGCGCGTCGTCTTCCAGAATCTGATCGAGAACGCGATCAAATATTCGAACAAAGGCGACCGCGTCTTCGTGAGCATAACGAAGAAAGATGACGCCATAGAGATCTCCGTGCGCGACACGGGTATCGGCATCGCGCCGGAGGATCAGCCCAAGATCTTCGGCAAAGCATTCCGCGCAGAGAACGCGAAGAAGCAGGATTCCGTGGGTTCGGGCCTCGGACTCTACACAACAAAACGAATCATAGAGAAGGAGGGCGGACAGATATGGTTCCAAAGCGCGCCCGGCGAAGGGACGACATTCTTTGTCCGCCTTCCCGCGGCGCCGGGCGCGCCCTTGGCAAACGCTCCTGCCGCATAGTACAATCGGCCCATGGCACATAAGATACTCATCGTCGAAGACGACAGCTTCCTCCAGGGCCTGGCCGTGACCAAGCTCCAGAAAGAGGGCTTCGACGTCACCGCCGCAAGCAACGCCGACGAGGCCCTGAAGGCCCTTGCCGCCGGCGCGCCTGAACTTGTCCTGCTCGATCTCATTCTCCCGGGCGCGGACGGCTTCAGCATCCTCAAGAGCATCCGCGAGACAGAAGCGACCAAGGCGCTGCCGGTCATCGTCTTCTCAAACCTTTCGGAGGACAAAGACATCACGCACGCAAAGGAACTCGGCGCGAACGACTACATGGTCAAGAGCAACTTCACGCTTGACGAGCTGGTGGAGCGCATCCGGGGCTTCCTCAAATAACCCTCCTGGCAAAACCGCCTGTTTGGTGTATTGTTCCGTCATATGCAAAAAACACGCATTGTGGCGACCATCGGTCCGGCCACGCAATCACAGGAGCGGATGACCGCTCTCTATCGTGCCGGCGCGCGCTTTTTTCGGATGAACATGAGCCATGGCGACCATGCCACCCACCAAAAAACGGTGGACCTGGCCCTGCGCCTCGAAAAAAAGGAAGGCGGCTTCGCCGGCCTGATCTGCGACCTGTGCGGCCCTAAGATCCGGATCGGCGACTTCGCGGGCGGCGAAGCACTGCTGCACCCCGGCAACCGCTTCGTGCTCACGACGCGCAAGGTGCTCGGCGACGCATCACAGGCATACATCAACTACCCGAAGATCGCGCGCGAGCTCAAGCCCGGCGACACAATCTTGCTCGACGACGGCAAAAAATCGCTTTCGGTCACGAAGATACTGAGCGCGACCGATGTGGAAACTCGGGTCGTGCATGGCGGCGCGACGAAGTCGCGCCGCGGCGTGAATATCCCGAACGCGAGCCTTTCCATCGGCGCCCTCACGGCAAAAGACAAAAAAGACATCGCATGGGCGGCAAAGCTCCCCGTCGCGTATTTCGCCATCTCGTTTGTGCGCACGGCCAAAGATGTAGCCGCACTCCGTACACTGCTCGCCAAGCACAGTTCAACGGCCAAGATCATCGCCAAGATAGAGACGCCGGAAGCGGTGGCGGACATCGACGCCATCATCGCCACTGCCGATGCCGTCATGGTCGCGCGCGGCGACCTAGCGGTCGAGATCGGTCCCGAAAACGTCCCGCATACGCAAAAAGAAATCATCAAAAAATGCAACGACGCCGGCAAACCTGTGATCACCGCAACACAGATGCTCGAGAGCATGGTACGCAGTCCCTCCCCGACCCGCGCAGAGATATCGGACGTAGCCAACGCGATCCATGACGGAACCGACGCAGTAATGCTCTCGGAAGAGACGGCTATCGGCGCGTACCCTGTCGAGACAGTCGAGATGATGGCCCGCACCGCGCAGAAAGCCGAAAACTCCTTCGTCACGCACCGCCGCATCGCCGTGCGCGAAGCGAACCTGGTAGACAGCGTCTCGTCCTCTATCGTCCATGTGGCCGAAGACATCGGCGCAACAGTGATCGCCGCCCTCACCGAGCACGGCGGCACGGCCCGCATGATCTCACGCCACCGGCCCATCCAGCCTATCTATGCCTTCACGCCGCACGATTACTCGGCGCGCCAAGCCATGCTCTCGTACGGCGTCATTCCCGTGCTCACCGGAAGCTTCGCGGGCGTGACCAGCGCAACCGCAGGCGTGCAGAAGGAGCTGCTCAAGCGCGGCTTCGCCAAAAAAGGCGACCGGGCCATCATTTCCGCGGGAATCCCCTTCGGCACGCCCGGCAGCACCAACATGCTGCTCGCCGTGACGCTGCAATAATCACCGCAGCCATGTGCGGACACCCCGCGCAAAAACCTTACCCAGCAAGCCAACGCCGCGGCGCGCATACGCGAGCAACAACCGTCGATCATCGAACGGCAGCGTACGCCAGCAACCGTCACCGTTCGTGAGCCAGCGCGCAAGAGCCGCGCCATCACGCTCGACAAGAGCACGGAGCACGTCTCGCGAAAAATACCGGAGTGTTTTCGGTACAGAACTCTCGGCCGGAGCAACGGAAAACCTGCGAGCTCCGGAAATAAAATCACGTATGGCCGGTACCAAGTCAGTGCCCGCGGCGCGTGCAAATACGAACCATCCCTGCGGGCGCATATCCATCTCGATCAGCAAATACTCGCCAGTCGCGCTGCTGCGCATGAATGTCATGTTCGCGAAACCGTCGGCGCCAAAAGCCTCGCCGATGCGCTCGAGCAGCGGCCGGAGATCGTAGCGCTCTC
>CAYMVF010000003.1:16700-22422 GCA_964394045.1 uncultured Candidatus Saccharibacteria bacterium | reverse complement strand
CCGTACACCCGTTCAAACGAAGTTCCATATTCATTTGGGTAGGTTCCGCTCGTGCGCGAGACAGAGTAGCCGAGCAGGCAACCGCCGCCGAAGACCGCCTCTACGGCGATATTGTCACCGCATACATACTCCTGCAGCACCAAGTCATCCTTCTGGCCAGGAAGCAGCGCCTCGATCCCCGCCGAAAGTTCTGCCTGATTCTCACAACGGACGATCCCCCACCCTGCTTCACTCTTGTCCACCTTGATGAGCAGCGGGAACGGCGGCAGGATAGCAGTCTCGCCGAGTATCGCATATCGCGGCGTGGGTATGCCGTGCCGGGAGCACATCCGCGAGAGTCCAGCTTTCGAGCCGATGAGCATGCGGTCTTCCTTGCGCATGAGCGGTATTATTTTCCTGAAAAGCTCCGCATCATCCACTACGGCATCGTTCATGAGGCGCAGCGCAGCGTCGTCCGCGAGAATAACCCGGTCATATGCACGAGCGTGCCGCAGCAGCTCGCGCGCATAAGCGGCATCGTCTTCCGCGGCGGCCGGCAGCCATGTGTGCCACTGCGAATTCTCCCGAAGCCAGGAATCCTTCGGACAATAGATATCCACGCGCGCTCCCGCAACGGAAAAAAGCCGCGGCAGTTCCGCGGTCGTATCCGACCAGGCATGATCGGCAATAAGGATCTTGGGATGCATCCTCGCGATTATACCCGTTTCGAGCTGCACAGGCACGCGCCGTGGTATGATGCCTCCATGACAGCAATCCAGGCCGTGGTCCTCGGCATCGTCGAGGGCATCACGGAATTCCTGCCCGTATCCTCGACCGGACACTTGATCCTCGCCGCGCATGCGTTGCAGATCCCGGAAACGGAGTTTCTCAAAAGCTTCGAGATCGTGATCCAGCTCGGCGCCATCTTGGCGGTGCTTGCGATCTATTGGCGCAAACTGCTCACGAACGGCAAGATATTTTCGCGCGTTGCCGTCGCTTTCCTGCCCACAGCCGTGGTCGGCCTCCTGCTCTATAAGATGATCAAGACATACCTGCTCGGCAGCGAAACTGTCGTGCTCTGGTCGCTCGCGATCGGCGGCGCGCTGCTCATACTGTTCGAGCGATTCCATAGAGAAAAAGCATCTGCCGCGGACACCACGACAGAACTGGAATCCATGCGCTACGGCACGGCGCTCGCGGTCGGCCTGTTCCAATCGGCAGCCATCGTGCCGGGCGTGTCGCGATCCGCAGCGACCATCGTGGGCGGCCTGCTCGCAGGCATGTCGCGCAGCGCGATCGTCGAATTCTCCTTCATGCTGGCCGTGCCCACCATGCTCGCTGCCAGCGGTCTGGACCTCATAGAAAGCGCCGGATCGTTCGCCCGGCAGGACATTGTCCTACTGGCGCTCGGATTCGCGACAGCATGCATTTCCGCATTCTTCGCCGTGCGTTTTCTGCTACGGTACGTTCAGAAGCACACATTCGCCCCGTTCGGCGTCTATCGCATACTCATAGCGATCGCATTCTTGCTCTTCGTGCTCTGAGGCGTCGCAACGAATGCCGCGCTCGGGCGAACAGCTGCCTACTTTCCTCCCGTATGCCGGCGGAAGAGGTACGCCGCAAGCGGAATGGCGACAATTATGAATCCGCCACACCAGATGACGGCCATTGTGCCGTGATCTCCCATCGGGGTACCGACCATGAGCGAGCGCATCGTTTCGATCACGTGCGTGATCGGCTGATTCTCGGCAAAAAAGCGCAGGGCGCGCGGCATGCCGTCGGTCGGAACGAAAGCGCTCGAGGCGAACGTAAGCGGGAAGACAGCCACAAAGCCGAGCCACTGCACGGCTTCGACCGAGCGGGCGACAAGCCCCATGATGGCCGAGAGCCAGGATATGGCAAAGGTGAAGAGCAGCAGAAGGCCGATGATCATGAACCAGTCGCCTGCCGTAGCCGTCGGGCGGAAGCCCACCAGAAACGCGACGGCGATCATGACGATCGAGGAGAGGATGTTGCGCACAAGGTCCGCAGTGACGTGTCCCATGAGCACGGCCGAGCTTGCCATCGGAAGAGACTTGAAGCGCTCGATGATGCCCTTCTTTAGATCGGTCGCGACCGAGAGCGAAGTCGTGAGCGCGCCGAAGGCCGCCGTCTGGATCAAAATGCCGGCGACCAGATAGTTCACATAGGTCGTGCCGCCGGTGTCGATCGCCCCGCCAAAGACATACCGAAAGAGCAGCATGAACATAATCGGCGAGATCAAGATCGAGAGCAGCTGGTCGAGATTGGTGAAAATATGCCGCAAGCTGCGAGTGATCAGCACGCGTGTGTCCATGAGCGCGAAGGCGGCCTTGGAGCGCTGCACTGGTACGGCTATGTCGTTTTTCGTGATGAGAGACTGCATAGTATTACTTCTTTTCGGGCGCGGCGGAAATCTCCGCGGCGCGGCCGGTGAGCTTGAGGAATACGTCGTCGAGCGTGGGCTTATGGAGCGAAAGGCCTTCGATCGCGATCCCCGCCCCTTCCATGAGGTCGAGCACGCGCTTGATGTCGCTTACCGTACCGCCCATCGGAATGCTGATGCGGCGGTCCTCTGCGTCTGCCGAGGCCTCTCCGGCGGCAAGCAAACCGGCGGCGCGTTCAAAATCCTCTGCGCGGGCAACCGTGATCTCAAGCCGCTCGCCGCCTACTTTTTTCTTGAGCTCATCGGCCGTACCGAGCGCGATGATCTTGCCATGGTCAAGCACCGCGATCTTGTCAGCCAGTTTGTCCGCTTCCTCGAGGTACTGCGTAGTCAGGAGAATCGTCGTGCCTTCCGAGAGCAAGCGCTCAATGATCTCCCAGATCTTGATACGGCTGCGCGGGTCCAGGCCCGTCGTCGGCTCGTCAAGAAAAAGGATCGGCGGCGTGGCGATCAGACTTGCGGCAAGATCGAGGCGCCGACGCATGCCGCCCGAATAGGTCTTGACCGGTCGGGTTGCGGCATCAAGCAGGTCGAACTCGCCGAGCAACTCTTCGGCCCGGCGCTTCGCATCCTCGCGCGAAAGATGATAGAGCAGACCCATCATCTCGAGGTTCTGCCGGCCCGTAAGGTACTCGTCCACCGCGGCATACTGCCCCGTAAGCCCGATGATCCCCCGCACCTTGTCCGCCTCTTTGACGATATCGAAACCGCCGATCTCGACAGTGCCCGCATCGGGCTTGAGCAGCGTGCTCAAGATGCGCACCGTAGTGGTCTTACCTGCGCCGTTCGGGCCGAGCAGCGCGAGCATGGTGCCCCGCTCCACCGCAAGGTCGATGCCTTCGAGCACCGAGAGCTTGCCGTATGACTTGCTCACGCCGCGCAGGGAAATAATGGTGTCCGATTCTTGCATGGGGCCACTATAGCATATTCTGCGAAGGCAGCAGATCCATGAACATGATCGGCGGCGGGACACAAAAAAAGCTCCGCGCGAATCTCGCGCGGAGCTTGTTATTTGATCAATTCCGATTTTTTCCCCTCTTCAGTAAAAATTTGTGAAGGGCGTATCAGGACATAGAGCGTGCCTCGCTTCCAATACAGCGGCAAACCATTCCGTTTGGCAACACTCAGGGCTTCCGCCGTGGTTATGCCAAGCATTTGGCAGAGACCCTGCCCCGGCTTGGGAGACACGCATGCAACGAAAGAATCAGCGTATCGAGGGAGATCAAGAGGAGCGGCAATATCAACAGCTGAAGTACTGACGCGCTGTTTGACATTCTGGGCCCCAGCAACCAAAGGCGCAAAAAGGATCATGACAGCTAAAAAGAATTTTTTCATATTTTCTGTTTTGTATATGATAGCATATATAAATTAAAAAGTCAATATTCGGAAAATCTTTGTTTCTTGGGATAATCAGGCTCTATGCAGCCCGGCGACGACCTTTCAAAACATTTCCGCATGCCGGAAGACCAGCGCAAGGCGCTCGCGCGCATCGGCATCCGCACCGTGCGCGACATCCTGTACTACTTCCCCGTCCGCTACTCGAATATCTCGGAGATCAAGCTCATCCGCGATATCTCGGCTGGCGACAGCGTCACGCTCTACGGCCGCATCGGCAAACTCAAGGCGCGCAAGGCATTCCGAAGCGGCCGAGCCATGGGCGAGGCCGTGCTCGAAGACAGCTCGGGCAGCATTCCCGTGATCTGGTTCAACCAGGCGTACATGGCCAAGATGGTGCATGACGGCGACACTGTCGAACTGTCCGGAAAGGTCGCCGAGGGCAAAAGCGGTCTCTTCCTTTCCAACCCGGAACTCAAGGAAAAGAATGCGCTGCCGATCGACACGCATGGCTCGCTCTTCGGGTCTGACGCCGAAGCAGGGTCGATGTACGGATTTCCCATCTACCGCGAAACGCGCGGCGTGACGAGCCGCTTCATCTATCACAAGGTGCAGGCGATCATACAAAGCGGCGTGGCACAGGACCTGGCGGATTACTTGCCAGCCGACATACTCAAGCGATACAGCCTGCCCAAACTTTCGACCGCGCTCGTCTGGATGCACTCCCCCATGACAGAAAACGACGCGAAGGCCGCGCGCAAGCGCTTCGCGTTCGAGGAAGTCTTCTGCATACAGCTCGCGCGGAAGATCGAGCGCGAGAGCTATCTCGAGAACAAGTCGTATCCGGTGCGAGACGACCCGAAAGACATTGCGGACTTCATGGGCCGGTTCCCCTTCGAGCCGACGGCCGCACAGACGAATGCTATCCGCACGATGCTTGCCGACATGGCGAAGCAACGTCCCATGGCCCGCCTGCTTGAGGGCGATGTCGGTTCGGGCAAGACGGCCGTCGCGGCCACGCTCGCCTACGCGGCGATCAAAACACGGCCGGACGGCAAGGATTTCGGCAATCTGCAGGTGGCCTACATGGCGCCGACGGAGATCCTAGCCACGCAGCATTTCGAGAACTTCATCCAGTATTTCAAACATACGGGAATATCCGTCGGATTGATCACCGGAAGCGGCTGCCGGAAATTCCCGACCAAGGTAGCAAGCGCACGCGAACCGTGGACGAACATATCGCGCACGCAGCTGCTCAAGTGGGTCGCCAGCGGCGAGATCCCGATCCTCATCGGAACGCATGCGCTCATCCAGAAGAGCGTGAAGTTCAAGCATCTCGCGCTCGCCATCATTGACGAGCAGCACCGCTTCGGCACCATGCAGCGCAAGAAACTCGTGACCAAGGAGGGCTTCGCGCCGCACCTGCTCTCGATGACGGCGACGCCGATCCCCCGCACGCTCGCCCTCACGATCTACGGAGATCTCGACCTCTCCGTGCTCGACCAGATGCCCGCGGGGCGCAAGCCCATCATCACGGAGATCGTACTGCCGGCACAGCGCGAGGAGACATACGCGGCCATCCGCGCCGAAATGCGCGCCGGCCGCCAACTCTATGTAATCTGCCCGCGCATCGACGAGCCGGATCCGGAGAAGGAGCTGGCCGTGCAGGCGCGCTCGGTCACGGCCGAGGCAAAACATCTCGCCGCTCTGTTCCCTGAGTATTCCGTCGGCATCCTGCATTCCAAAATGACGCCGAAGAAAAAAGACGAGGTCATGGAGGCCTTCGCGGCGCACAAGCTCGATATCCTCTGCGCGACGAGTGTGGTCGAAGTGGGCGTGAACGTGCCGAACGCGACAATGATCGTGATCGAAGGCGCCGAGCGCTTCGGCCTGGCGCAGCTGCACCAGCTGCGCGGCCGCGTGATCCGCGGCACACACCAGGCG
>CAYMVF010000003.1:0-16690 GCA_964394045.1 uncultured Candidatus Saccharibacteria bacterium | reverse complement strand
CGAGTTGCCGCGCGACATCGACACACCAGGCGTACTGCTGGCTCTTCGCCGAGACCAAGTCCGACAAGACTGCCGAGCGCCTCAAGGCCCTCAAGACCGCGAAGAACGGCTTCGAGCTCTCCGAGCTCGACCTTGCGCTCCGCGGCGCGGGCGAGCTCGGCGGGGCCAAGCAGTGGGGCATCACCGACCTGGGCATGGAGGCCATCAAGAACATCAAGATGGTCGAGGCTGCGCGAGCGGAGGCTGCAGCACTCATCGCGGACGACCCCTCCCTCTCAAAATACCCCCGGCTGAAAGAGTTGCTTGACACGAAGAAACTTGAATTGCATTTTGAATAGAAACTACCGCTCTTCCCCGAGCGCAAGGCCCGCGGCATGGCGTTGGGTCTGCAGGTTGTAAATCTTCGCGTATTCGTCGCCCTGAGCGACGAGTTCCTTGTGCGTGCCGCGCTCGCGCACCTCGCCGCCAACAAGCAAGACGATCTCGTCGGAATCTATCACCGTCGCGAAGCGGTGTGCGACCGTGATGCTCGTCACGCCTTTTGATATCTCGGCAATGGACGCGCGAATGGCCTCTTCCGTATGACTGTCGAGCGCGCTCGTGGCCTCATCGAAGACGAGAATGTCCGGCCGCTTGATGATACTGCGCGCGATGGCGATGCGCTGTTTCTCGCCGCCCGAGACCATCAGGCCGCGCTCGCCCACCATTGTGGCCAGCCCCTTCTCGAGCTTCGCAATGAATGGCTGCAGACTCGCGCGCTGGGCCGCGTCCGCGACTGCCTCGTCCGAGGCGCCGAAGCTGCCGTAGCGCACGTTGTCGGCGATCGTCGTATTGAAAAGCACATTGTCCTGCAGTACAAGACCGATGCGCTTGTGCAAACTCTCGATATCGTATTCCTTGATATCGCGGCCGTCGACCAGGATCTGCCCTTCGGTCGGCTCGTAGAAGCGCAGCAGGAGCTTGATGACCGTGCTCTTGCCCGAGCCCGTCGTGCCGACGAGGGCCAGTTTCTTGCCAGACTCGACCAGAAACGAGACATTCTTGAGAATCGGCCGCTCCCCTGCCGCATAGCTGAACGACACGTTGCGGAACTCGACGCGGCCTTCGAGTTTCTCCGCAGCGCGCGCATTCGGCGCGCTGCGTATCGTCACTGGTTCGTCGAGTACGCTCTTGAGCCGGTCTACGGCGGCAATGCCCTCGTTGTACTTGGTGGAGATATCGCCGAGTTCGTAGAGCGGCTGGTAAATGTAGAACGAGTAGAAATTGAAAAGCACGACATTGCCGAACGAGAGCAGTCCGCGGAACGAAAGCACCGATCCCCACCAGAGCAGCACCACGCGGGCAAGGTTGATCACGGTGCCCTGCGCGAAGCCGAGCGACTGGTATGCTACAGTCTTCTTTTTCAGGCGCAGGTGCGAGAGCGCGTTGTCGTGCGCAAGATTTGCCTCCTCATGCTTCTCAGACGAGAATGCTTTGACCAGTTCGATATGGCTCACAGCTTCGAAACTGGAGCCGAAAAGCTGCTCGTTGATCCGGTTGATCTCGGCCTGCGCCCGCTTGATCCGCCGATTGAACAGCCGTGTGACAAAGACGAATACCGGCACGAAGGCGAAAAGCGCGAGACCGATACGCCATGAGTGCGTAAAGACCACGACGAACACAACACTGATCGTGAACGTATTCTGGAATATTTTGTCGAAGAGCACGGAGAAAAGCGCCGTCACGTCGTCGCGCGCTTTGGAGAGCTTACGGAAGACCTCGCCCGCCTTCTCGCGCGAATGAAAGCTCATCGGGAGAGCGAGGACATGCGCATAGGCGTGCTCGAAGACCCGGATGCCGATGCGGTCGGAGACCGTGCCCACGAGATACGACTGGAAGTTCTTGAACGTGCGCGCAGCGAACGCAGCTCCGATCCACATGAGTACAATGCGGGTCAGTCCGCGGAAGAATTCGGCCTGACTGCCGAACCCGTACGGATGCGCGAGGTACTTGTCGAGGATGGTAGCAAAGAAATATGGCTCGAGCAGCGAAAAGCCCTGCGAGAGCATGACGAAAAAGAGGATCAGGCAGATCCTGCCCTTCTCCCCTTTCGCGTACGCAGACAAAAACTTGAGGTAACGAAGCATTTAGTTCGTGCAGCCGAGCAGCGCGTTCGCCTTGGCCCGGGTATAGCCGTATATGGTGCCAGTAGCTTTGGTGAGGTTGCCCGGCGCAAGAATCTCCGTAGCATAACGGGTCTGGAAATCCTTCGCGGCTTGCAGCGTGCCCGACCCAAAGTATCCGGAGAGTTCAAGTGACGTGCCAAGCTCCTTGTTGAAGAACGCCTGCCAGAGACGGACTTCAGCGCGGTCGTTGGCCTGCGAGTCATACTGTGCGTCGGTACTGAACGCCGGACAGGCCTTGGGCGAACCGTCTATCGGCGAAGCATAGGAGCCGGCCGGAGCGGCAACGGGAGCAGCCGGAGCGGCAGGCGCAACAGGCGGCACCGATGCCGGCGCGGCAACCGGAACGGCAGTACCGCCGCAGCCGAGCAGCGCGTTCGCCTTGGCCCGGGTATAGCCATAGATCGTGCCGGTAGGACGTGCGAGACCGCCCGGAACAAGCACTTCGGCCGCATACCGAGCCTGGAAGTCCTTGGTTGCCTGCAGCGTCATCGGACCGAAGAATCCGGTGAGCGGGAGTGCCGTACCAAGTTCCTGGTTATAGAATGCCTGCCAGATCGTGACCTCGGCCGTACTGTTGGCCTTGGAATTATACGAGATGTTCCCGGCAAATGCAGGGCAGCTGCGGACAGAGAGGTCGATCGGCGAGCGATATGTTCCGCTCGCTGTTGCGCTCACGCGACCAGCTTCACGTGCGGCATTGAGCGCCTGCACATAATTTGCCGTAGAACGTCTGACGGCCGGGGTCGAGGAATCCGACGAAGAGCTTGCGGCAACAGGAGTGGCGCTTGCCGTAGCGGAAGCGGTTCCGGACCCGCTCGCGTTTACCGCAGTCACCTGGAAATCATACGCGGAATCGTTCGAGAGCCCGGTCACGGTCGCAGCTGTCGTTGTCGATGTCCCGTCAGCAAACGTAGAGAACGCCGTCGCTGTCGAAAGTCGGTATTCGATCACATAGTCGGTTATGGCAGAGCCGCCGTTCGAGGCCGGAGCGCTCCAGGCGAGCGTGACTTGAGAATCGCCCGCCGTGGCAGCAAGGCCGGTCGGCTGCCCCGGCGTAGTGCGCGGCGTCGCGCTTGCCGTTGCAGAGACAGAACCTGTGCCGATCGAGTTCGTGGCAGAGACGCGGAAATCGTAGGCAGTGCCATTGGAGAGGCTCGTGACCGTGGCGCTTGTCGCTGTCGAAGTGCCGTCGGCGAACGTACTGAAGGACGTGGCGGCCGATGTCTTATATTCGACGACATAGTCGGTAATCGAACTGCCGTTTCCAGAAGGTGCCGTCCAAGTCAGCGAAACCTGCACGTTGCCTGGCGTGGCAGCAAGGCTGGTCGGCGCATCAGGCACGGCCGCTGGTGTGGCGGTAGTAGTGCTCGAAGCAGAGCTCGTACCCACGGCATTGGTAGCAGAAACACGGAACGTATAGTCCGAACCGTTCGTAAGACTGGTAACGGTCGCGCTCGTTGCAGTGGAGGTGCCATCGGAGAAAGTCGAGAATGCGGTAGCGGCCGTCAGCCGGTACTCGATCACGTAGTCCGTGATCGCGCTGCCGTTATCCGAAGGCGCAGTCCAGGTGAGCGAGATCTCCGCATTACCGACTGTCGCACTCAGACTGGTCGGAGCGTCGGGCACACCGGAAGTCGTCGCGCTTGCCGTACCGGATGCGCTCGACGTGCCGCTCGCATTGACCGCGTAGACGCGGAAATCATACGCGGTATTGTTGGCAAGACCAGTGACGAGGGCTGACGTAGAGGCGGATGTGCCGTCGGCGAACGTACTGAACGACGTAGCAGCCGATGTCTTATATTCGACGATATAGTCGCTGATCGCCGAGCCGCCCGTCGATGCGGGCGCACTCCAGGTGAGCGAGACCTGCGCGTTACCACCGGTGCCGGCGAGACTGGTCGGAGCGTCAGGCACGCCGGCAGAGGTCGTATAGACCACGACGGACGGATCGCCCTGCCCTATTGAGTTCACGCCCGAGACACGGAATTGGTATAACGTGCCGTTTGACAGACCGGTGACGGTTGCACTCGTCGCAGTAGATGTGCCATCGGAGAACGTACTCCATGCGGACGCGGAGGAAGATTTGTATTCGACGACATAATCCGTGATAGAAGCGCCGCCATCCACTTCCGGCTCCGCCCATACGAGCGCCGCCTGGCCGCTCGACGGCGTGACCGTGAAGCTCGTCGGCGCATTCGGGTATGTCGTATCGGTGATGGGGTCATCAAACGTGACAAGCCAGTCGTACAGGGCCGTACCGGTGCCGGCAGACGAAGGCGATGTCGTCGAGTCCGTGTCGCGAATATTGCCGCCATTCGCACCGCTGTCGTCAGGGTCGCCGCACTGCGAATACGTGTTGTCATTCGGATGATTCTCGCAACCCCAAGCGTAGCGGATGCGCGGATTGGTACCGTCCGGCACGCCAGAGAGCGTCAGAGCTATCTTACGATTCGAGTCGGTCAGGCTCACGGCGGTGACCGAGATGGCGCTGCCGCCTGTCTGCACGAACTCAAAACCATAGTCCGTGCGCGCGGCCATGTTCGTCGTATCTATAGCCAGCGCCCCCGTCGGAATATGCACGTCCACGAGCACAGTCGTGCCGGAACGGGTCACCGACACCGGCATGAGCGGATCCCAAGTCTGGCCGTCTACGAGCACTTTCTTCATAACCTTGCCGAACATCTCGCCGAGAAGCTTGGAGGACGTGTTCGTGAGATGCAAGTGGTCATCCGCGCCGTAGTCGTATTGATATTTCGGACCGATAAGGATCACCTTCCCGGGATTAGCACGATGCGCGTCCAGCTGTGCCGTCGCAATATAACCCACCGAGTTCGTGTTCATCTGGCTCTGGAAGAGCGGGATCGTGTCGGAACGGCCAGTGAGCGCATTCCAATCACCCTCGTAATCGACCTGCATCTCGGCCATGTCAGCCGCATATGCAGACTGGCTTGTGCCGTTGATCTGGTCGGTCTCGCCGTGCACGATCGTGACAGCGAACGGAAGGTAGTAGGCGCCCGCGGCAATTGTTTGTGCCTTAGCGACAGAAGCCTGTGTCTGACCGTTCGAGTATGCCGCGTTGGAACCGCCCTTCTTGATGCCCGAGTAGCCCACGCCGCCGGCAGCATGAATAGTGTCGATGATCCCCGGATTGCCGGACATGGCTGCGGCGAGCGAGTTCGCGCGGCCTGAGGCGGGCGATTCGCGAGCCACCACACCTTCCACAAGCGCGATCAGCGGCGCCGAAAGGCCCGAGATCGGCGTGTTAGAAAGACTCTTGTTGCTGTATGGCTGCGTAGTGGATAGTGCCGGAGCAGAGTTCACGCCTTCGGCGAGACTCTGACCGGTGCCCAAAATATGACGATAGATCGCGCTGCCCGCGCCGACAGTGATCGCCGAAGAATACGAACTCGTACCGACAGAATTCGTCGCTGCGACGCGGAAATTGTAACCCGTGCCGTTTGTAAGTCCGGTCACCGTCGCGGCGGCAGTCGTACTCGTGCCATCAGAAAATGTCGTGTAGGAAGTGGCCGTGAGTGTCTTGTATTGCACTACGTAATCGGTGATCGCCGAACCGCCATTATTGCTCGGAGCGCTCCAGGTGAGCGATATCTGACCACTCGCCCCCGTGCCAGCGAGGCCGGATGGCGCATTCGGAGCAGTAGACGTAGACGATGGCGTTGCGCTCGCCGTACTCGATGCCGTACCCGCACCTGCGTAGCTCTTGGCAGAGACGCGGAAATCATATCCTGAACCATTTGAGAGACCAGTCACCGTTGCACTGGTCGCCGTCGAGACTCCGTCCGCAAACAAAATCCATGAAGAATCAGCAGAGGGTTTATATTCAACCAAGTAGTCCGTGAGAGTATAGTCACCGCTCGAGGCCGGAGCGGCCCACGTGAGAGATACCTGCGCATAACCTGCAGTCGCAGAGAGTCCTGTCGGCTGGCCGGGCGCGGCGAGCGTAGTGAAGGTCGAGTCAGATCCGCAGCCCGTGCCCGCAGTGTTCGTCGAGCACATGCGGTAATGGTACGTACTTCCCTGCGCAAGACCCTTGGCGCGCGCCGTGAAGCTACCTGTCGCAAACGACCCGGTTTCCACAGTGCTCGTGAGGCCATAGCTGGCCGTAAGACCGTACTCAACGTACCGCGAGCTCGGATTTTCGCCGCCCGTACTCGTGATCGTGCCGGAGATTGTTGCCGTACCGTACGTGAAGGAAGTCGCCGTCCCCGTGGTCGTGGTCGGTGCGGTCGGACAGGCGCTCGTAGTAAAGCCTGTCGCGGTTCCATAGCCCGTACCGCCCGTGTTCGTAGCGTACGCACGATAATAATAGCCAGTATTACAGGAAAGGCCAGTGACATTCATCGAATAGGCAGTGGCGGTAAAGCTGCCGGTCGCAAACGTAGAGAGACTGAAGCTGGTCGAGGACGTACCGTACTCGAAGCCGCGTGTCGTCGGGTTCGCATTGCCGGTCGACGTGATAGTTCCATTGAGCGTGACCGTAGTGGTCGTGATCGAGCTCGCCGGCCGCGTAGTGACGGTCGGAGCGGTGACGGGCGGCGTGCCGGACGTCCATATATAGGTGCTCGTGCCGCCGACCGCCATAAACGTGCCGTCGCTCGACATCGTGGCTCTGCGCCACGTAGCCGTGCCCGGATCGGTCTGCGTGGTCCAGTTCACACCGGAATTCGTCGAGAGGCGCACGATCGTGGTCGTCACGGCAAGCATCGTGGTACCGTCGCTCGACATCGCCACGCCGGACCACAAACCGCCGCCGCCCGTACCGGCATCTGACTGGTCCGTCCAACTTGTGCCGCTGTTCGAAGAAGTCGAGAGTGCGCCGCCGAATGAAAGGACGGCCGCAAGCTTCGTGCCGTCGGAGGAGGACGCAACGCCGGTATAGAATCCGGAGGTCGAATTGGAAAGCGCGGACCAGTTCGCGCCGGTGTCGGACGAGCGGTAGATATTGTTGCCGAACATACCGACAATGATCTTCGAGCAGTCGCTCGAGCAGGCGATCGCGTTCGGCGTCAATGAGCCGAGGCCTGTCGGATTGGTCCAGCTGGCACCTGTATTCGTCGATTTCCAAAAACCCACCTTACCGCCACCGTTGGCGATGGCGACCATCGTCGTGCCATCATCCGAGATATCCACGCCTGTCCACTGACCCGTGCCGATCGTCGCTGCCGTCGCCCAAGTGGATCCTGTATTGGTCGAATACCAGAGCCATCCGTCGAGCTCGGACACCAGCATTGTCGTGCCGTCGGCCGAGATCGCGGCATGTTTCCACTGGCGGGTGCCTGCGCCAGTAAGCGTATTCCAAGTCACGCCGCCGTCCGGAGAAAGGTACATATTCGCCGAGCTAGACGAATTGTCGACAGCGAGGATTTTGCTGCAGTCGCTCGAACAGGCAATGCCGAACCACGTGCGCGATCCGGACGAATTGCTGTTCGTAGTCCAGGTGGCCGCGCGCACTCCGGCAATGACGGCAAAAATTGCCGAAAGGGCGATAACTGCTCCGAAAAGCGGCTTCTTCATTCGGGACCACGGCATATACCCGTACATAGTACGGTAACGGCGCGCCGAAGTCCACCTTGACTTGGCGCGCCGCAAGCAGTCTGATCTGGTCCGCCCTCTTGGACTCGAACCAAGGACCCTCGAGGTATAAGCTCGATGCTCTAACCAGCTGAGCTAAGGGCGGTACAAGGACAGCCTATAGCATTTTACGGACAAAGACAATTTACACATCCGCCTCAAGCGGCACTTCGGCCTTGGCGATCTCGGCAACGATGTCCCCCTTTTTCTTGAGCTTGATGCCATACGCGGCAATGATCGCCTCGTACTCAGGTTGCTCGAGCGTTTCAGCCTCGACCAGCTTCTCAGCCACGGCATCGAGGACTGTGCGGTGCTCGGTGAGCACGGCGACGGCGCGGGCGAGGTTTTCGTCCATGATGCGCTTGACCTCGGAGTTCACGCGGGCGTGCATGGCCTCGCTCATCTCCCCGCTCGCTGCCTGCCCGCCGAAGAGCGGCCGGCCGCCGTCCGACTCGAGCGCCACTGGTCCGATCTCGTCGCTCATGCCCCAGCGCGTGACCATGGCACGGGCAAGGCCGGTCGCGACCTGGAGGTCGTTCGAAGGACCGGTCGTGATGTCGCCGAAGACGATGCGCTCCGCGGCCAGACCGCCGAGCGCCATCGCGATGTCGTCGAGGAATTCGGCGCGGGTCTGCAGCCGGCGCTCCTCTATCGGGATCTTGAGCGTGTAGCCTCCCGCCCTGCCGCGCGCGACGATGGACACTTTATGCACGGGATCGGAATCCGGGAGCACGCTTGCCACGACCGCATGTCCGCCCTCGTGGTACGCAGTGCGGCGTTTCTCTGCCGTGGTGAGGATGTGGCTCTTGCGCTCAGGCCCGAGCAGCACTTTCTCGATCGAACGCACAAGATCGAACTGCGAGACCTTGGTGCGATTCTCCCGCGCGGCCAGGATCGCGCCCTCGTTCATGAGCGAGTACAGATCGGCGCCGGAGAATCCGCTCGTGCGCTCGGCGATGACTTTGAGATTCACGTCTTCGGCCAGCGGCTTCTGCTTGGCGTGCACGGCAAGTATCGCTTCGCGGTCGCTGCGGTCGGGCAGGTCGAGCGTGACGCGGCGGTCGAAGCGGCCCGGGCGCAGAAGCGCCGGGTCGAGCACGTCGCTGCGGTTGGTCGCAGCTATGACGATCACCTTGTCGTTCGGCTCGAAGCCGTCCATCTCGACGAGAATCTGGTTCAATGTCTGCTCGCGCTCGTCATTACCGCCGCCGATGCCCGTGCCGCGCACGCGGCCGACAGCATCGATCTCGTCCATGAAGACAATCGCGGGCGCGGCCTTCTTGGCACGCTGGAACAGATCGCGCACGCGGCTCGCGCCAACGCCGACGAACATCTCCACGAACTCGGAACCGGAGAGATGGAAGAACGGCACGTTCGCCTCCCCCGCCACCGCACGGGCGAGCATCGTCTTGCCCGTGCCCGGCGATCCGGTGAGCAGCACTCCTTTCGGTATGCGCGCGCCGATATCCAAAAACTTTTTCGGATTGCGCAGAAAATCCACGATCTCTTTCAATTCCTCCTTGGCCTCTTTCGCGCCGGCCACGTCCTTGAACGTGATCTTATTGCTCGTGTCGGACGGATCGGTCATACGCGCCTTGGACTGCCCGAACGTGAAGGCCTGCATGCCAGTACCCTTGGCCTGGCGGGTGATCATCCAGAAGAACACGCCGATGAGCGCGATGGGCAGGACGATCGGGATGATGTTGAAGAGCCAATAAACGACCGTACTCTCACTCTTGACTGTGATGCTCGTAGCCGCAAGCTCCTCGGCCGAGACGCCGTAGTTGGCGAGCGTCTCGGAGAGCGAGGCTTCGGATTCTTTCTTGGCCGTCGCCTTGGTGCCGTCGCGCATCTCTACCTTGAGCGAGTCGCCGGAGATCTCGATCTTCGCGACATCTCCCTTGACCACGCCGGACGCAAGTTCCGAAAGCGAAAGCTCCTTCTCGGGAGACGCAGTGCCGGAAACGAGTATGTACGCTGCCGTGATGAGCATGAAAACGAAGACCGCGAGCGCAATCTGGCGCGAGATCTTCGGCTTGGGGGTTTCCTGGTTCTGCTTGGGGCGCTCGGTCGGGCCGCCCGCGGGTGTGTTGTCCATATATATAGTCTACGCGCGGCGCCGCTTGCGGGTGACGAGCCTGGCACGGCCGCGCCAGGACAGTATACAGGAAAACGGGACAGTGACGGAATGCGTCCGCACGCGATCTTAACGAGTATTTATTCAGATGTGGAGATGCGGCGAAATACGTTGAACCGCTTGAAAGACCACCTTTCTCGGTTTTGGGTGTATTACCAGAGCAGCCCGAATATGCAGAAATTGCTTGGGAATGCTTGTTAATTCCTTATTGCAAGAGCCACAAGTAGAGTATTGAAACTAAAAGGGAGCAGTCATCGCAAAGATAACTGCTCTCCTAATACTTCATTTATTTCCCGCCTTTGTAGATGAAACTCATCTCGCCCGAAATAACACACCGTTTGTTTTCAAAAGAAAATAGCACGTAATCATCCATACGTTTAATTTCTTTAAAATCTTTCAACGAAAGGGTCATAAGAAACGATTGCCCTTTTTCGGTCAAGGAATGAAATGTCATCGCGAGATTGCGATAAAATAACTGGTACTCAATTGCCGCTTTTCTGAATTGTTCAATCGTGATGTCCAACGCTAAGGTATTACCTTCAATCAATTTTTCTGCTAACACGTAACAGGACTGTGAAAGTATTCTTACGTAGTTCTCTGCCGTGATGTATGACAGATTGCCTACTGTATAACCTGATGTCGGCGGCACATTACAATTTAAAATCAGCGAGCGGTCGGCTTCATTAAACTCCAAGGGAGCAACAAATATCTCGTTCTCGGGATAGATGCTTTTCAATAGTTCCATACTCTTTCAATTTTTCTCATACTGATACCAATTCATCTATATGTCAATAGTTTGGTTCACTAGCCCGGTATGTACAAAGAAAAATACCCTTACAAAGTAAGGATATTTTTCGTGGTGGAGATGGGGGGCAGCGAACCCCCGTGCACCGGGCTTTTCGGCGCGAATCTACGCGCGTAGTCGATTTTGAAGTTTTGAGAGCATGTGCTTTGAAAGCGACAAAACACGCATGCTCCGAGCTTCGAAGTCTCGGGTTCAGCCTGAAGCGCGGCTGTCCCCTATCCTGAGAATATTGCGCCTCTCGCCTCCTATCAGGATTCGGCGGGAGAGACGTCGCGATGACCTAAATTTAGGCGAGCGCGAAGGCGAAGTCGTTCGCCGCGAAATACGGCGACTTCTGGGCCTTTCCAGTTGCGATTGCAATTGGGAGTTGGAACGGCGGATTTGCGAGATGCGTTCCATGCTCGGCGCGCACATGCCGATGCGGCCCGGTGTCTATTCATTTCATCCCCATATATGCTGCTGTCAAAAGCGAGCGCGCATTCGGCGCGAGCTAGCGCTTGAGCACGCGGCGAATGTCCCGGTCGGTCTCGCGCTTCTTGATGGTCTCCCGCTTGTCGAATTTCTTCTTGCCGCGGGCGACGGCGAGCCGCACCTTGACCTTGCCTCCTTTATTATACAACGCGAGAGGCACAAGAGTCAATCCCTTGGTCGAATCGGCGTCGGCGAGCTCGGCAAGCTCCTTTTTCGTCAGCAGGAGCCGGCGCGTGCGGGTCGCATCGTATCCTTCCGGCAGATTGCCCGGCTGGTACGGGTCGAGTCGCATGCCGGTAACGAAGGCCTCTCCCCCGCGCACGATGACATACGAGCCTGTGAGCGAGCCGTGACCGGCGCGGGCGGACTTGACCTCGTGGCCGAGAAGCTCGATGCCGGCCTCGTACTCGTTGCGAATCTCGTAGTCGAAGCGGGCCTTGGGATTGTCGAGATAGTTGCTCATCTGCTTGCTGGAGTATAGCGCATTTCCTATAATTACGGGACAGGTCGAAACAATAGGCGGGCTTGCCCGCAATTTTCAAACAATTATGGCAAAGACTCTTGCGAAGGTGTGGGGTGTCGTCTTCCTGCTCGTCGGCGTGCTCGGGTTCTTCCCGAACCCGATCGTCGGCGACAGCGGCTTCTTCCACGCCAATCTGGCGCACAACGTCGTACACGTGCTCTTCGGCCTCGTCCTCCTCTTCGCGTCCGGCACGGACATGAAGGCAGCGAAGTGGCTCAAGATCATCGGCGTCGTGTATCTGGTCGTGGCCGTGCTCGGCTTCCTCATGACGCCAGCCATGGGCCAGGGCAACCTCCTGGGCATCGTCGAGGTAAATGGCGCGGACAATTGGCTCCACGTCGCTCTCGGCGTGCTCCTCTTCCTCTCGGGCATGGGCAAGCGCGCGGCGTAAGCCGTGCAGTAGTGTTGCAAACGGCGCCGGAGCTTCGCTCCGGCGCCGTTTGCCTGTCATATGCCGCCCATCCGTCCGTTAGTTCTCTTGTGAATGCATAGACGCATTCATGAAAGGTCGCACGGATAATCTGCGGAGCTATACGCTTCGCCATACGGCTATGGCACGAATTCTTGCACGGATAGCGGGCGTGGTGCTGCTCCTCGCGGGCATTGTCGGCTTCATGCCGAACGCCTTCTTGAGCGAGGCCGGATACTTCTACGCGAATGTAGGCATAGGCATATTCAACATACTTGCCGGCCTGATCATGCTTGGAGTCTCGGCGAGCGAAAGCCGCTCGGCGCTCTGGCTCAAGATCATGGGCATCGTGTACTTCCTGCTCGCTCTCGTCGGCTTCGGCGTGATGACCGCCGCCGGCACGGCCAACGTCCTCGGCTTCCTCGGGGTGAACGCGGCGGCGGCCTGGCTCTACATAGCGCTCGGCACGGCTATGTTCCTCGCCGGGTTCGCCGAAGACAGGGAGACGGTCCGCATGGGCATGCACGCGCACGGCACGTCCTGACCGGAGGGCTGGAAAGCCTTCCGGGCACGGATACGGGGCGCGGGACCGAAGGTCCCGCGCCCCGTATTCCGCTCATTGACGCCAAGCCCAAAATGCGATACTATGCCTCCGTAGCGCCCCGCTTCGCACGGGGCCGAAAACACTTGAAAGGAAAGATCAGAACCAATCTCTATATCCGCGCGACCGAGCTCCGCGTCCTCGACGAAGAGGGCCAGAACCTCGGCGTCTTCCCCCTCAAGGAGGCTCTCGCGCTTGCCCAGTCGAAAGGCCTGGATCTCATCGAGACCGGCCCGAACGCAGTCCCCCCGATCGCTAAGATCATGGAGTACGGCAAGTTCCAGTACCTCGAGAGCAAGAAGGAAAAGAAGATGAAGCAGGGCGCCAAGCGCACCGAAACCAAGTCTATCCAGATCAAGGTCGCCACCGGCGAGCACGACCTGGAGCTCAAGGCCAAGCAGGCCTCGAAGTGGCTCGGCGAGGGGCACCGGATCAAGGTTGAGCTCTACCTTTCAGGCAGGACGAAGTACCAGGCCGAGCAGTTCCTCAAAGAACGCCTCGACCGGGTGCTCCACTTTATCACCGAACCGTTCAAGATCGCCGAAGAGCCGAAGCGCGGGCCGAAAGGCCTCGCCCTCGTGATCGAGAAAGCGAAGTAAGCATATGAAGACCAAGAAATCAGTCACCAAGCGCATCAAGATCACGAAGAATGGCAAGATGAAGGCGCGCACGCCGGGATTCAACCATTTCAACGCGAAGCAGTCGCGCAGCAAGCAGCTCTCCGGCAAGGTCGGCCAGGACTTCACGATGAGCAACAAGGACAAGAGCCGCGTCCTTCCCTACAACTAACGGCTTTCCGATACACATATGTCACGCGTAAAGAGAGGTACAATCAAGAATAAGCGCCGCCGCAACATCCTCAAGGCGGCCAAGGGCTATCGTTTCGGCCGCAGCACCAAGAAGCCGATGGCCAAAGACGCGCTGCGCCATGCCGGCAAGCACGCCTTCGCGCACCGCAAGCAGAAGAAGCGCACGAACCGCGGCCTCTGGCAGACCAAGATCTCCGCGGTCGCCAAGGCGAACGGCACGTCGTTCTCCAAGCTCATGGGCTCCGCAAAGGCCAAGGGCATCGTGCTCGACCGCAAGGTCCTCGCCTATCTCGCCGAGCACAAGCCGGAGACGATGGAGCGGGTCATGAAGACGCTCGCGTAATCGCGCAGCACAGAAAAAGCCGCCCGAATGGGCGGCTTTTTCTGTGCGTGCAGAGCGTTCATTCGGAGAACGATCGACTGCGGAGTCCAGCTGCGATCTTGGAGACGAGGGTTTCTGGGTCCGCTGCAATGACCACTCGCCCAGCAAGACTTGGGCGGCGGGCGTGGATGCGTTCAGAGAGCTCGTGCGCGGACTCGTCCGTGAGGATCCCGATCACGCAACGGACATGTTCGGCCTGCGAGAGCACGTGGTCGAGGGCCCTGGGCTCCGCGCCGAAGACGACGGCGGCGGCGGCAGAATGCAGAGCCATGCTGTCGGCGCCTACTGCGCCGCGGCCGGTGTAGACGGTCGGCGCGGCCAGGTGCGCGAGGCCAAACGCCTCCTCATGCTCGCGGATACTTGCCGCCGGCGAAAGAATGATGGCGGGCGCCGAATGCGCACCCGCCAATCCAAAAAGCGATTCAGCCACTAAGGGCGATCCCTGCCGAACCACGATGCCCATGCCCTCCTTTCCGATCAGCACCCCAAGTCTGCGCGCCTCCGCACGCAGCTCAGGGCGCGCGTCATGCGTGCCATCGTGATGTGCATCATACAAAGCTATGAGGACCGGCCTCCGTGTCTGCATATGGATCCAGTATATCACTCGCACTCGAGAATCACGCTCTTCCCGCCCGCCGGAGCCTCGGCAGAGACACCGAGTTCGTTGCGGATGCGTTGTGCGAGATACGTGGTGGCCTTGGGCTCGCCGAGCACGGCGTACACCTTCTTGAGCGTGCCGCGCGAACCGGCCACAAAATCCACAAGCGCATCGCTGTCCTTATGACCGGAGTAGCCGCTGATCTTCCGGACCGTCGCGCGCACGGGCACGGTCTCGCGGTTGATCGTCACGCTCTTCGCGCCCTCCTCGATCCGGCGGCCCATGGTGCCCGCCGCCTGGTAGCCGATGAGCAGCAGCGTGTTCTTCGGATCGCCGAGATAGTTCTGCTCATGGTGCACGACGCGGCCGCCGCTAGACATGCCCGAGCCGGCGATGATGACCTTCGGATCAGGTTTGCGCAAGATTGCCTTGGAGTCGTCGGCTTCCGGCGTCTCGGTGAGGCCGGGGAACTGGAACGGGTCGTCGCCTCGGGTAAGGCCTTCGCGGATCTCGGCGTTGAAGTAGTCGGCAAAGCGGCGATAGATCCCGGTGACCTTGATCGCAAGCGGCGAGTCGAGGTATACGGGCATTTTCGGTATCTGTTTCCCCTCCACCAGCTCGTCTATCTCATACAAAAGCTCCTGTGTGCGCTCGAGCGAGAATGCCGGGATAATAAGGGTGCCAGCCTTGCGGTAATTTTCAAGCAATACTTCCTTGAGCATGCCGCGGCGCTCGTCGCGGTTTTCGTGGTTGCGGTCGCCGTATACGCTCTCCGTGAGGAGGTAGTCAGCCCCCTTGAGCGGGGTCGTATCGGGCAATATGGGCGAAGGCGAATTGCCAAGGTCTCCGGAGAAAACGAGCTTGGTCGCGCCAAGCATGAATTCGACGTATGCCGAACCGAGAATATGCCCTGCATCGCGGAACGTCACAGAGACTCCAGGGACAAGCTCGCGAGCCTTGCCGTACGGCAGCTCTTCCCACCCGCGCGAAGCGCGCTCGATCATGTCGGGCGAATAGATTTTGCTCAGATCGTTCTCCTCCGTGCGGCCGAGTATGGCACCGGTGTCTTCGAGCATGGGTTTTGCGAGCGCACAGGTGGGCGGCGTGGCGATGATCTTCCCTGCAAAGCCGTCATGTATGAGCTTGGGGATGCGGCCGACATGGTCGATGTGCGAATGCGTCACGAACAGGTAGTCGATAGTTTTGGGATCGAAAGGAAAAGGCGCCCAATTCGCATCATCGGCAAGCTTCTCGCCCTGGACCAGGCCGCAGTCCACGAGAATGCGGAGGAGCGGCGCGTCGTGCGCGTCCAGCGGGCCCTCGAGCAGGAAATTTGAGCCCGTGACCGTTTCTGCACCGGAAGCGAAGGTGAGCTTGAAGCGTGCTGTCATGCGAACATTATACACGAGGCGCCGCGCTGCTCCGAAGGAGCGGCGCGGCGCCGTACGCAGCAAGGCAGAGTCCTGCCGCGTCGAAGCACATGTCAGAGAGCGAATCGACGAAATGGAACGGCGGAAAGCCGTACCGGATGGCAAGGCCCAGTTCGAACGCCTCCCACCCTGCTCCGATCGCAAGCCCCGAGGCGACACACAGTGCGAGATACCTCTGCCAGGGCAATGCCGGCTGTTTCCTGAAGAAAACGAGAGCGGAAAGATAGAACATGGCAAAACCGCCGAGGAAATGCATGGGCATGTCGAACCACCAGACAAGCGAGAACCAGTGCAGGAACGAGGCAATTTGCTGCAGCACGAAGACGGCGAGCATGGCGAGGCCCAGGCGGCGGACGAGCTGGCGGCGGAGCATGCCGAGAGTGTACCACGCCGGAAAAAGAAAATCCCTCCGCGCGCGGGAGAGATGTTCTTTAGGACTATCTGCCGGGTTGGTACCCTAGCCTGAGGCCAGGTGGGTATCTTGCGCCTGATGCCACGGCATCGGGCGACGGAGATTCCCGGAAACAGAGTGTTCTAGGTACCAATCGCAAATAATCCTGATCACATAGTACGCCTCTCGAGGGATCGCGCAAGCTTTTTTTCCAAAAAGACATGCTCTCTGCGAGGGTGCAAGACTCGCGTATCTCCGACACTGGAGCATCCGCGAGCACAATCTGATACGAGCGCGGATTTGCTTTGTGACACGGGTCCCAAGGAGCGCGAAAAATACCCCCCATCGGGGATTTTTCGCGCTCGAGCCCAGATTAT
>CAYMVF010000002.1:11881-31392 GCA_964394045.1 uncultured Candidatus Saccharibacteria bacterium | reverse complement strand
CATTGAGATCGTGATCCCCGGCGCCTTGAATGGGTGCGGGAAGGGGATGAGGCCGTACTCCTTGGGTCGCAAGGCAGGGATCGGATCTCGGCCGAGCAACTGGCCGAATGGTCCGGGACGATCAATTACGAGGCCGTGACCCGGATCGGCTCGCTTCTGCCCCGGATCGTCCGCTAGGCCTTGCAGGGCGGCGCAATATATGCTAGTATTTTCCCCGTATAGCCCTATACGCCCCATATGTCTCAAGATAAACTCATAAAACTGGCCTGCGGCACCTGCAAGCGCATCAACTACTGGAGCCGCAAGAACAAGAAGCTCGTGACGCGCAAGATCGAGCTCAACAAGTATTGCAAGTGGTGCAAGGCCCAGAAGAAGCACAAGGAGGTCAAGAAATAGCAAAAATGCCCGCAAGGGCATTTTTGCTTGGGCGTGGATTTTTCAGGCGGTTTCTGGTATCCTCGAAAAGTACGGGCCTATAGTTCAATGGTAGAATTCTCGGCTCCAAACCGAGCGATCCAGGTTCAAGTCCTGGTGGGCCCGCCAGATACATTTGATTTTCCACACTTGCCATTTTTTGTTTAGAATTCCTTTAACTTTATTCTGCTAGCATGGGAGGCATGGCAACCTCCTATTCCATCCGTCCGGTCGTGTTCATGACGCGGGACGGCGCGAAGGGCAAGCATCTTGAGCGCTCGTACTATGCGCCGTTCGTGCATGACGCTCCCGAGCGCGGCCCGTCCGAGAAGCTTGTCGAAGACGGCCCGGCAACCCTTTCTGTGGCAGAGCTTTTTGCGGCAGTTTTCGCTTCCGGGGCGGATTCCGCCGAGGACGTGCTCGCGCTCTCGTCCCGTATCGTCAAGGAATACGGCGAGCAAGCCGTCATGTCGGCGACTGACGCGAAGAAGCTTGCAGACGATCTCTCTATCGCGCTGCCGCAGGCCGTGCAGACGGTCGCCGTAGCCGAGCTTAATCGCCGCTTTCCGCGCAAGAACGAACTGGCCATGCCCGTGATCCGCTCGGCGGGCGACGTTTTCGCCTATGCGGCCGGCATGCGCGACTTGCCCAAGGAGCACCTCCGCGGCATCTATCTGAATCCGCACTACAAGGTGATCCACGACGAGGTCATATCCATCGGCACGGTGGACACGAGCATCATCCATCCACGCGAGGTTTTCAAGCCGGCACTCGAGCACTCGGCCGCGGCCGTGATCCTCGTGCACAATCATCCCTCCGGCGAGACCGCGCCGAGCGAGGCCGATCTTGTCATCACGAAACAGCTTGTCGAAGCGGCACAATTGCTCGGTATCGATCTGATAGACCATGTGATTGTGACCCGAGGGGGCTATGAGAGCATCGCGGTCGATTATTCGCGTTAATTCTTTCATATATATGTATACGATCAAACAACAGGTGCGCTCGTTCATGGTCTCGGACTCGGTCGGGACCCCGCTCTATTGGTATGTGTCGGAGGGCGAGAGTGTGGTGCGCGACCGTGAAGGCCAGGCCATGCTGAAGCAGTATCTGGAGGATGCCGAGCTTGTATTCAAAGGCGAGGTGTCGAAGTTGCTCGACACGAAGCGGCCGTTCACGGCTGCCGATGAGGAGCGTCTGCGGATGATGCTCTCGTTGCTCACCGATGCGCGCAAGACCTGGGAGGAAGAAGAGGTTTCGAAAATCGGCCCGCGCGGCTAGGTTCCTCTGAGGAATATCTTTGCGAGCCTGACGGCTTTTTTCTGCGCGGCTGTTCCGGCCGGATCGAGCCAGACGATATCTTTGTCGCGTCGGAACCAGCGGCGCTGGCGCTTTGCGTAGTCGAAGGACTCACTGATCACCCGCCGCTCGAATTCGGCGCGGTCGGTCCGCTTCGCGGCACTGCCTGCGAGATGGTCGGCCATGTTGCGGTATTCCAGGCCGAGCTCGCGCATACGCTTCCATGAAAGTCCTGCAGCATGGAGCCGTGAAGCTTCTGCGAGCATGCCGCTTTTCAAACGGCTTTTGAGCCGAGCGGCGATGCGTTCTTTGAGTTTCGCGTCCTGCATGTCGAGGCCTATTTTGAGTGTCTCGTACGCGCTTGCTTTGGTGAGTGGCGGCATAGCTCCAAGCGTCTTGGCGATCTCGATCGAGCGGATGGCGCGCGCCTTGTTGCGCGGGTCTATGGCCCGCGCGCGGGCCGGATCGATTTTCTCGAGAATGGCGAACACGGCTTCGGCGGTTTTCTTTTCGAGCCGGGCGCGGAGGGTGGGGTCAGGAGGGACCTCGGGTAGGGCGAGGCCGAGCAGCGCGTCGATGTAAAATCCGGTGCCGCCGCAGACGATGGGTACCTTGCCGCGCGCGGCGATGCTCGCAATTATTTTGTGTGCTCCCTGTGCGTATTCAGATGCGGAAAATTGCCGTTTGGCGGGGAGTATATCGAGCATGTGGTGCGGCACGCCGCGCATTTCGCGCCGCGTGACTTTGCCCGTTCCAAGGTCGAGCCCGCGGTATATCTGCCGCGAGTCGGCCGAGACTACCTCGCCGTCGACAGCACGCGCGAGCTCCACCGCAAGGGCGCTCTTGCCGGTGGCCGTGGGGCCGAGGATCACGATCACTTTCTGCTTCATGCTGTGTGCCGGAGGAGGGAATCGAACCCTCAAGCCTTTCGGCGCGCGGTTTTGAATCGCGAGCGGTTACCAATTTCGCCACTCCGGCGGCGTTCTGTGAACTGCGCGCATTCTACATGAAATGCGGCTATTTTTCCATGCTATACTGCTCCCATGGCAGAATTCTACTCAAACTCCATCTTCTGGGTGGACACGGACAAAGTCCGTCCCAACCCGTACCAGCCGCGCCGCGAATTCGAGGAAGGCCCGCTCAAGGACCTGGCTGAGTCCATCCGCCAGTACGGCGTGATGCAGCCGCTCACCGTCTCGCGCGTCGAATACCAGAAGGACGACGGCGGCATTGCCGTGGAATATGAGCTTATCGCCGGCGAGCGCCGCTTGCGCGCCTCCAAGCTTGCCGGGCTTTCGCAAGTGCCGGTCATCATCCGCCAGGGCGATACGCCGCAGGTCAAACTGGAGCTCGCTATCATCGAGAACCTCCAGCGCGCCGACCTCAACCCGGTGGAGCGCGCGCATGCCTTCGCGCGGCTCGCGAACGAGTTCAATCTCGCGCACACGGAGATCGGGCGCAAGCTCGGCCGTTCGCGCGAGTACGTCTCCAATACGCTTCGCATCCTTGCCTTGCCTGAGGAGATACTTGAGGCGCTTTCGGCAGGCAAGATCACGGAGGGCCACACGCGGCCGCTTCTCATGCTTGCCGACCGGCCCGAGGAACAGCTCGTGCTTTTCAAGGAGATCACAAGCAAGAAGGTGACCGTGCGCGAGGCCGAACGCGCCGCGCGGAGCATTGCGACCGAGCGCATGCGCAAGCTTCCGCCGCCTGCCGATCCGGAGATCGCCGTGATCGAGGCGCGCCTGCAGGAGATGCTCGGCGAGCGCGTGCATGTGGAGACCGATGCGATCGGCGGCCGCGTGACGATCAGCTTCCTGACGCCGGACGAACTCAAGACCATCGTGGCGCAGATCGGGGTGCAGGGGAGCGCGGCGGCGGAGATGGCATTGCCCGAATCTGACGCACCTGCCGTCACAGTCGCTGAGACCATCGCCACTATGCCGGAACCTGCTCCGATCACCGCGCCCGAAATGACCGCTGTCGCGGAGGAGGCGATCGCAGAAGCCGTCGCTGAGGCTGCGCAGGAAGAAAAAACCGATGACGCCGAGCTTTACAGTATCTCGAGCTTTAGCATTTAGGCGCTAGTTTCGGAATTTTTTCGGCAGGAACCGGTCGAGCAGGCTGTGCTCGTGCTCCTTGATGTACGCACGGATGTGCTTCCGCGCCATGCCGGTCTTGGCGTATTCGAGCCACTTGCTTTTCGGGGCCGCATCCTTGCGTGTCTCTACTTCGACGATATCACTCGACTCGAGTATGGTGCTGAGTGCCACGAATTTGCCGTTCACTCGAGCACCGGAAGCATGGTTGCCGATGTCCGAATGCACAGCATAGGCGAAGTCGAGCACGCTCGATCCATGCGGCAGGTCGATCACGTCGCCGGCGGGCGTGAAGACGAAGATGCGGTCACTGAAGAAATCCGCCTTGAGACTGGAGAGGAAATCGTCGGGTTTCTCGAGCGCAGCGTCTTCGTTGAGCTTCTTGAAGTCTGCCATCCAGCGGAACTTGGCATCTGGACCGCCCGCGGCGGTCGCCTCTTTGTATAGGGCGTGCGAGGCAATGCCGTACTCGGCGCGGTCATGCATCTCCTTCGTCCGGATCTGGATCTCTACTAGGCCGCCGCTGCCAGTGAAGACCGTCGTGTGCAGCGACTGGTAGCCGTTGAGCTTGGGAAGGGCGATGAAGTCCTTGATGCGCGCCGGCAGCGGCTTCCAGAGTGCGTGCACGAGGCCGAGCGCGGCATAGCATTCCTCGACCGTGCCGACGATCACGCGGATGGCGACAATGTCATATACGTTGTCGATGTTCATGTCGCGCTTCTTGAGCTTCTTCCAGAGACTGTAGGCATGCTTCACGCGGTACTCCACCTGAGTGACCGTAATACCGCCTTTTTTAAGTTCCTCGGTGAGCGTGCGGTATACGTCGGTGAGCGAGGCGCGGATCGTCTGGCTGCGCTCGTCGAGCATGCCGTGCACTTTCTTTGCCTCTTCGGGGTACGCGAACGGGAAGGCCGAGTCTTCGATCTCGCCTTTGAGGCGGCCGATGCCGAGGCGGTCGGCGAGCGGCGCGTAGATCTCGATGGATTCGAGCGCGATGCGCTTCTGCTTGTCCTCGCGCACGTGTTCGAGCGTGCGCAGATTGTGCAGGCGGTCGGCGAGCTTGATCATGAGCACGCGATAGTCTTCGGCCAGTGCCATGAGGAACTTGCGGAGGGATTCGATATGCCGGGTATGGCCTTGATATTTGATCTTACCGAGCTTGGTCACGCCTTTTACAAGGCCGACAATCTCCGCACCGAATTCCTTCTCAAGTTCCGCTTCAGTCACTGCGGTATCCTCGAGCACGTCATGTAAGAATCCTGCGGCGATAGTCGTCGCGTCCATGTCGTAGCGGGCGAGATTGCGCGCCGTTTCAAATACATGTATGAAGTACGGCTCGCCGGACTTGCGCAGCTGGCCCTCGTGCGCTTTGAGCGCGAAGTCATACGCACGCACTACCAGATCCGCGTCCTGTGCAGGGAGTTTTGGCGTGATCTCGTTCAGGATGTCCTCGACACGGGTTTTTTCCATATACCAATACTATGCGGGAAAAGAAAAGTCCCCGCAAGCGCTTGCGGGGACAGTATTCTATTTCTTCTCCAGCTTGTGCGGATTGTGCATCGGGCAGGCTTTGTTCGAGCAGCGCTCGGGGATGGTCTTGGTGCCTTCCATCATGAGCGAGCCGCAGAGGTCGCAGATGTTGCCGGTGGGCTTGGCTTTGATGGCGTTCTTGCAGTCGGGGTAGTTGGAGCAGGAGTAAAAGATACCGAAGCGGCCGCGGCGCTCCATCATCTCGCCTTTCTTGCAGGCGGGACACTCTACGCCGGTCATCTTTTTCTTCTTCTCTTCCTCGTCTTCCTTGATGAACTTGCACTTGGGGTAGCGTGAGCAGGAGATGAACATGCCGAAGCGGCCTTCGCGCACGACAAGCTTCCCGCCGCCGTTCTTGCCGGGCTTGTCGCCGCACAGCGGGCACATCTCGCCGGTCTCCTTGGGACCCTGCACTTCGGAACCGTCGAGCTTGCGCGCGCCGTCGCAGTCGGGGTAGCGGGCGCACGAGAAGAATTTGCCGCTGCGCGAGAGCTTGTAGATCATACTGCCGCCACACTTGGGGCACTTCATTTCTTCCGGCGCCGGGCCGAGGTCGGTGGCTTTGGCGAGCTTGTCTTTGGCCTTCACTTCTTTGATGAAGGGGCCGTAAAATTCTTTGAGCGTCTTTTCGTACTCGCGGTCGCCGTTTGCGATATCGTCGAGCTTATCTTCCATCTCGGCCGTGAAGGTGTCGGAGATATACTGGCCGAAATTGTTCTCAAGGAAAGTGGAAACCACGTCGCCCGTATCTGTCGGGTAGAGCGTGCGGCCCTGCTTGGTCACGTAGCCGCGCTCCTCGAGCGTGCTCATGATCGATGCATAGGTGGACGGACGGCCGATGCCGCGTTCTTCGAGCGCCTTCACCAGCGCCGCTTCGGTGTAGCGGTTCGGCGGCTCGGTGGCTTTTTCTGTGCTCGCGAGGTCGAGCAGCTTGAGGGACTCGCCGACGGTGACCTTGGGCAGTTCGACGTCCTCGCCGCGCGCGTCCTGGTCGGCGGCGAGCCATCCGGGAAAGAGCACACGCGAGCCGTTCGCGGAGAAATCTGGAATATCGTTTGCGCCGGCGACGTTCGCCGTGATCTTGGTGCGCAGGAGCTTGGCGTCGGCCATCTGGCTTGAGACGGCGCGCTCCCAGATGAGCTTGTACAGCTTTTTCTGCTCGTCGTTGCTGCCGACAGAGATCTTGTCGATATGTGTGGGACGGATGGCTTCATGCGCCTCCTGCGCGTTCTTCGACTTGGTCTTATAGAAATGCTTTTCGGCATACTGTGCGCCGTACTTTTTCTCGACGAGCGAGAGGATTTGACCTACGGCCTGCGCCGAGAGATTGGTGCTGTCCGTGCGCATGTAGGTGATGTGTCCGGCCTCGTACAGCTTCTGCGCGACCTGCATGGTGCGCTTCGGCGAAAAGCTGAGCCGGGTGCTGGCTGTCTGCTGCAGGCTTGAGGTGGTGAACGGCGCGCGCGGGCTGCGCTTCTGCTCGGATTCTTTCACGTCGGTCACGGTCCAGGCGCCTGCGCGGCCGGCATCGAGGATGCGCTCTACGATCTTCTCGTCGCGCGGCTCCTCGGAGCAGGCCAGCCGGACCTGCTCCTTGTCCTTGGTCTCGAAGAGGCCCTCGAGCGTCCAATATTTCTCCGGCACGAAGGCGCGGATCTCGCGCTCGCGCTCCATGAGGATGCGCAGGGCGGGGGACTGCACGCGGCCGGCGGAGAGGCCATAGCGCACTTTCTTCCAGATGACGCCGGAGAGATCGTAGCCTACGAGACGGTCGAGCACGCGGCGGGCTTCCTGGGCTTTTACGAGTTTGTCGTCTATTTCGCGGGGCTCTTTGAGCGCCTCTTCGACAGCCTCTTTCGTGATCTCATGGAACGCCGCGCGCTTGATCGAAGCTTTCACTTTCTTGTCGTGCTTGAGCAGCTCTTTGAGATGCCAGGAGATCGCCTCACCTTCGCGGTCCGGGTCGGTCGCGAGGATCACCTCGCTCGCTTTCTCGGCAAGGGCTTCGAGCTCGTGCACGACCTTTTCTTTGCCTTTTGAGACTTCGTAATGCGGTACAAAGCCGGCTTCGATGTCGATGGCTTTCTTGTTGGATTTTGGCAGATCTCGCACGTGGCCGACGCTGGCGCGCACGGTGAAAGCGCCATCGAGGTATTTCTCGATGGTCTTGGCTTTGGATGGCGATTCGACGATGAGCAGCTTCATGTGTCGTCTAAGTAGTAGCAGACAAAAATTTTTTTGGCAAATTCCTGATAGAGAAAAAATAGATCAAACCCGCCGGACTTCGCCGTACTCCTCTTTGATGAGCCCCTTGATCTCCATGGCTGAGAGCAAGGAATTGGCGCGGCTGGCGGGCAGACCGCAGGCGGCGAGTATTTCGTCGCGCGGGAGCGGTTCGGCGAGCAGCTCGAAGATTCCGCGCTCGTCGTCTGAGAGGTTCGCGACGGCCGTCTTTTTCTCGCCGAAGAGCTCGGCCTGCTTCATGCCGAACACCTCGAGGATGTCCTGGCTGCGCGTGACCGGTGCGGCACCCTGTTTGATGAGCAGATTTGCGCCGAGTGAGAGCGGGCTCGTGATGTTTCCAGGCACGGCCAGTACGTCGCGGCCGTAGTCGAGGGCGAGTTGTGCCGTGATGAGCGTGCCGGATTTCTCCGCGGCCTCGATCACGAGCACGGCCTGCGCGATGCCAGCCATGAGGCGGTTGCGCAGGGGAAAGAAGTAGTCGCGGGCCTTTGCATCCGCCGGAAATTCGGACACAAGCGTACCGCCTGCGGCCAGGATCTCTTTGGCGAGCGAGAGATTTGTGGCCGGATACAGCGCGCGTTCCGACAGGCCTGAGCCGGGGAAGACCACCGTCCGCAGGCCGGCTTTGAGCGCGGCACGGTGCGCGACTGAGTCGATGCCCAGCGCAAGGCCGCTCACGATCACGATGTCCGATCCAGCAAGACCGCGGATGAGTTTCTCGCAGGCGTCTGCTCCATACGAACTGTTCGCGCGCGAGCCGATCACGGCCAAATACACCGCGTCCTTTTCGAGCGGCGCGCCCACGATGGAAAGCGACGCGGGGATGTCGGGTATTTCGAGCAGTCCCGGCGGGAATTCGTCCGGCCCTATCGTGCGTATCTTGAAGTCCATGTGAAAGAAAGAAAACTGCGCGCCGGGAGGTTACTCGCGGAACTCGCTGCGGTACATGGAGAGCAGGACGAACAGCAGGCTCATGGAGAGCGGGCCGACAAGAATGCCGACGGGGCCGAGGAGCGCGATGCCGCCGAGGATGGAGAACAGGATGAGCAGCGGCGGGATCTGCACTTTTTTGCCGATCACGTAGGGGTTGAGGAGGTTGTCGATCATGCCCACGATGGAAAGCCCCCAGAGCGTGAGACCGACGGCTTGCGCCGTGTTTCCCGTGCTGAACAGATAGATCACGGCCGGGCCGAGGACGAGCGCCGTGCCGATCGTGGGCACGAGCGAGGCAATGCCGGCGAGCACGCCCCAGAGCGCGGCGTGCGGCACCCCAAAGATGGCCATGCCGAGGCCCGAGAGCGTGCCTTGCACGAGGGCGAGGAAGAGGTAGCCTTTGACTACGCCGTTGATCGTCTCGCCCATCTTGGAAAAAATGCGGGCATTATCGTGCTCTGCGAGCGGGGAGAGGCGCATGCAGGCCTTGCGGAAATGTTCGCCATCCTTGAGCAAGTAGAACATGGCAAGCAGGATGAGAATGAAGGAGAAGATCGCCTGCAGCGTGGAGGCGAAGAGGTTGCTCACGTTGCCCACGAGCAGTGCGACGAAATCCGCAGCGCGCTCGCTGGCATTGATCGAGAAACCGGCCGGGAGGAGCGAGTCGATCGCGCTGCCCACTTTGTCCATGAACGGACCGAAGCCTTGACCGCTCGCGGCCGAGAGATAGAGGGAATCGGACTGGTTCAAGACGAGCGCGCCGATGGCAAAGAGCGGGCCGACGACCAGGATGAGGAAGATGAGCACGGTGAGCAGCGCTGCCAGCCAGCCGATGCCGCCAAACGTCTTCTTAAGACATCTGAAGAGCGGATGGAAGACTACGGCCAGCGAGATGCCGACGACAAGCACGGCGATGAACGGCTTGAATACGAAAAAGAGCAGCACTGCGGTGAGGGAGAGCAGCCCGAAGAAGAAATAGCGGCGCGAGGTGTCTGTCTGCATACTATATATAGTGTGAGCTTATAATCTGCCCAGATGGGTCTTGAGCGTGAATATCCAATCTTCCTCGTCGGCCGGATTCTTTTCCTTTTCGGCGAGCAGCCAGGCGAGGTAGTCAGGTGCCTCTTTGGCGACTTCGGCGACTGTTTTGCCGTTATGCTTGCCGAAAGAGAAGGAGCGCACGAGTGAGGGCAAGGCGGAGATGTCCATCATTTCTTTAATGGCGGCTTCTTCGCTCATGGTCTCGCGGAGCTTGCCGAAAAGCCGTTCAAAGAGCTGCTCGAGTACGAGTACGTCTCCGTCTGCCGAGTGCGCCGCGGCCTGCTCGTCGATGTCCAGATCGAGGGCATAGCGCAGGTACTGCAGCTTGTAGCTGCCGAGCTTGCCTTCTGGGTCCATGGCGCGGGCCACGCGCAACGTACAGATATGCCGCTTAGGAACGATGTCCTCCTTTGCGAGCATGGCGATGTCGAACTTCGCGTTGTGCGCGACGACTATTGTATCGTCGCTCTCGAAGAGCGCTTTGACTGCTTCCCATTCGGGCGAGCCGCGGAACGGCGGCTTGTCGGCAACCATTCTGTTTGAAATATGGTGCACGGCCGATGCCTCCGCTGGGATAAGGAAGGATGGCTTGAAGAGCCCAGCCTTGAGCGTGCCGCCGCGCTCCATCCAGGCGATCTGACACAGTACATCCTTGGGCTCATTGCCGGTCGTCTCCGTGTCGAAGAATACGATGTTCATATGCAGGGAAGTATATCATGCAGTGCCGATGGCGCTAGAAAGAAAAAATAAAGAAAGGGCAAAATTCCCAAAATATTGACAAAATATAAATTATAATTTAATATATATAAAAACAAAAACGTTAAAAAATGAAAAAGATATTACTTTGCATTCTTTGTTCCGTAATCGGAACCGCAGGCGCACAAACTGCTCCGGTGATTATTCCGGCATATCCGATGATATGCCATGGGTCGACCCCTATATCCATTGCGACAGCAACCCCGTCCGGATGCATTACCGTATGGCAGTACCCGTCCGGTTCCCGTGATACGGGATCATCGATACTGACAAACACGCTCGGATCATATACGGTCACGAACGTGAACATCGGCACGGGGTCGTCCAGCACCACTCCAGTCTTGGTGCAGCAAAACGATACGTCCTTGACGTATCTTTTCGTGACATCCGCGGTTGCAACAGGACTTACGTTTCGGTCTGCACTGTACGCTGATACCGCGTATGTGTGCCCGACCTATGACGCCTTCATGGGATACGGTCCTGGCGGCGGCGGGCTCTGGTGGGACAGTTCCATTGTTTGGAATGGTTCGATCGACACGCCATATCTGCCAGTCACCACTACCGGCTGGTATGCAGCGGTCCTTACGGACCGGGCGGGATGTGTATATCAAGACAGCATGTACATTGTTTTGGATACGGCTTGCAATTTGCGAGTCATCAAAAACTCGTCTTACGGCGATCAGACCGTGAGCGGACCGGTCTCGAATTACAAGATCGGTTCATGGGACATACACAATGCGCTGCTCGACACAGTCGTCGTGCAAAAACTGCTGACCGACATAGATACGTTGCGTCCGTTCAGCAACATTGCGTTGTATGAAGGCTCAAACGTCCTTGGGGTTACGTCTGGAGCAATTCCGGCACGGAATACGACCAAAAGCAGTTTGAAGATCGGTCCAGGAGCGACGATCACTGTCGATGTCTATGCAGACTGCAGCATTGCTCCCGGCTCTGGCTTCAGTCTCACGCTCAATGCCTCAGGTATCGTACCTGCTTTCGGCGATGAGCCAATCGGCGGATCTGCCCGAGTCAAAGCACAAAGAATCCAACGTTAGTACACTACAGCCTTGCTCTGTTCGAGCAAGGCTGTTTTCGTATGGTATACTTTTTACATGTTGCAGGATGATATAAAGACAAAGATCAAGGAAGCGATGATCGCTAAGGACCAGGTGCGACTGGATGTGCTGCGCGGGATGAGCGCAGCGTTCACGAACGAGCTGGTTGCCAAGGGGCGCAAGCCGCAGGACGCGCTGCCGGACGAGGAAGCAATGGCCGTGATCATGCGTCTCGGCAAGCAGCGCAAGGACTCTATCGAACAATTCACGAAAGGCGGCCGCGAAGACCTCGTTGCCGAGGAACGCGCGCAGCTTGCGGTGATCGAGCAGTTCCTTCCTGAGATGATGGGTCGCGACGAAGTGCTGAAAGTCGCGCAGGCCAAGCAGGCCGAGCTCGGCGTCACTGATGCGGCAAAAAAAGGCATGCTCATGGCCGCGGTGATGAAGGATCTCAAAGGCAAGGCCGACGGCATGCTCGTGAAGGAGGTCGTGGACGGGCTTTTCTAACTACGCATGAAGGTCATCTGGCACTGGCTCATATTGTGTGCGGCGCTGTGGCTGGCAAGCTATCTTTTGCCGCATTCGATCCAGTTCAAGCCGGTGTACGTGGTGCTCGTTGTTGGCGCCTGCTTGTATTTCGTGAACCTGACGATACGGCCGCTCATTGGCCTGGCAACAATCGCCGCGAATATTCTGACACTCGGCCTTTTCTCGTTCGTGATCAACGGAGCAATCCTTTGGGCGCTTACGTATGTGGTCGGAGGCTTCCATATCGCAAACTTCGTCTCGGCCATGATCGCCGCCGTTGTGATAACGATGCTGCATTGGATTCTCGAGATGATTTTCTAGCCGTATGATGGGATACTTCCTCAACCTGCTTTCCACGTTCGTCGAGACGCATATCGTGCTGGCGTACGGAGTGCTTTTTTTGGCGATATTCTGGGAAGGGGAGATCGCGCTTATCATGACCGGCATTCTCACGCACCTGGGCGTGCTCTCGCTGCCGCTCGCCGTTGCCGTCGCGATACTGGCTGCCGTCTCCAAGACAGTGCTCGGCTACCGGATCGGGCAGTGGCTTGGTCGGCGCTTTCCGCGCAGCAAGCTGCTTAAGTTCCTGAAACGGCGCATCCTGCACTTCCTCCCGCACTTCCGCAGGCGGCCCTTCTGGTCGATCGTGGTTTCCAAGTTCATCTACGGCATCAATAACGCGACGATCATTTTCGCCGGGTACGTGCGTGCGGATTTCCGCAAGTATCTTGTTGCCGAGCTTGTTTCGGGTACGGTCTGGTTCGGCGCCATGTTCGGCCTCGGGTTCTTTTTCTCGACGACGGCGCTTTCGATAAGTCACAATGTGCGCAGTTTCAGCCTCCTTATCTTACTGTTCATTATCGGGGCGATGGTGTTCTTCAAAATGATCAACCTTGTAATTGAATTGATCGAAGAGTGGAACATGGGCCCGGAGGATGTAGAATAGACATATGGGATTTTTTTCGAGACGGCCAGTGATCGCCACGCACAACGGCAAATTCCATGCCGACGATATCTTTGCGTGCGCGGCATTGCAGATAGTTCTCGGCGGCCGCGGCAGGATCGTGCGGACGCGCGACGAGGCCGTGATCGCGGCCGCCGACTATGCAGTGGATGTGGGCATGATCAATGACCCGACCAAGCAGCGTTTCGACCATCACATGCCCGAAGGCGGCGGCGTGCGGGAGCATGGCATCCCGTATGCTTCCTTCGGCTTGGTCTGGAAGGAATACGGCGCGGCGATCTCCGGATCTGCCGCGGCAGCGAGTCCCGAGGTCGCGGCGGAGATCGCCGCACGCATCGACCAGAAGCTTGCCCAGCCCATCGATGCGGACGACAACGGCGTGCCGCTCTTTAAGACCGAAAAGGAAACGTATCCATACCTGTTTCAGCATTTCCTCTACATGCACCGTCCGACTTGGAAGGAGAGCGAGGATTTGTATGACGAAGCATTTCTGAAGCTCGTCGAACTCGCGAAAGAAATACTTTTGCGCGAGGTCAAGATCGCCGCGGATGCGATCGCCGCGCGGAGCATCGTGGAGGCGGCGTATCATGCAGCGGAAGACAAGCGCATCATAGCGCTCGATGTGAACTGTCCGTGGCAGGAAGTCCTCGTCGCGCATCCTGAACCGCTCATCGTGGTCACGCCGCGCCGCGGCACCGCAGGCTGGGGCGTGAACGTGGTGGCCAAAGGTCCTGCGACGTACGAGAACCGAATTCTCCTGCCCGAATCCTGGGCCGGCTTGCGCGACGAGCCGATGGCGCAGGCTTCCGGCGTCCCTGGCGCAATTTTCTGCCACCGCGCCCGCTTTCTCGCCGTCGCCAAGACAAAAGACGCCGCGCTTGCGCTCGCGACGGTTGCGATACAATAAAAAATCCTCCGCGGAGGAGGATTTTTTTATGCGTGCACTGGCTGCAGGGGCTTCACCGTACATGGTCGTGCTTGGCGTGTCGGCGGTTCGTTCGGGAACTCAACTTCGGCAATCTCATGCAGAAATGAGCCGCTCCCGCGCTCTTCGTGATAGAAGAGGTGCACCGATTGGAGCTGGCATTCGCCTGACAGATTGAAGAAGACCGTCACTTTGTGAAAGTTCCCGTCGTGTCCGAAGAACGCAATGAACATTTCGTAATCTCGCACGGAAACAGTTCCCGACAGGATGTCATCGCTCGTCAGCGGAGTACCCATCCCGAACCACTCTTCTGCGAAGTCGAGCGTGCGGAAGCGGTTGTCCTGATACAGTCTTCCGAGAAGCATGCTCCAGGCTGCGTGCCTGTCGCCGGTTTCCGTGCGGCAGGATTCCTCGATACGGAGTATTTCCGTATACAGATTGTGCGAGGCACGTCTGGCGCCATTGAACCTGCTCATATACCAGCGCATGAAGCGGTTGCGGTAGGGAAGAAAGAACAGCCGTCTGAGTATGTATGCAGCTAGGAATATCCATGCTGCGCAGAAAAACACTTCTTTTAGATATGTGGTCATGTTAAAAAAATTTTCTCTACTATACCACGAGTAAGAAAAAATAAAAGACCTTCATAAGAAGGTCTTAATTTTTTGATTCTCAGTGTCTCTGTTTCCGTTTCCACCAGGTGAAGAACGCTTTTACCACTTTGAGCGGCTCAAGCAGCACCTCGTCCCAATTGCGTATGGGAGCCGGCACATTCACCAGCTGCACCTTGCTGCCGAGCAGTCTCCAGATCAGGCGGATGCGGGGCAGATGATGCCGTGAGGAGCAGATGTAGACAGTGTCCGTCACAAGCATTTCGTTCCCGCGCGCAGCCAGCGCCTTGATCGCCGATGCGGTTTCCTGGTACGTGCCCCATGCGCTTGTTTCTGTCATGCGCAAGGCAGCGAACAGGCCTTTGGACAGCAGATAATCGAACATGACCTGCTTGAGCATGGGATAGTCCGGCTTGTCCGGACGCTTGCCCGCCGCAAGAATGATCGTCACTTGCTCGTTCGGCCGGTCCCGCGCGAATTGAACTGCGCGGTCGCAGCGGGCCCGCGTCTCGGGCCCGCACTGAGTGCCGTCTGCCTGCGTATCGCCGGCATAGACGACCAGATATGTAATTTCCAAACACTATGATTTGGAAGAAATTATACACCCAAAATAACAATTTGTCAATCATAGTAGCGGAAAAGCCAAAAATATGGCACTATTCGCACATATGGCACTCGTAGACGAACTCAATTTCCATGCCCGCGCCGGCAAGGGCGGCGACGGCGTCGTGCGCTGGCGCCGGGAGAAGTTCATCCCCATGGGCGGCCCGGCCGGCGGCGACGGCGGCCGCGGCGGCGACGTGTTCGTCACGGCCGTGCGCGACAACCAGTTGCTCGCGCAGTACCGTCATACGACGGAGTTCGCGGCGAAGGACGGCGAACCGGGCGGCTCGCGCAGCCTGCATGGCGCGGACGGAGCGGACGTGACGATCAAGCTCCCGATCGGCTCCGTCGTCTCCAATCTCGCCACCGGCGAATCGTTTCAACTGCTTGCTGAGGGCGAACGCGTGCAGGTCCTGCGCGGCGGCACGGGCGGTCGCGGCAACGAGTATTTCAAGAGCTCGACCAATGTATCTCCCAAAGAATGGACCCCCGGACGTCCGGGAGAGGAGGCCGACTTCCATGTGGAGCTCGAGCTCATTGCGGACGCGGGGCTCATCGGCCTGCCGAACGCGGGCAAGAGCTCGCTGCTCAATTCGCTCACGCGCGCACGCGCAAAGGTGGGGGATTATGCCTTCACCACGCTCGACCCGAACCTGGGCGACTGCTTCGGCTACACGCTCGCCGACATCCCGGGCCTCATCGAAGGCGCGGCGGAAGGAAAGGGTCTCGGCGTGAAGTTCCTGCGGCACATCAAGCGCACGCACATGCTCGTGCATCTCGTCTCGTTCGAGAACGAGCTGGCCCGTTCGGGCGGCATGCAGCAGGCGTACGAGGAGGTGCGCGCCGAGCTGCGGAAATTCGGCCAGGGCCTCGACGCGAAGGACGAGATCGTGCTGCTCACCAAGACCGACGTGCTGCCTGACGACGTGCGGGACCAGATCGTGGCGAAGAAGCTGAAAGATTTCGAAAAGATGGGGAAGCGCGTGTACGCGATCACGCTGTATGACGATTCTTCCGTGAAGGCTTTCGGCGATGAGCTGGTGCGGATTCTGAAGAAATAAAAAAAACGCTGCGGAAGCAGCGTTCTTATTTTACCCGGGCTGGTGGAATTTGACTACATAGTAATCACTTATCGTGTCTTGTGGCGTCAGCCACATTATTCCCAGCGCTGTCATTTGTTTGCCTCTGCCCCGATTTCGCTTACGGGTTACGATACCGACGTACTCTTTGTTGCTTGCGCTCAGCTGCTCTAATGGCCTGCTGTAGATCGCCGCGACAGGTTTGTCTGTGGGAATCTTAGAGAATGTCTTGTTGAAATTCGAATTGAATAACAGATCAAGCCAGTTCTCATCGTAAGTCCCCAGCAGTTCCTTTCCCTTTCCGACCTCTAGGTCTGTCGAGGGATAGAGCATTGCATGATAGGTTTGGCCGGCTTTTGGGGGAGCCGTAACGATCTCCGGCCCCATCTTTGGTGCATACTGTGCCGGGACCTCAACGAGGATGATAATTGGATTTTCAAACATATGCGATTCTTTTTAGGATGAAGGATTCCCTGAGCATGCTGCTGCAGAGTGTTTATTTATTAAATGTAATACGCTATATATTTGAATATGTCAATAACTTAAAATGCCCTTCAGCGAAGGGCATTTTTGATAACGTTCAGTGAATATCGTTTTCATTGTAGTATGACATACGCAGTGTAATACCAGATTCCGTCAAAAACAAAGGAGTCGATGCGGTCTTTTGCTGGTTCATGTCCGGGATAATACATATTTCTCCATACTGACGTGCCTTTTTCCTTGGTCGCAATCGTGACTGAGTCATAGATGGATGTTATGGCTGTTCCCGATAAGGCGTCGACAAATGTTCCTTCTTTCATTTGCGCCTTTGTTCCATCTGGCAATTTGACGGTGTATTTCCTGCAGCTGGCCAGAAAAATGGCACAGGTAAGTAACAATATCCATTTATTTTTCATATGTTTTTTCTTTACAATATATTTAAATAGCAACTGTGTCAAATCAGGACAGAAGAGGTATACTGTCCAGATGGACGGCACCGATGCCCCGGAAAACAAGCAAAAGACTGGTGCCATGAAGACCGCAGATCTTGTCTTCGTGGACATCGAGGCCACAGGTTTGGATCCCCGCCGACATGAGATCATCGAGATCGCGGCGGTTCGCGTGCGGCAGGACTGGTCTCGCACTACGCCGTCGTTTGCCGTGCTCGACGAATGGTCGGCCAAGATCCGGCCGGAGAACATCGCGGACGCGGACCCAGCCTCGCTGCGCGTGAACGGCTATAGCGTGAGCGGCTGGACGCATGCGCTCCCGGCCGCCGAAGTGCTGGCCGAATTTGCGCGCCGCACGGAAGGCGCGATCATGGTAGCGCACAACGTGGCCTTCGACTCTGCGTTCATCGACACGCATCTCTCCGCACGCGGCATGCCGAACAAGATGCATTATCACCGCCTCGACACCGTTTCGATCGCGTACGCAAAACTCCACGGCGCGCCGGACGTGAACCGCTACTCGCTCGCAGAGCTCTGTAAGCATTTCGGGCTCGTGAACGAACACGCGCACTCGGCTCTTTCGGACGCGCGCGCGGACTTCGAGCTTTTCAAAAAATTGGTGGCAATGTAATATCGGCATCGTGGCACAGCCGGCAAGCAAAAAAATATTCGTCGGACTCTCGGGCGGCGTGGACTCTTCGGTCGCGGCGGCGCTTTTGCTACGCGCGGGGCATGAGGTCGTGGGCGTCTTTATCCGTACATGGCAGCCGGATTTCATCGAGTGCAGCTTCCGTGAGGACAGGCTCGACGCAATGCGCGTTGCCGCGAAGCTCGGCATTCCGTTCCTCGAATGCGATGCCGAGGAGGCATACAAGCGCGCGGTCGCCGACTACATGATCGCCGAGTACCGTGCTGGACGCACGCCGAATCCGGATGTCATGTGCAACCGGGAGATCAAGTTCGGCGTTTTCTGGGATTTTGCGCGGGCGCATGGCGCAGATGTGATCGCGACCGGACACTATGCGAAGATGGCGGAAGGAGGCGCGGGCGCGCTCGGCCCGCGCCTCATGAAAGCCGCCGATCCGGCCAAGGATCAGGCATACTTTTTATACAGACTCACGGCGGACGACCTCGCGCATGTCATGTTTCCGCTCGGCGACCTCAAGAAATCCGAAGTCCGCGTGCTCGCGAAGAAATTCGGTCTGCCGACGGCATCCAAAAAAGACAGCCAGGGCATCTGCATGCTCGGCGACCTCGATCTGCGCGACTTCCTCTCGCACTATATTCCGGCCGAGCCGGGCGATGTGCTTGACGAAAGCGGGGAAGTGATCGGCTGGCACGAGGGCGCCGCGTTCCTCACGCTCGGCGAGCGGCACGGCTTCACTGTCACCAAGAAGACGCCGAATGATCTGCCACATTACATAACGGCGAAGGACATTGCGAAGAACACTGTCACTGTCGCGCAAGGAGGCGGAGAAAATGAAGCGATGGCGCACCGACCGCATTCCGCATATTCGCGCTCCATCCGGCTGGAAAAGACATCATGGATCTCGGATGTTCCGCAGTCAGGCAAGAACTATTCCGCCCAGCTGCGCTATCACGGCGCGTACCTTTCGTGCGAAGTGGAGATCGGCGCGGATAAGGGCACGACAGTGCATTTCGCCGATCCGATCCTCGCCGCGCCGGGGCAGTCCATTGTGGTATACGACGGCGACGTTTGCCTTGGCGGCGGGATAGTGCGGTGATACTATAGATATATATGCTGCATATTTCCATCGACCCATTCACACTTGAAGTGCTGCTGAAGCTCGCCGTTGCCATGCTCTGCGGCGCGATCGTGGGCACGGAGCGCAACATCTCGCACAAGGCCGCGGGCATGCGGACGTACGCGCTCGTCTCCATGGGCGCGGCCCTCTTCGTGACCGTCGCAGACACCGCATTCCGCGCGTACATTGCCATGGGCTTTTCTGCCATCGATCCAATGCATGTGGCCGCGGCCATTGTCACGGGCATCGGCTTCATGGGCGCGGGCGTGATCATCTTCCGCGACAAGAGTGTGACTGGTCTTACTACGGCATCCGGCCTTTGGGTCGCCGCAGGCATCGGTTTGGCCGCGGGGTACGGCCTTTTCCAAGTGGCGCTCATTGCCACGCTGCTCTCGCTCTTTGTTTTTGAGGTGCTCTGGCATCTGGAGCAGCGCGTGAAGCGCTTTGCCGACCAGGGCGGGGAAGCAGAAAAGCAGTAATATCGAGGGTTTATTGACAAAAGTCATCATACGTGTTGACTTTTTTGTGGGAGGGTGTATACTATAGAAAATGTTTTAGCTTATGCGAATTCGTATGACCGCGCCGAAAGGGCGCAAACACACGCATCGCGGCCGCAATGGATTGAGCTGCCGCACAGCAAGATACTTTTTTAAGAAAGAAGACCCACCCTATTAAATGTGCTTTTGAGGATACCAAAGCGGCGCGGGCGGCGCGCGCGGGGCGTGGTTTTTTGGCGCCGGT
>CAYMVF010000002.1:0-11871 GCA_964394045.1 uncultured Candidatus Saccharibacteria bacterium | reverse complement strand
CAAAACACGGCCCGTGGGCGCACCCCACCGCCCCGCCCCCCCCGCCCCCCCCGCTTCTTTTTTTGCCGCCGTTCTGCTACGATGCCGCATATGCATTCCACCGAGATCCGCCGCCGATTCCTCGCCTTCTTCGAGAAGCGCGGGCATGCCGTCATCCCGAGCGCGCCCCTCGTCCCGCAGAACGATCCGTCGGTCCTCTTCAACACGGCCGGCATGCAGCCGCTCGTCCCGTACCTGCTCGGCCAGACGCATCCCTCCGGCACCATGCTCGCCAACGTGCAGAAGTGTGTGCGCACCGGCGATCTGGATGATATCGGCGACAATCGCCACTTCTCCTTTTTCGAGATGATGGGCAACTGGTCGCTCGGCGCCTATTTCAAAGATGAGGCGATCATGTGGAGCTATCAGTTCCTGACGCACGGCGAGGATATGCCCGAGGGCGACAAGGGTCTGGGTTTGGATTCTGCGCGCTTGTACGTGACGGTTTTTGAGGGCGACGCCAACGCGCCGGAAGACACGAAGTCTCCGGAAGTTTGGCAGTCGCTCGGCATTCCGGCGGCGCGCATCTACAAGCTCGGCGCGGACGACAACTGGTGGAGCCCGGGAGACAACGGTCCCTGCGGTCCCGACACGGAGATGTTCTACGATCTCACGGAAGGCGGCCTCGGCGAACTTTCCAAAGAGGAATTCCTCGCCGCCGTCGAGCGCGAAGATCTCGTCGAGATCTGGAACGATGTCTTCATGGAGTACGAGAAGAAGGACGGCGTAGTCGTCGGTAAACTCTCGCGCAAGAATGTGGACACCGGCGCCGGCCTCGAGCGCATCGCGGCCGTCATGCAGGGCAAGAAAACTGCGTACGACACGGATATCTTCGCAGATGTCATGGCATATATAGAGGAGAAGGCCAAGGATTGGCAGCTTGAGAAGGCTCGCGTGATCGCCGACCACATGCGCACGGCGCTCTTCATGACGGCAGACGGCGTCGTTCCGTCCAACAAGGACCGCGGCTACATCCTGCGCCGCCTGCTCCGCCGTGCCGGCACGCGCGCTCAGCAGATGGGTCTTGCCACCGGCGATCTCTTGCATATCGTCGGGCTTTTCGCGCAGAAATACGCCGAAGCGTATCCCGAGACCGCCGCAGTCGACGTCAAAGAAGAGGGCCTCATCGGCGCAGAACTGCGCAAGTTCAACCAGACGCTCACCGAAGGCCTGAAAGAATTCGAAAAGGGCACAGACCCGTTCATTCTCGCGACAACGTACGGCTTTCCGGTCGAACTCACACTCGAGCTCGCCAAGGAGCAGGGCCGCTCTATTGACCTGACGGATTTCTACGCAAAAATGGAGGCGCACCAGAATCTCTCGCGCACGGCCAGCGCCGGCATGTTCAAGGGCGGCCTTGCGAACCACAACGAGCAGACCGTGCGCCTGCATACTGCGCACCATCTCTTGCTCGCCGCGCTCCAGGAAGTGCTTGGCCCGAGCGTAAAGCAGCGCGGCTCGAACATTACGGAGGAACGCCTGCGCATGGACTTCGCGTTCGAACGCAAGATGACGGACGAGGAGAAGGCTCGCGTGGAGGAGATTGTGAACCGGGAGATCGCGGAGGGTCTCGCCGTTGTGCGCCGCGAGATGCCGCGCGAGGAAGCGGAGCGCATCGGCGCGGAAATGGAATTCGGCGCGAAGTATCCCGACACTGTGTCCGTGTACTTCATCGAGGACGCAGCAGGCAAGGCGGTCTCCAAGGAATTCTGCGGCGGTCCGCATGTGGAGAACACGGGCGTGCTCGGGAAATTCAAGATACAGAAAGAAGAGGCATCGTCGCAGGGTGTGCGGCGCATTAAGGCGGTATTGGAGTAGCGAAAAAGCACGAGTGTGCTGCGAGAAGGCACGGAAATTTTCTGCTGAAAATTTCCTCTGTCCGTCGCCGTCGCTCCTCCCAAGGCCTTCTCGCAGCACACTCGTGCTTTTTCGCAGTACCAATCCCGATTATGTTCCAAAATCAAAGCTTTTTGAGGTACTTGACTTTTTATACATATATATGGTATAATAAAATAAAAGTTATTTGAGCAGGTCTGTGGGCAGCCCCGTGGTCTGTATGCATGCATACAGGATACCGGGCTGCCCTAATGGCGCCGTGCTGCAATTCCGCAACACGAAACTCCAATACTAGTGTTATGTTCTTTAACGACCAAAAAGTAACGAAGGTAGAAGCATGTTCTATCTCCATCGCGCAATGGTGCGTGATAGACCATCTTCCCGAAGCGCTCAAGGGCGCGCAGGTATTCATCACCCAAGCCACCGTCACGACGGTGCATCCGGGCAAGCTTAAGAACACATGGGCGCGCGAGGATGGGAAAGAGTACAAGGGAGTGCGTTTGAAGATGTATTTCACGACGCTGCACGAGCATCAGCGCGAGTACGGATTCGGCAAAGTTGCCGCCGGAACGCGCCCATGCGTGGAGGGCGAGCTTATGTATGAAAACATAGGTCGCGTTCCGGTCATCAGGGGATTCCTGCTTCAGATGAAGGATTACTATGATACGGACTACACGTACATGGCGTACGACGAACTTCGTGCGTATGATGTGGAGCGCTATCCTGCGGAGAAACCGATGCATGAACGCGAAGAGCGCTTCAAGATATTCTTCCAGGCATACTCCTGCAAAGCGTTTGTCGTGTAAAAAACAGCAACATGCTGCTAAGCAAAAACGCCTCTCATATCGAGAGGCGTTTTTTAATGCTTGAGGCTTTTTAGCGTCTGAGCCGCGCCGTCGGTGCCGCGCTTTGCAGCGAGGTTTTGGGAGTCGTTCAGCCTGTCGGATACGAATGGACCCATGTTCGGCGGCTCGGCCGGTTCGGCTCCTTGTTCTACGACCTGAATATGGTCATTGTACGAACCGTATCGCGTTTCGCCGCCAGTACGCGGCGGATGGTGCCACTTCACTTCACCGTTCACGATCACGCCGTTCGAGACTTTGTCTTTCTTTGCCATAGTCAGAACATTTCCATCACTATACACCTCCCGTGGGAAAGATAAAGATGCTAGAATGGGCGCATGAGTTTCTTCTCTTTGTTCAAGAAGAAAGCGCAGCACGAGCGCGTGCTGGTGCTGCATGTCGGCAGCGCGAGCGTGGCGGGCGCATTTGTGGAGGTCGGGGAGGGAAGGCCGCGCATCGCGGCGAGCGCAAGCGCCGAGATCGTGCCCGCGGCCGAGCCGTCGCACGAGGCTGTGGAGGCCGAGATGCGTCGGGCGCTCGAGCGCGCGGTCGCCTCGCTTGCGGAGATGCGTCTCGATCTGCCCGATCGTATTGTGGTATATCTGGCATCCCCGTGGTACGCATCGCAGGCGCGCACGGCGCGGCTCTCTCGCGCCACGCCTTTTGTGGTATCCGAATCGCTTGTTTCCGATATGATCGCTCGCGAGCTTGAGGCGTTCGAGCGGGAAGAGATGGCCGCATCGCGCGAGGCCGGCTGGCCATTGCGGGCTATGGAGTCCAAGGTGCTCCGGGCCAGGCTGGACGGTGCTGCGGTTGCGGAGCCCATCGGCTGCACTGCATCTGAACTTGAGCTTTCCCTGTTCGTTTCGGTAGCGCAGGATGCGCTGCTGGATGACATTACCCAAGTGATCGAGCGGCATTTCCGCCGTCCGATCCGTTTCGGCTCGTTCCTGCTCGCCTCGTTCCTTGCTGCGCGCGAGCTCTTTCCGCATCATGGCGACTATCTGCTCGTGGACGCGGGCGGCGAGGTCACAGAGGCGGCCGTCGTACAGGGCGATACTATCGTCGCCTCGGCGTCTTTTTCGCTCGGCCGCAATCATCTGGTGCGCGAGGTCGCCGCGGCCACTGGCCGGAGTATGGGCGAGGCCGCGAGCCTGTGCATGCTGCATGGCGAGGATATATTGCACGGCCCGGTGCAGGCGACATGCGAAGGAGCGCTCACGGAGGCGGCGCACCAGTGGCGCGCAGGCCTGCGCGAGACGCTCGCGCGCGCGGGCCAGACCATACTGCCTGAGACAGTGCTCGTCACCGGCGTCGAAGACATGCTCGCCTGGTTCGCGGACGCTGTGCGCGGCGTCTATGCAGAAAAAGCGCGCACCGTCGTGCCTCTTTCGGCGGGACTTTTCCACGAGCGGATGGATTTTTCCGATAGTGCCGGCCGCCTGCCGTGTATAATGCTTGAGACGCTTGTCTTTGCGGGCACACACACGACCGCTCGCACCAAGAAGTAACCTATGCCTAAGAAAAACATGCTGGAAGACATCAAACCGATCACCAAGCGTTCCGAGCGCAACCTCGGCGCGCATCTGCCGCCCGTAACTCCGCGCAAGCCGGCGAAGCCGCTGCCGCGCGAGGTCCCGTTCGAGCCGTCTGCGCCCCAGAAGGCGGGGAAGCACGGCCTGTGGTGGATCGCCGGCATATGCCTGGTGGCGCTCGCGTTCTCGCTCTCGTTCCTTTTCGAGAGGGCGAGCGTGAAGATCGTGCCCAAGGCTCTGCCGGTGGCATTCGACAGCACGGATACGTTCACGGCCGTGAAAGATGGCACCGATGAGGGTACGATCGTCTACACTGTCATGACGCTTTCGGGCGACGAGTCCATCAAGTTGCCCTCGACCACATCCAAGAACCAGTCTATCGCCGCGGCCGGCCGGGTGGTCCTCTACAACGCCTACAGCACCGCGCCCTACAAGCTTGTGAAGAGCACTCGCTTGGCCGCGCCGGACGGCAAGATCTACCGCCTGAATGCCGCTGCTACGATCCCGGGCTATACCAAGCCGGCGGGCACGATCCTTCCGGGATCGATCGAAGTCGCCGTAACGGCTGCCGAGCCTGGAGAAAAATACAACATCGGACCGAGTGACTTCACCGTCCCCGGCCTCTCCGGGACGCCGCAGTACTCCAAGGTGTACGCGCGCTCCGCCTCTGCGATGGCCGGCGGCATGACCGGGTTCGTGTACTCCGTCCCGCAGGATGCGGCAAACGCCGCCCTCGGCACGCTGCGCGAGAAGCTTAAGACCTCGCTGTATCAGAAGGCAAAGGTGCAGGTGCCGGATGGCTACCTTTTCTACGAAGGCGCAACGCTCTTTAAGACCGCCGATGCCGTCCAGGTGCCGTATTCGCTCACGCCGGAAGTGCCACTCGGACTCTCAGGCACGCTCACTGCATATCTGATCAAAGAAGACACGCTTGTGGCCGCTGTCGCCCAAAAGGCGGTGAGCCAGTACTCGGGCGAGCTGCTCACCATGCCCGGCGCGGAAGGCCTCGCGCTCGCTCCGGCCAAGGCAATCGCGCCTGCGTCTGATACCACCTTCTCGTTCAGTCTCACCGGATCGGCCAAGCTCGTCTGGGTGGTGGACACGGCCGCCGTGCGCCAAGCCCTCGCCGGCGTCAAAAAGGCAGATTTCTCAAGGATCATGGCCGCCGTGCCGGGCGTGGACCGGGCCGAGATGGTACTCAAGCCCTTCTGGAAAGGCGCCTTTCCCAAGGACCCGGAGCGCATAACGGCCGAGGTGGAGGCGCCGTAAAAAGGCGAGTACCGGCAATACCCAGGTGTCAAGCTTGACCTCGGGCCGGTTATTTGTTAATCTGCTAGGTACCTGTCGCATGGGTAATCACAACGACGAAAAACCGGTGTCCGGGGTCGTGACAGACACGCTCCCGAACCTCACCTTCAAGGTGGAGCTTGAGGATGGCAGAACAACGCTCGCATACGTGAGCGGCAAGATGCGCCTCCACAGGATCAAGGTGCTCGTCGGCGACAAGGTGGAGCTCATTCTGTCTCCGGACGGAGTGAGGGGCCGGATCACCCGGCGTTCCTAGATAGCACAGAGCACGAGCGGCTCATGCGGCCGTTTGCGCTTCGTCTCGTTTTGATCGCGTTTTTCACGCTAATCCTAAATCTCACTCATCATGAAAGTCAGAGCACGAGTCAAGAAGATGTGCGCGAAATGCAAGATGGTCCGGCGCGACCGCCATCTGCGCATCATCTGCGAGAACCCGAAGCACAAGCAGAAGCAGTAATTTTTAGCAGCACTACACTATCTATGCGTATTTCAGGCATCACCATTCCGGATACCAAGCAGCTCGAGTTCGGGCTCACCGCAATCTACGGCATCGGCCGCTCGACCGCGGTCAAGATTCTCGCCGAAGCTGGCGTTCCGTCGACCAAGAAGGCTGCGGACATCACGGCCGACGAGGAGAACGCGGTCCGCAAGATCATCGAGGGCATGAAGACCGAGGGCACGCTCAAGCGCGAAATCGCCGCAAACGTGAAGCGCCTCAAGGACATCAAGGCGTACCGCGGCAACCGCCACGCTCGCAAACTCCCGACCAAGGGCCAGCGCACCAAGACCAACTCCCGCACCGTCCGCGGCAACGTCCGTAAGACCATGGGAAGCGGCAAGCGCAAGCTCGAGAAGACCTAAGACGTAACCTTTCACTACAGTGACCACCAAGAACACCACAACCGAAGAGACGGAGATCAAGGCGGAGGGCGCGGCACCGGCCGCTGCTCCGTCGCGCACGCCCAAAAAGAAGCTTGTCGCGGGCACGCTCCACATCGAAGCAACCTTCAACAACACGAAGGTCGTCTTCTCCGACAAGACGGGCGCCACGCTCTTCTGGAGCTCGGCAGGCAGCCTCGGCTTCAAGGGCGCCAAGAAAGGCACTCCGTTCGCGGCCTCCAAGGTCGGCGAAGTGATCGGCGAGAAGGCTGCGGCCCTCGGCGTGAAGGAAGCGGATGTCGTCGTCAAGGGCGTCGGCTCCGGCCGCGAGCCTGCGATCCGCGGCTTCATGTCTTTCGGCATGGAGATCACCGGCATCAAGGATGCAACCCCGGTCCCGCACAACGGCCCGAAGCCCAAGAAGCCCCGCCGCGTGTAATCACTTAGCTTTTTACTTACTCATCACGATCACTATATGCAGATAGGTCCAAGATACAAGATCGCCCGCCGCCTCGGAGCTGCCGTCTTCGAAAAGACGCAGACGCAGAAGTTCCAGTTGTCGGAGGCTCGCCATGCCCGCAAGAAGAGCGACAAGCGCCCGAAAGCCCCCTCGGATTTCGGCCTGCAGCTCCTCGAGAAGCAGCGCGTGCGCTTCTCCTACGGCATCACCGAGAAACAGCTCGTCAAATACGTGACGAAGGCAACCGAGACGCATGGCGCAAACCCGGCCGAGACGCTCTTCGGCCTGCTTGAGACCCGTCTCGACAACGTGGTCTATCGCCTGGGCCTTGCGCATACCCGCCGTTTCGCGCGCCAGATGGTCTCGCACGGACACTTTACCGTGAACGGCGTCCGCACCAAGGTGCCGTCGCATGTCGTGAAGGCCGGCGACACGATCGCCGTGCGCGAAGGCTCCAAGTCCAGCCCGATGTTCGCCGACCTGGCGACAAAGCTCAAGAACTATTCGGCTCCGAAATGGGTCAAGCTCGACATGGAGAAACTCTCCGCGACGATCGAGGGCGCACCGGCGCTCGAGACCGGCGGGTTCATCAACCTCAACACCGTGTTCGAGTACTACAGCCGCTAGTTTCATTTTTCAGCAATCATTATCAGTTAGTAGGCAACTTCGCATACACTTATGTCGGACCACAGCATCATCCTCCCTTCGAAGCCCCGCGTCGTCTCCGAGACGGAGCACAAGGGCGTGTACGAGATCGACGGGCTCGCTCCGGGCTACGGCCATACGCTGGGCAACAGCTTGCGCCGCATCGTGCTTTCCTCGCTCCCGGGCGCGGCCATCACGCAGGTCAAGATCGACGGCGTGTTGCATGAGTTCTCGACCCTCGAGGGCGTCAAAGAAGACGTCGTGCTTATTCTGCTTGCGCTCAAGAAAGTGCGCTTCAAGCTCTCGGGCGACGAGGCGCAGACGGCGACCATCGCCGCCAAGGGCGCCAAGAAGGTGACTGCGGGCGACATCAAGACTGGCGGCCAGCTCGAGGTGCTCAACCCCGACCTCCCGATCGCCGAGCTCACGGAGAAGGGTGCCGCTCTCGACATCGAGATCCGCGTCGAGAAAGGCCTCGGTTTCGTGCCGCGCGACCTGCACGCCAAGGACAAGATGGACATCGGCACGATCGCCGTGGATGCCATCTTCACCCCGATCCGCCGCGTCTCGTACGAGGTGGAGAACATGCGCGTGGGCGACAAGACGAACCATAACCGCCTGCGCATGCAGATCGAGACCGACGGCACCATTTCGCCGCGCGAGGCCCTCGAAAGCTCCATCCGCATCATGATCGAGCAGCTCGCCGCCATCGTCGGCTTTGCCGAGCCTCTCGCAGAGACTGTTTCCGAGACCGAAGCTCCGGCATCTTCCGACGCGTCCGCCGAGCCGAAGGACGACATGAGCGAGGTTCTCAAGACCCGCATCGACACCCTTGATCTCTCCACCCGGACCCTGAACGCCCTCACCGATGCGGGCATTCGGACGCTCGGCGGCCTCGCCCGCAAGAAGAAAGAAGATCTTCTTGAGATCGAAGGCATGGGAGAGAAGGGCATCCAGGAGATTAAACGCATTTTGTCGAACTACGGCATTGCACTGAAATAATGAGACACGGAAACACCAACAGAAAATTCGGCCGCACGCGCAAGGTGCGCAGCACGTTCTTGAAGGGCCTCGCGCTCGACCTTATTCGCCGCGGCAAGATCACGACGACGGAGGCGCGCGCCAAGGAGCTCCGCAAGGTCGTGGAGCCGCTCGTGACCCTCGCCAAGAAGGAGGATCTCGCGAGCCGCCGCCTCGTCGCGAGCCGCCTGATGAACCGCGCGAAGGAGACCAAGAAGCTCGTCGAGGACATCGCGCCCGCTTACAAGAGCCGCCGCGGCGGCTACACCCGCATCACGCGCCTTCCGGTCCGCAAGTCGGACGCCTCGCGCATGGCGGTGATCGAATTCGTGCAGTAAGAAGCAGGATATGAAAACCACTACGAAAGAACTGAAAAGCACGGTCATCGACGCAGCGGGCCAGACCCTCGGCCGCGTGGCGAGCAAGGCAGCCGTCGCCCTCATGGGCAAGGACGCTCCGGCGTTCGAGCGCCACATGATGACGGGCGGCACTGTCACGATCGCGAACGCGGACCAGATCAAGATCGACCCGCGCAAGCTCGAGACCAAGCTCTATGAGCGCTACTCCGGCTACCCGGGCGGTTTCCGTCAGGTGTCGCTCGCGCAGCTGCTCGAGAAGAAGGGGATCGAGGAGGCCCTGCGCCTCGCGGTCTACGGCATGCTCCCGGCCAACCGCCTGCGCCCGCGCATCATGAAGAACCTCATCGTCACGAAGTAACCTATGGCAGACAAGAAACAGTACACAGAGAAGATCGGCCGCCGCAAGACCTCGACCAGCCGCGTGCGCCTCACCCCGTCGGCCAAAACCTCGTTCACGGTCAACGGCAAGGACGTCAAGGACTACTTCCCGGGCGCCGCGCTCGGCAAGATCGTGCATGACGCGATGGAACTCGTGAAGCCGGACGAGAAGTTCGAGATCACGGTCACCGTCTCGGGCGGCGGCATCCACTCCCAGGCGGAGGCGGTGCGCCACGCCCTCGCGCGCTTCTTCGCAGAGGTCTCCGAGGACTCGAAGACCAAGCTCAAGAAGGAAGGCTACCTCAAGCGCGACCCGCGCTCCAAGGAGCGCCGCAAGTTCGGCCTCAAGAAGGCCCGCAAGGCCCCGCAGTGGTCCAAGCGCTAGCCGATATATACGAGAGCAAAAAAAAGCCCCTCCGGGGCTTTTTTTTTGCCTCATACTGCTATTTTACATATACTGTCTCTGTATGGAGAAATTTGAAATGCCAGCAGGCGATACTCCGCAGCAGGAGCTGAGTCCGGATCTCAAGAAAGCAATCGAGACCTTTTATGACTTCTTGAATATCAAGGACGAGCCGCAGCCGTCGGACGCCATTTTCATACTCGGTAATTCGACGCTCGGGCCCGTGGAGAAGGCAGCCGAACTGTACAAGGCCGGTTTCGCGCCCAAGATCGCGTTCATCTCGACCGGCGGCAAGTTCGGCGGCGAAAAAGTCTGGGGCATGCCCGAGAACGAGAAGTACAAGGAAACGCTGCTCGCGGCGGGTATACCGGAAGAGGCTATCCTTACGGAAGGACTCACGACAAATACGCTTGCCGAGACCCAGCAGGCCGTGCCGTTCATGGAAAAGGAAGGCGTGGTCCCGCGGCAGCTCATCCTCGTATCGCGTCCGGTACACCAACGCCGTGCATATGCGACATTCCGGGAGCAACACCCGGAGATCTCTTACTTGAATTGCCCGGCCGACGAGCGGCTCGATCCGAATGATCCCGGGACGCGCGAGCGTCTGGTGCAGGAAGCGGAACGCCTGCTCGAGTATTCCAAGAAGGGAGACATAGAGACGCCCGAGATATCGACAGCAGTGCTTCGTGCTGCAGCGCTGATTCGCATGGACCTGAAAGACCGCGGCACGTACAAGCGGCAATGATGGAAAAAATCGAAGCGGCCCATATGGGCCGCTTTTGCTATACTTATTCCATGCAACAGACATTCGCGGACAAGGTGCGCGCCATCGTGGCGAAGATCCCGAAGGGAAAGACCATGACCTACAAGCAGGTCGCGGCGAAGGCGGGGAACCCGAACGCGGCACGGGCGGTCGGGCAGGTCATGCGGAAGAACTACGACCTCGGCATCCCGTGTCACAGAGTGATCCGCTCCGACGGTATCGTAGGCGAGTACAACCGCGGCGGGCGCGAGGAAAAGCTCCGCAAGCTGCGGGCAGAGGGCGCTATCCCGCAGTCCGGGCACCAGACTCTCGCTCGCGGAAGAAAATATATGGCACGATACGGAAAAAAGGCGCAGGCCAAGGTGGAGAAGGTCATGCACGAATATAAAGAAGGCACGCTCAAGAGCGGCCGAAGCGGCGCGAAGGTAAAGAGCCGCAAGCAGGCGATCGCCATCGGCCTTTCGGAGGCGCGCCGCGCGGGCGTGAAGGTCCCGAAGAAAAAGGCCTCGCGCGCTCGATAGCCGACCGTACACTCGTGCGCTAGGCTGTCACGGGAAGCGGCGCAGCGGCGTTACCATTTTCAGGCAATCAACGCCGCGGGCGCGGGCAAGTCGGCCGAGCGTCCCAGTTATCCGCTAACCGCACAATATCCCATGCTTGTCACCATCGCATTCATACTGCTCGTGCTCTGGGTGCTCGGCGTCGTCGGGGCGTACACGATCGGCTGGTTCATCCATCTCCTGCTCATCGCGGCCATTGTGCTCTTCCTGATCCGCATCATCGAGGGGCGCAATCCTGTTTCGTGATAGCGCCGCAGGGCGCATAAGGGCCGCCGCGCCATCGGGGCGGCGGCCCATTATTTTGACATCTCCGGCCGCGCCCGGTATCATGCAAATCCAAAATCCTTTAAAAGACGAATATATGGAACAGACAAAAGAAACAAAGACAAAGACGGAAGGAAAGATCAAAGATTACTCGAAGATCACTAAGCTCATGCAGCAGTGTATTACGGTGAAATTCTGCCGGGACGGCGCCGCGCACGCAGTGGCGTTCCAGATGGGAGCGATGCAGCTCGCGGGAGAGGAATGGTTCGGGCACGCGCAGGATTGGATGGACGGCAAGGTGAAATTGTTCCGCCTTTCCATCTTCGGCAACGGCCGGCTGCTCTTTACGATGCTCGGCGCGGGCAACAAGGAAGAGGAACGCTTCGAGCGACTTCCCGGTTCGCGTCGCGAGGTGCGGAGTAATTCGCGGTTCTATATCGAGGAACTCGGCGGATTGAAAGATTTCGCCCTGTGAGAAGGATCATGAAAAAAGACAACGCCCGGCCATCCGGGCGCTTTTTTATGCGCCGCTGGCAGCAGCTTGAAAAATTCCGTCCGGCGGATAGAAAGGCTTGTATGG
>CAYMVF010000001.1:20923-31769 GCA_964394045.1 uncultured Candidatus Saccharibacteria bacterium | reverse complement strand
GTCGATGAGCGTATTGCGGGCGATCGTATAGAAATAATTGACGGGCGACGCCGCGGACGGGCTGAGGCTGCCGATGGACTTATAGATCTTCACAAACACATCCTGGGCCAGATCTTCAGCTTGCTCTCGCTGCTTCACGCGGGCATAGAGGTACCGGTATACCGGTACATAGAATTCCGAGTACAGCAAGGAAAAGGCTTCTTGATCGCCTTCTTTGGCTCTCTGGACTGTCCGTTGGATGTCGTTCATGCGGGGCTTTTCAGTCCCGTAGTGTATTACGGGCTCTTCGGCTGGGAGTGATGGCCCTGGCCGCTTCGTACAGTATACGGCCTAAGGCAGGAATTTGAAACTTCGGGCTGCTTTTTCAAGGGTTTTTCTGACTGCAGTATCGTCGAATTCATGCACGCCAAGCTCGGTCGGATAATTGCCTATGTTCGTCGAATGCACGGTATACTCGACAGCGTAACAAGCCCCGTCCTTGACCGTCCGGTAACTCGTTGTCTCATACCGGTTGCCCGCTCCCGCGTCGGCGAAGGAAAGCTTGGCAAATTCCCTGCCGTCGATCAGGACTTGCTCTGCCTGGACCGCGCTCCCGCCGGCGTCGGTGAGACATCCGGCGACTGCCGCCGGATCCTCCGACATACCGACACCGAAGCGCGCCTCGGAGAAATTCGTGCCCGGCTGGAAATCTCTCGAGAGATCGAGTCTGGCGAGCAGAATGCCCGGCGCTGCCGTGCCGGCGCGCCAGACATCTTCTCCCGACGTATCCGCAAGTGCGAGCTCGTTCGGGTACGAGAACGAGAAACCGCGCGTCGCGTCGGCGAAGACGTTCGGCAGCGTTTCCTCGGCCGGAGCGGGCGGCATGCTCCCCTGCCGGTACAGGTACCATCCGCCGCCGAGGACGACGATGACCGCTATGATCCAGATGGCCGCTTCTTTGTTCATGGCTCTATGGTACTACATACGGCGGCGCGGCCGCACAGTGACGGCGGCGTCCGATAATGCGCAAGAACGCAAAAAGCCCCATAAGCGGGCTTCTTGCGGTATGAAAGCATGGGAGCGGCTAGCGGTCGTTGTCGTCGGACCGGTCGCGCGAGTTGTCGCCGTCCTTTTCCATCATGCTGTTTGAATTGGACTCGCCGCGGCTTGCGCCGCCCCTCGCTCCGGCCTCCCTGGCGCGCTCGGGATTGTTGGCGAAGTTGCCGGGATTGTTCTCCCTGCCCTGGCTCTGGCCGCCCATCGAGGCGATCCTGCGCTGCTTTTCCGGGTCCATGGAAGCGAAGCCCCGGTTCGAGGTGCCACCGCGGTCGTTGTCACCCTGGCTGTTGTTTGGCATATGCGTGAGATAGTTACGCCTTGTAATGCTCGACCCGAAAAAACTAACGCGAACGCGCTTCGGGTGTGACCATTGCAGCGCTTTACTTCCGTGCTTCGAGCATAAGGAACAGCGGTATCTCCTTGCGCGCCGTGTCCTCGGCTTTCTGTCGGGGACCGGCCTGACTTTTCTTGTGCGAGATCCATTCTTCGAGGCGCGCGACGGAGAATCCGGTCTTTGCGAGCACTTTGAAGAAATCCTGCAGCGAGCGATGGTACGAGACGGTCTGTTCGCTGTTTTTTACTCCCGGATGCATGTCGATTTTTTCGATGCTTGGCGAGAGATACGCGTCAATGCGGCGGTATTGTGCGTGCGCGGCATCATCGTAGCCCCAGGAGGAGCGTTTCGGGATGCGGAATGCCGGATGGTTGAGTACGAGCACGAGACGGCCGCCAGGCTTGAGCGCGCGGTGCGCTTCAGCGAATGTCGCCCGCATGTCCTCGATGTTCTGTATCGCGAGCACGATGGTCGCCGCGTCGAATGAGGCGCTTTCGGCGAACGGCAGCTTGTGCGCCGGAGCCGCGTAGTATTCGATGGCGCTCCCGTGCTTCTTGGCGCGCTCGATCAGCTCCTTCGATATGTCCGCGCCGGCGACTCGCGCACCCGCCCCCGCGAACTTGCGTGAGAAAAATCCCTGCCCGCACGCGATGTCGAGCACGCGCATGCCTTTGGTGATGCCGAGGATGCGCAGCAGGTTCGGGGCGATGACCTTCTCCTGGTAGCTGTCAGGGCTGGTCTCCAGATGCGCATCGTACCAATCGGATACGCCGCCCCAGGAGGTCTTGGCAGCCGGTTTTCGCGCGGCTGCCGGAAGGCTCTTTTTGCGCTCATTCTTCATATTGCACAGTATCCACGAAATCACGCTTTTGCGCAAAGAAAAAAAATAAAGCCTCCTTTTGGAGGCTTTACGTAAAGATGTTGTCGGGCCGTTTGCCCGAGATCCTTTCCTTTCTGGCGTGCTTGCGCCGGTAGACTACTATTCCCGTACCGACGATGAAGACGATCGCTCCTGCGATTACATATTTCATTGGGCTGCTGATTTTTTAGCACTTTATCATAGGTATACCCAAAAGCAAAAATGTGACTACTCAAAAATATCGCGCAGTTCGGCCGATTCGTAGAACAATTGTCCCAGCCGGCCATATGCGTACTCGCGGCCGCCCACTGCTACAGGCGCGCCGCCTGCCTGGGGGGTGCCGTGAGGCTTCGACTTGCCAAAGCCGATGTTGAAGAGCGTGATCATCGCGTCCGGCCGGGCAGAGATGTCGTAGCCCGCATGCGACCATTGTGCCTCGATCTCCCGGATATAGAGTGCCGTGTAGAGGTATTGCCAGTAATGATCTTTCGAATCGGTCAGGCGCGCGAAGATCTCGGTCTCGTCGGTGTCGCCGATACGAAGCTTTGCTGTATCGTCGCCCGGATAGAATGGCGATGTCGGGTCTGTTGCGTGCCGCTCAATCTCCCGCGCCGTCTCCATCTTGATGCCTGAAACGCCGAGCGAAAATTCTGACATGGCACCGAGTATCTTGAGTGGTTCAAAATAGCGCTTGAATATTTCCCTGTTTGCCCCAAAGAACCGCAGCTGTTCCGGTACGACGGTGGCGGCTATCAGACGCGCGGGCACGCCGGTCTCTATCGAGACGCGGCGTATCACGGCGGCATCCTTTTCGAGTCCGCCGCGTACGGTCTGCCATTCGGCTGACGCTTGCCACGCGCATTCCTCGGTCGCATCATCGGCGCACGAGGCCGCGTGGGCCGCGAGCGGTTCGATGGCGCCGATTGCGCTTGCCGAATTAAGGAAAAAGGCATTGCGCTCGGCGATAGATCCGCGCACGTTGAAGAGCCCCAGCTTCATGCCGAAGAACACGGCCGCGGTCGCCGCGCCGATGACAGCGAAGATGCCGACCAGTACGAAAAAGAATGTTTTAAGCGTACGCATGCGCCGAGAGTATACGCGATGCCTCCGCGCGCTGTCTAGTCCTTGATACGTGTTTCGAGCCGTGGTGCGGTGCCTGTTTTGGCACGGAAGGTCATCCGACCGATCGTCTGGCCGCCCGGGGTCTTTACGTTCACGCGCCAACGGCCTGGAGCGAGGCCTGTGTAGATCGAGTACGTGCGGTAGCCTGCGCTGCGGCCGCCGGAGACAGCCAGCGGGATGCGCGCCTTGGTCTTCCAGCGCCGCTCTGTCTGATTGTACATTTGCCATTCGTGTACGATGGTCGTCCTGAAGGATATGGGCGAGAAAATCGCGCTGTAGGCGTATGCCGGCTCCCCTGACAGTGCATGGTACGGCGGATATGCGCCCAGGAACGCGGCTGCGGGCCAGAGGAGCCCGGATGGCTCGGCCTCGGCGGCGTAGTCTCCCGCTGAGGTACGTTTAACCGAATGGTAGATCCCCGCGTCCTGGAGCGAGAGCGGCAGCGGCGGGATAAGTCCGAGCAAATAACAGCCGTTCACGAAGACGGCCACGCCGATCGCCGCTCTGATCGCCGCGCGCCTCCCCTCATGGAAGCGTCCCGGCGCAAGGACACGTACGGCTCCGAAGAATGCACCGAGCGTGAGCACAGCTGCTGCGCCCGAAAGCGCGAACATGCCCGGCCCGATGCGCCCGAAGACGACGGGCAGGAAGTATATGGCGAAAAGGTAGATTGAAAGGAAGAGAAACGCAGTTTGGAAACCGATGCGCGCATAATGTTTTTTGTGTGTCTCGTTCGCGATGGCTGCCGCGCCGACGATAGCGAAGAAGGGCCATGACGCAGCCAGTGCTGCTGAACGGAAATAGAAGATCAGGAACGTAGAGAGTAGGCCGCCGAAGAGAAATTGCAGGATGAGCACGAGCCAGAAATGGGCTTCTTCGGGCGTGCGGTCAAGGGTGCCGCCGCCCGCATGGGCGGCGGCACCCTCCCTTCGCTGCAGGAGTACGATGCACAGAGCGGCACACAAGATCCGTGCCCCGACGAAGATATTCTCTCCCGGTCTGTCTGCACGCGTGAGCGTGAGCGCATCCACCGCAAAGCCGCCGACGAAGGAAACCACGGAGATGCGGTGCTCGTTCCGCGCATACCATGCGCGCGCAGCACGTACGGACTGTTTTCCAGGGAGAGGCATTATTGTTTTGGCAGGTAGAGCATCGGGTCAAGATATGCGTTCGTAGCTGCCACTGGTGCTGTGTAGGTGCGGCCGCTGCAGGCTTTGCTCGGAAAACTCTGGATACTGCCGGCACTTGCGGCAATCACGGTCAGGTGCAAGTGCGGGCCGGTCGCGTACCCTGTCTCGCCTGAGTAGCCGATCACGTCGCCCGCACGCACGCGCGTGCCTGCCGCGATGCCGGGCTTCACGAGCGAGAGATGGCCGTAGACGCTTGAGAGGCCATTGTCATATTTGATATACACCCACAGGCCATAGGACGCTTTCGGGCAGGTATTGTCTGTATTCCCATAGCCTACGACAGTGCCCGCAGCCATTGCCTTGACCGGCGTGCCGATCGGAATGCCGAAGTCCACGCCGTTGTGCGAGCCGCTCGCGTAGAGCCTGCCCGAATCGGACGTCCTGCCGAAGAGCTGCGTGATGCGCACGTTGTCCACCGGCCAGGCAAGCGGCGCCGAACCGGCTGCCGGCAGCGTGCTCGGGTCGAGCGCGTACTTGAGCTTCGACTCATAGTCACGCAGGTCGGTCTCGAGCTGCGCTTTGAGGGCTTGTTTTTGCGCGATGAGCTTCTGGTACGCGGATTCCTGACTCTTGGTTTCCTTGAGCAGCACGTTCTTCTGGTTCTGCGTTTTTTGGTTGATCGTCTTCTGGTCGCGCAGTCGATCGTCGAGCGCAATGAGGTCATGCTTCGTCTTCTCGACTTGCGTCTGATCGGTCACGAGCACGTCTTTGGTCACGGAGAGTTCCCCGGTCTTTTCCCGCAGCGCATCTCGCAGGGCTTCGCGTTCGGCCGCATGCTGCCACACTTCGGTCAGCGTCGCTCCGCCGACGAGCAGTGAAGAAAGTGAATCAGTGTCCTCGATGCGCATGTCACGCAGACTCTTTGCGACAGCTGCCTCAAGCTCGCCGATGGAGATATCCGTTTTCTGTATGGATTCGCCGAGCGACTGGAGGCGCAGGTTCGCCGCGGATATCTTGCCTTCCGTCACTTTGATCTGCGCCGCCAACTGCTTGGACTCGAGATTGAGCTGCGCGACGGCGTTCGCAAGCGTGTCTTTGTTTTTGCTCACGGCGACCAGTTGCGTCTGAAAACTCGCGATCTCGGCCTCGAGGTCGCGGATGCTCTTGTTCTGCGCGTCTATTTTCTGCTGCAGTTCTGCCGCCGTGTCCGCGCGTCCTGCGGCCGGCAGCGCGCCGAGGCACGCCGCAACAAGCGCGAGCATGAATAGTGCGCGCAAAGCGGGGCGGCTCATACGGACCATGCTGACATTGTAACAGAGACCGGATCGCATTAAAAAGCGGGACAACAGAAAAGACAGGCCTTGAAGCCTGTCTTTATGATTTTCTGCCCTCATGTTTACTTTCTGACCGCAGGTCGCATTAATCTTGTGATTGCGAGCGACGCGAGGCCGTTGATCAGGACCATCCAAACGATCATATCGTAATAACAATTCTGATCCTCACTGAACCATACGTGCGTTTCAATTACGCAAAGTCCGGCGAGCAATGGACTGAAGAGAGCAAGGAAGAAATATTCCAGGGAGCCATTGATTAGCCCGAATACCATTGGAGAGAGCCAGAACACGAACGCTAAGATCAAACTGCTCTGAATCGCTGGAAATTGCCAGCCTAGAAGTACGGCGCTGGCGCCGAGGACTACGTAAAATATAAAGAATCTCATATAATGATTTTTTGTCATTATATTAGATAAAAAATTATATGTCAATAGTCCGAGTAATGCTCAGTCTTTGCAGAGAATTATTCCATTTTGTATCCGTGTAAGCGTCTCACTCTTCCCTATCAGCGCCGCGATGGTGAACGGATCCGGCGACTGCTCGCGGCCGGAGAGCGCGTAGCGCACGGGGTGCAGCACGGCACCGCGTTTCTCGAGCGTGTCGGCGTAGCCCATGAGGCGATCCTTGATCATGTCGATATCCCAGTCCGTCTCCCCGATGTCGCCAAGGATTTCCGCTGCTTTTTCAAGCTGTGCGCGTGTGTCGGCGGGAGTCATGCCCTTGAAATGCATCTTCTCCTTTTCCGGCGCGGGCGCTGCGAAGAACATGTCCAGCTCGCCGGTTTCGCACATAGTACGTACATCGCCGAACTTCGCGATGCGGTCCACGATGAGCGGTACGAGCCTGGTGATAGTCGTGTCGGAATAGCCCGGCAGCGCGTGCAGGCGCTCCGGCAGGAACTCGCGGATGCGCCGCTCCTGTTCCTCCGGTGCGAGTTTCTTGATGTATTCCTTGTTGATCCAGTCGAGCTTCTCGGTATTGAACACGCCCGGGCTCTTTTGCACGCGCTCCAGGCTGAACGCATCGACAAGTTCGCCGAGCGAGAAGAGCTCCTGCTCTGTGCCCGGATTCCAGCCGATGAGCGCCATGAAGTTGATCAGCGCCTCAGGCAGGTAACCGTCCTTGCGATACTGCCGCACGGCTACGCTCTCGCCATGCTTGCGCTTGGAGAGCTTCTGTTTGTCGGGCGCGAGGATCAGCGGGATATGCGCGAAGCTCGGCTCCGGCTTGCCGAGAGCGCGGTACAGCAATATCTGCCGCGGCGTGTTGGACACATGGTCCTGGCCGCGGATCACGTGCGTGATGCCTGCCTCAATGTCGTCCACGACGACGGCGAAGTTGTAGAGCGGCGTTTCGAAATCCTTGGCGATGATAAAATCACCGAGGTCGGTCGTATCCACGGAAATCTCGCCGAGGATCAGGTCGGTGAAGGTCACGGTGCCGTTCGGATTCTTGAAGCGGATGACTTCGCGCATCTGTCCGGCCTCCTCCTTGGATTCCTCGGTCGAGACGTATGCCTTGCCCGAATCAATGAGCTGCCTGAGGAACACTTTGTGATTGTCCAGGTGCTCGCTCTGGCGGAAGAACTGGTCATGCTCGAGACCAAGCCAGCGGAGGCATTCGAGAATGTCATCCTCGTACTCCTTCTTGGAGCGGATCTTGTCGGTGTCTTCGATGCGGATCAGGTATGAGCCGCCGGTGCTGCGGGCAAAGAGGTAGTTGAAGAGCGCAGTACGGAGCGTGCCCACATGAAAGAAGCCTGTCGGCGACGGAGCGATGCGGACGATGGGCTTTTTGGCATCTGACATTGCCACAGTCTAGCAAATATAGGCTTTTTCGGCGAATTGACAAAAAAAACTTAATATATGCTCAATTATTTTTCATGCGCAAGCGCCATGTCCACGAGCAGCCGGGCGATCGTGCCTGCGGCATCCGGCGTGGCGAAGGCCTGCGCGGAGTGGGACATGTTCTTGCGGCGCACATCGTCGCCGAGGATGCGATGGATTTCCGAAAGGATGATCGGCGTGGAGAGGTTGCCTTGCTCGATCACGACGGCAGCGCCGCGGCGGGCATACGCGAAGGCGTTGCTCCGTTGGTCGCGGCTCACCTCTTCCGGGATCGGAATGATGATGCTCGGCAGGCCCCAGGCCGCGATCTCGAAGATCACCGATCCGGCGCGTGAGACCACGAGCGATGCCGCGCCGGCACTCATCTTGAGCGCGAGCGGGTTCAGGAATGCGAACGGACGGTAGCGCTCCTTGAGTTCAGGCATGTTTTCAAGCAAGAAGTCGGCCTCGCCTTTGACCTCGGCGAAGTTCCGCACGCCCGTCTGATGGATCACCTGGTACTCCTTGAGCAGGGTCGGCAATGCGTTTACGATGGCAACGTTGATAGCCTCCGCACCCAGGCTGCCGCCGAGCACGAGGATCGTGGGCACAGTCGGGTCGAGTTTCAGGTATTCGTGCGCGCCCTCGGTCTTCTTTTCGAGCAGGTCTTTACGGATGGGCTGGCCGGTCACGGCGACGCGGTCCTTCGGGAAGCGCTCGCCTGCCTCGGAATACGAGACAGCGATGCGCTTGGCGAACTTCCCTGCCCAGATGTTCACCCGGCCGGGCACGGTGTCAGAATCATGGATTACCACGGGGATGCCGAGCACGCGCGCGGCGAGCAGTACTGGAAAGCTGGCATAGCCGCCCTTGCCGAACACCACGTCTGGATACAGGAAAAAAAGCGAGAACAGCGCCTGCACGAAACCGATGCCTGTTTTGAAATAGTCGAAGAAATTCTGTATGGATGCGTACAGTCGGCGCTTGCCTGCCGCGATCTGCCGGAATTGCAGGCCGGTTTCGAAGAGCGCCTGCTTGTCGTACGGCGCATCGGAATAGTAGTAGAGGTCGGCGCGCAGCACTTTTTCCTCGTCCGCTATGGCGCGCACGCTCTCTGCCACCGCGATGATCGGATAGAAATGGCCGCCCGTCCCCCCGCCCGTGAATACGATTTTCATAAATTGGTTGTTGCGGTCACGTCCGGCGCTGCCGGGAAATGCCGAGAATGATGCCCACCGCCGCGAGCGATATCGCCAGCGACGTTCCGCCCTGGCTCATGAAGACGAGCGGCACGCCTGTGAGCGGAAAGAGGCCTGTAATGGACGCAATGTTCATGAACACTTGGAACGTCATCAGTATAACAAGGCCGGCAGCGAACAGTCCACTGAAGGCGTCCGGAGCGCGCTGCGAGATCCAGAGCCCGCGCATGGCGAAGAGCATATAGAGGAGCACTACGGCCACCGTGCCGACGAAGCCGAATTCTTCGCCGATCACGGCAAAAATCGAGTCGCCCTGCGGTTCTGGGAGATATGTGAATTTCTGAATGCTCTGGCCGAAGCCGCGGCCGTGCAGACGTCCCGAACCGATGGCGATGAGCCCTTGCTGGAGCTGGTATGAGGAGCCGGACGGGTCTTGCGAGGGGTCGAGAAACGTCGAGACGCGGTCTTTGAGGTACGGGACAGTGAATGCTGCAGCGAGGAAGAGCGCGACAGCGAGCGCACCAAGTCCGAAGAGCTGCTTGAGCGGCGTGCCGGAGAGGAAGAGCATGCCGATGCCGGTGATCGTCATGAGAATGAGGCTCTTGAAGTCGGGCTGGAAGACAAGCACGCTCGCGATGATGCCGAGCACGATCATGAGCGGCAGGATGCTGTAGAGCGGGCTTTGCACCTTTTTCTTTGCCCAAGAGAGCCAGGCAGCGAGATACATGACGAAGGCGATTTTCAGAAACTCGACTGGCTGGAAGGATATGCCGAGGACCTCGATCCAGCGCCGGGCGCCGCCGTGCGACACACCGATATGCGGGATGAAGACCGCTGCCGTGAGCAAGATGGCGAGTATCAGGAACGTGCTCGCGTGTTTCCGCCACCACAGATGCGGCACCCGCAAGCAGAGAAACAGCGCGATCGCGCCGCCGCCGAGACCCAGGGCGAGCTGGGAGATCAGGATCTGATAGAACTGCGCTTCATTTTTCGAAAGCACGCCAAGAGCGGCCGAGAAGAAGGCAAAAAGGCCGAGTACGGTCAGCGCGGCCGCGAGGCCGAGGAACAGGTAGTCTATCTGCCTATTCTCCCCCTTCTTCATGCTATGAGTGCGAGCACGATGCCGAGTGCGGCGCAGATAGCGGAGAAAACCCAGTACCGCATGGTCACCTTGTACGGCGGCCAGCCTTTGGCAATGAAGTGGTTGTGGAGCGGCGCGACGAGGAAGACTTTCTTGCCGCCCCGGAAGCGCTTCGAGAGCAGCTGGATGATGCTGCTCGCCGAGGTGAGCGCGAGCGGCAGCGCGATGATCGCGAGCATGAGCGGCTGCTCCGTCAGAAAGGCGACCACGGTGAGCGCCGTGGTCAGGCCCATCGTTCCCGTTTCGGACAGGAAGAAGCGTGCCGGAGGTATATTGAACCAGAGGAAGACGAGCAGCGATCCAGCGACCACCATGCAGAATGCGGCCAAGTCTACTTGATTCTGTGAGTAGGCGATCACGGCATACGCCGAATACATGAGCGTGAAAACGCCGCCGGAGAGACCGTCAACGCCGTCGATCACGCCGCCGGAATACACGGCCAGCATCGTGAGCGCGAAGAATGGCACGAAGAGCATGCCGAGCTCAAGTGTGCCATCGAACGGAATATGTATTGTCGAGACTCCGAGCTTGGAGTAGAACCAGAGACCGCCCGCCACCGCCAGAGCAAGCACGAGGAAGAGGCGTTTTTTGAGGGAAAGGCCGCCGCCGGTCGCCGATCCGCCGCCGGTCACCACCAGCGCGTCATCGCACAATCCGATGATGGACGCGGCCACGAGCGTGAAGAGCGGCAGCCATGTCTGACTGCGCGAGAGGAACGAGAGTTTGATCGTCGCGTAACTTGGGAGCACGCTGGCGACGAACGCCATGAGCGCTGTAGTAATGAGTACGCTGCCCCAGACGATCACGCCGCCCATGCGGGGCGTCTTGCGAGCCTCGTCGTTGTGGAGTTTGCTGGATATGGT
>CAYMVF010000001.1:0-20913 GCA_964394045.1 uncultured Candidatus Saccharibacteria bacterium | reverse complement strand
GCCGTCGGTTGTGCGCGAGACACTGGTCTTTTTCCAGAGTTTCCATTTGTATAAGTAGTGCGTGACGATGGGCGTGATGCACATGCCAACGACAAAGGCCGCAACGGCCGGCAGCACGACTTTTGCCGCATCTGTGACAGTGGCATGAAGTGTGAGAAATTCGCTCATATGTTGGTTGCGCCGGCCTGTGCCGCTTCATTCGCGAGTTCGCGGACGATCTGACGCTCGTTCCAGGGTACGGGGCCGGAGGCCGTCATCATGGTCTCTTCCGCGCCCTTGCCGGATATCAGCACTATATCACCTTTTGCGCCGAGCGAGATGGCTTTACGGATCGCTTCGCGGCGGTCGAGGATGGCAAAAAGATCTCTGTCGCGGACCTTGCCCGCTGTTTCGGCGGCCTGAGCGAGCTGTTCCAGAAGTTTGACGGGATCTTCTTTGTACGGGTCTTCGTTCGTAATAACGAGCATGTCAGCTTTTTGTGCGGCGACGCGTATGAGCGGGACACGCGAGTCGCGCCCGCCGCCGATGATACCGGTGAGCAAAATAACTCTGCCGGCGGGCGCTGTCATACTGCGGGCGGCATCAAGCGCTGCCGCCATGCCGGCCGGCTCGTGCGCATAATCCACGATTACCGCGGGAGCCTGACCTTCCTCAATGCGCTCCATACGGCCCGGGATCACGGAGAGCGACGAAATACCTGTGCGGATACGCTCATCAGAAATACCGAGCAGACGGCCGACGGCGACCGCAGGGAGGGCGTTATATACATTGAACGTCCCCGGGATACGGATATGATAGGCATTCGCGCGCTGCTCTGAACCAGCAATACAAAACGATGTGCCCGCTGCGTCCGAGGCGATACCTTCCGCGAGAATATCTGGTTTTTTCGCACCGTCGGCATGCATGCCAAACGTGATCTTTTGCGCCGCCGGGAACGAGAGATAGTATGCCGCATACTCACTGTCCGTATTGGCAATGATCGTTGTCGGCACTTCTGCGCCGCGGAGCTTGCGCGGCGCATGCTGCAGCGCTTCTCGAAACAGCGGTGCCTTTGCCTTTTTATATTTCTCAAAGTTATTCCCGTGCGAGCGGAGATGCTCGGGGGTCAGATTCGTAAAAATGGCAATGTCCACAGGGATGCCTGTGTGGCGGAAATATTTCATGCCTTCGCTGGTCATTTCCATTACGGCCACTTCGATCTTCCGCCGGTACATCTCGGCAAGTTTCTTCTGTATGAAAAATGCATCCGGCATCGTCATCTTGCGAGCGTTCGGCTCCTCTTCGAAGCCTATCCGGAAGTTTGCGCTCGATATCAGGCCGGCGGCGTAGCCGCCGGCCGTAAGCACGCTCCAGATAAAATTCCCGGTGCTTGTCTTCCCTTTCGTTCCCGTGATGCCGATCACGATCATGTTGCGGGCCGGAAACCCATACAGTAGCGCCGCGCATGCTGCGCGCGTCTTATGATACGCGCGCAGCATGAATTCGGGAGTGATCTTTCGCAGGAAATCCAACATGAGAAAATCGTATCGCGTCATTTACATTCGGATGGCATCGCCCGGACGGAAGCCATATAGTCATCGGCTGCATCGTGCAGGGTTATCATGTCCGCAAAGCGGCCGCTTTCAGTCGATCCGAGCACGGCTGCGCCGAGCACAGCACCAGAGGATGACTTCCAGAGCACGGCCAGATTGCCCCCCGCCGTGTCAGTATAGCCTGTTTTTGAAGCGATCAGAAGCGGGAGGCTCCCGATCGCCTTATCCGTGTTTTCGAGCATGATCGTCGCGCCTCTCGTATCGGTCATCACGACGTGAGGCTGTGTGCTCACGGTAAATGCATCCGGAAAATCGCGCGCATCGAGCGCGAGCAGCCGCACCGTATCTCGTGCGCTACCGCGCGCAGTTGCCACCGTATCATTTTCTGTATCGAGCCCGCTCACGCTCCCATAATGCAAGCTGAAAAGGCCCAGTGCCTGGGCGCGCTCGTTCATCGCCGCGATGAATCCTTCGATCCCAAGCCCCGAGCTGCGAGCGAGCATTGCCGCAGCGTTGTTTGACGAGGCGACAAGCAGAGCTTTGGTAAGCTCGCTCAGGCGATATGTCTGCCCCGGCACAAAACCGATCGACCCCTCAGAAAGCAGGTCTTCCGGCACGACGGTATAGAATTCGTCCGGTGCATTCCGCTCGAGCGCGATCCGGACAGTCATGAGTTTGGTAAGCGAAGCCAGCGGCAACGGCTCCGTGCCTCGGCGTTCCGCAAGCACTGTACCTGTACTTATATTCTCTACGTGATATGCGGCTGCTCCGATCACCGCATCCTTCGCTCCAAAAGTCGCCCCACGCAACGATTGGCGTGCTTCGTTGCAGATCGCTGCTAGCTCTCCGGCGAGCTGCGCGCGCGAATGCGCTATTGAGAGCACCGAGACTGCCGCAAGCAGCCCCAGGAGCAGACTAAGCTGTGCGTTCCTCGCCTGCATCGTCTACTGTATCTTCCGCTAATTCCGCCCCCGCGCCGGCCTTCTCGAGTTCGCTGTGGATACGCGCGTAGTCCGGCAAGTCCTCTCTTTTGGCAGCGCCGAGCGATGCTAAAAGCGCCGCCGTGGGCGCGTACATGAAGCGCTTGCGGTCGCGCGGGTACGGCATGCGCTCGATGAGCCCGCGCACGAGCAGCGACCGGAGGATGAAGCCTGAGTTCACGCCGCGGATGTAGTCTATCTTCCCGCGTGTCACCTCGCTGCCGTACATGACCACGGAGAGCGTCTCGATCGATGCCTTGGAAAGGCCCTTGCTCAGCTCTTCCGTATAGAGCTTCTCGAGCATGGCCGCCGCGTCCGGGTGCGTGCCCAGGGTGGCCGTGTCGCCCGCGCGCACGAGCACGAGCCCGCGGCCGGCGAGCGCCGCCCCGAGCTCGGCCAGCGCCGCGGCCGTTTCCGCGCCGCCAAGTCCTGCCGTCTTGGCAAGCTCGACCAGCGTCCACGGTTCGGCCCGAGAGAACAGCAATGCTTCGATTAGTGCTGAGTGGTTCATAGCTATGATTCGTTCGGAACGGCTTGTAATTCAATATCGTCGAAGTCGGCATGCTGGAGCGCGTCCATCATGCCCTGGCGCACCAGTTCGAGCATGGCCAGAAACGAGACGATCACGTTGTTCTTGACCGTCTCGCGGTCGGCGCCCACGACGCTGTTCTGCCACTGCCGGAACGATACGCGCGCGGCATTCGCGACGCGCTCAGTCAGGCTCGTGAGCATCTCGTCGATCGAGATCACCTTGCGGACGCGCACCTCGGGCAGCTTCTCTTCCTTCGGGACGCGGCCCAGACACTCAAGCGCGGCTGTATGGAGCGTTGCCTGGGTGAGTTTCGGGTCGGGTGCGAAGACGGCCATCTCAATCTCGCGCTCGGCGGGCAAGTGGATGACTGTTTTGCCGTAGCGCGCCGAAAGTTCCGCGCCGATATCGCGCACCATGGCGTACAGCGCAAGCCTGCTCTCAAGGTCCTGGATATCCTTCTCTTCTTCTTTGGTCACGAGGAACCCGGGCAGGAGGGAGCGGCTTTTGATCAGGATCAGAGTGGCCGCAACGGAAAGGAATGAGGTGAGTTCGGCCAAATCGCCCGCGGGCAGCGAGCGTGCGTGCGCGAGGTAGTCGTCCGTGACCGCGGCAAGCGAGATCTCGTTGATGAACAGCTTCCTGCTCTCTACCAGGTTCAGCAAAAGCTCAAGCGGCCCCTCGAAGGCGCCGGCCTTGACCGTATATGCCGTTTGCGCGGCCGTGTCCATGCATAGCATAGTACCGCATCCGGGCCGCCTGCGGAAGCGGCCGGGTCAGCGGTCTGCCACGCCGAGCACTTCCTCTATGTGCGCCACCCGCCGTTTCAGTTCCGCGTGTTCAGGCTTGCTCACGGCGGTCTCGACGAAGGCGTCCATACGGCGCTCGATCACGTCGATCCTGAACGTCATAAGCTCGTCCAGAGCATCGATCTTAGAATCCATGGCATCAAAACCCTGGTCCATTTTCTGCTCCAAGCGGTCAAATTTGGCGTCGAATTTGGCATCAAGGGCCGCGATCGAATCCGTCATCACATCCATCCTTTCGACCATCGTATCCATCTTCTCGGTCATAGTGGCCATCTTGTCGGCCAATGTCCCTACCGTTCCAGCCAGCGTCTCAAGGGTGACTGTTTTCCGTTGTACCGCTTCTGCGTTCATGCTCATGCATTGTAGCAGCCCGAAAGGACCGCGCAACTTTTGCTGTGGAGCGGTCTTTATCGTTTCCCTATCGGGATTTTAGGATTCCGTTAGGCTATTTCCGCAGCTGGATGCCGAGCTCCTTGAGCTGTTTTTCGGGGATCTCGGAGGGGGCGCCCATCATCAGGTCGCGGCCCTCGCCGGTCTTCGGGAAGGCGATGACCTCGCGGATGTTCGGCTCGTTCTCGAGCAGCATGACGATGCGGTCGATGCCCGGCGCGAAGCCGGCATGCGGCGGCGCGCCGTACTTGAACGCTTCGAGCATATGCCCGAACTTGCGCTCCTGCGTGGATTCGTCGATGCCGAGCAGGTCGAAAACCTGCTTCTGCTCCGCCGAGTCATGGATGCGCACGGATCCGCTCGAAAGCTCGTAGCCGTTGAGTACGAGGTCGTACGAGCTCGCCCGGATGCTCATGATGTCCTGGCCCTGCATGAATTTCTCGCGGTCCTCGTCTTTCACGGCGCAGAACGGATGGTGCGCGGCCTGGAGCTCGCCGTCGTCGGTCTTCTCGAACATCGGAAAGTCGAGCACCCAGGCGAACGCTAGCTCGTCCGAATCCTCCTTGTTCGCGCGCAGGTCGGGCTTGTCGGTGCCGTATTTTTCCATACACTCGGCATACGTGAGCCGCGGGAACGGCACCTGTGAGATCTTTTTGTGCGGGTACAGCGTCGTGACGAGCTTGATGAACATCTCTTCCGTGTAGGCCAGGATCTCCTCCTGCGTCACGAACGACATCTCGAAATCGAGCTGCGTGAATTCCGGTTGGCGGTCGCCGCGCGTGTCCTCGTCGCGCATGCAGCGCGCGATCTGGAAATACTTCTCGAAGCCCGCCACCATGGCGAGCTGCTTGAACTGCTGCGGCGACTGCGGGAGCGCGTAGAAATTGCCGTGCCAGAGACGCGACGGCACGAGGTATTCGCGGCTGCCTTCCGGCGTGCCCTTCATGAGGATTGGCGTCTCGATCTCGACAAAACCGTTGCCATGCATGTGCTCGCGGAAAAACGAGATGATCCGGTCGCGCATGCGGATATTTTTCTGCATGCGGGCCGTGCGCAGGTCGAGGTACCGGTATTTCATGCGCGTATCCTCGTTCACGTGCATCGTGTCGGAGGTAAGCTCGAACGGCGGCGTCTCGGCCTTGTTCAGGACCTCGATCGCCGTGACTTCGAGTTCCACGTCGCCGGCAGGCACGTTCGGGTTCACGTTTTTCTCAGGACGCTTGTTCACAATGCCCTCGACGCGGATCACCCATTCGGAACGGATTTCCTTGGCCTTTTCAATCGCGTCGGCGTGGCTCGGCAGGACGACACACTGGATCAGACCGCCCATGTCGCGCAGGTCGAAGAAGACCATCTTGCCTTGGTCGCGGCGCACATGGACCCAGCCGGCGAGCGTCACCTGCTCCCCGACTTTGGCCGAAAGTTCATTGGTGTATGTCCTGCCTGTCATATGGCGCACTCTAGCACGTTTTGCGCCTTATTTGAAGCCCTTGAGCGGCGGGTGGTACGCCTCGCCCATCGCCTCGAGCGGCTGAGAGATGATCATCACGATGAAGAACATGAGGTAGTAGAGCGGCGTGGCCAGATAAAAAGAAACGCGGTCGGTCTTTTCCCAATCCAGATAGTGTTTGCGGAGCCAGAGATAAAAGGTGTTCACCGGCCAATAGAAGATGGCTAGGATGGACATGATCGCGATTTTGATGCCTGTGACGATGGTTTGCATAGTGTTGCAAAACGCGCGTTACTTCAAGCCGAGCGCGGTACGGATCAGTTCCATCTTCTTCGCCGCCCGGGCTTTCACCGCATCGCCGCCCGCGCGGAGCACTGCATATACGGCTTCAGGATTCTGCTGCAGCTCCAGATATATCGCGCGCATCGGCGCGATATATGCCTTGATGTCCGCCGCGAGCGCTTCCTTGAGCGCCTTATATTTGCCTTTGTGCGCCTCATAGATCGGCGCGAGCTCGGCTTCGGTCCTGAAGAGCTTGTGGATCGCGTATACATTTTCCGGAATGTCGCCCGCCGAATCAGTCACGATGCTCATTACCGCTTTCTCAATCTCCTCGTCGCTGGCGAAGAGCGGGATCGTGTTGCCGTAGCTCTTGCTCATTTTGCGGCCGTCGAGGCCGGGAACGATGCCCGTGCTCTCGAGGATCAGAGGCTCGGGCAGCTTGAGCGACGCTCCCGCGGCATCGCCCCAGATGCGATTGAACTTCTCCGCCGTGTCGCGCGCATATTCCACATGCTGCTTCTGGTCGGCGCCCACGGGAACCACGTCCGCGTCCTGCATGAGAATGTCGGCAGCCATGAGCATCGGGTAGTCGAAGAGGCCCATCGTCGGCTCTTTCTGCTTCTGATTCGCGTCCTTGAACGCATGCGCGCGCTCGAGGTATGCGACCGTCGTCACGCAATTGAACGCCCACGTGAGTTCGCAGAGCTCGCCGCCAATGTCTGATTGCTGGAATATGACCGCCTTTGCCGGATCGAGGCCGCAGGCCAGATACGTGGCCGTGACATTGAATATGTGCTTGCGCAGCGTCGCCGCGTCCTGAACCGTCGTTAGCGCGTGAAGATCGGCGATGAAAATGCGCGTGTCGTACTGGTCCTGCATATCCACGAACTGCTTGATGGCGCCGAAATAGTTGCCGATATGCATGTCGCCCGTAGGCTGAATGCCGGAAAGGAGGACTTTCTTCATATATGCGGGAGTATACCAGCGGAAACGTCAAGCGCGCAATGCACAGCTTATGCACCGCTTTGTGCCCACGGGCCGCTTCCCCGCCCCGCCCGCGGCTGCTACAATCATGCGCATGGCAAGCGACCCCAAGCAGCTCCGTGTCCCTCCGCAGAGCCTCGAATCCGAGAAGGCCGTGCTCGGCTCCATCATGCTGCGCCCTGGCGCGCTCATCGACGTGGCCGACAAACTCATGCCCGACTCCTTCTATGCGGACAAGCACCGCAAGATATACGAGGCGATGCTCGAGCTCTCGAGCAAGAACGAGCCCATCGACCTGCTCTCGCTCTCGCACAAACTCAAAGAGAAGAAGACGCTTGAATCCATCGGCGGGTCACGGTACCTCACCGAGCTCGCAAACTCCGTTCCCTCCTCCACCAACGCCGAATATTACGCCAATCTCGTCGAAGAAAAATTCATCCTCCGCAAACTCATCGATGCTTCCGCGAAGCTCGGCGAGCTCGGCTTCGACACGCAAGGCATGGCGCTCGAAGACGTGCTCGACACGGCCGAAAAAGAGATCTTCGCCGTTGCCGAAGGCCCGAAGCGCGGCAAATACACCGCGCTCAAGGACACGCTCGGCGAGGCTTGGACGCGCCTTGAGCGCCTGCACTCGCACAAAGGCGAGATGCGCGGCGTGCCGACGGGCTTCAAGGCGCTCGACGATATGCTCTCCGGCTTCCAGAACTCAGACCTCATCATTCTCGCTGCCCGCCCCTCCGTCGGTAAGACGACGCTGGCGCTCGACTTCGCTCGCCTGGCCGCGACCAAGCACAACATCGGCGTGGGCATCTTTTCGCTTGAAATGAGCTCACAGCAGCTCGTAGACCGCATGCTCGCCGCCGACGCGCGCGTGAACGCCTGGCAGCTCCGCACTGGAGGCCTTTCGACGAGCGGCCACGACTTCGCCCTGTTGCGCGAAGCCCTCGACCGCCTTGCCAAGGCGCCGATATTCATCGACGACCAGCCTTCGTCCACGATCGCGCACATCCGTTCCATCGCCCGCCGTCTCAAGACCGAGCACAACATCGGCCTGATCGTCGTGGACTACCTGCAGCTCATGAGCACGACCAAGAACTACGACAGTATGGTCAACCAAGTCACGGAGATATCGCGTTCGCTCAAAGCTCTGGCCCGCGAGATCAACGTGCCCGTGATCGCCCTCTCGCAGCTCTCCCGCGCCGTGGAAGCCCGCGGCGGCGAGCCGCGCTTGTCCGACCTGCGCGACTCGGGCTCCATCGAGCAGGACGCCGACGTGGTCATGTTCATCCACCGCGAGGACCGCTTCAACAAGGAGAGTGACCGGCAGAACGTGGCCAAGATCATCATTGCCAAGCACCGCAACGGCCCGGTCGGAGACATCGAGCTGTACATGGACGAAAAGACCTCTTGCTTCCTCCCGATGGAAAAAGCCGACTTCAACGCCTTCGACGCCGTCTCGGCCGGCGGCGGGGACGCGGCGTTCGCGGACTTCTAGACACACGCACCCATGGACTCGCTCAAAAAACTCCAACAGCTCTTCAAGCGCTTCCCGGGCATCGGCGAGCGCCAGGCCATGCGCTTCGCGTATTTTGTGGCGACCGCCGACGACAGCTATATCCGCGAGCTTTCCGAGCGCATCGCCGAGATCAGGAAGAGCGTTCGCCGCTGCGCGCGATGCTATGCGCTCTCGGAAGGCATGCAGGGCGGCCTGTGCCCCGTGTGCAGCGATCTAGCGCGAGACAAAGGCATGCTGCTCATCGTCGAGAAAGATGCCGATCGCGAGCGATTCCTGCAGTCGCGCGCCTATCCTGGGACATATTTTTTGCTCGGCGGCCTCGCGCCAGCCATCGAAAAGGACACTGCCGCGCATATCCGCACCGAGGAACTCGCCCGGCTCGTGCAAAAAGAATCCGCAGCCGGCCTGCGCGAAGTGATCCTCGCGCTTTCCGCAACGCCCGACGGCGAGCGCACCGAGCGCCTCGTCATGACCCGCCTCGAGAAGCTCGCCCTTCCCGGCGTCGCCATTTCCGTGCTCGGCAAAGGCCTTTCTACCGGGACAGAAATCGAGTATTCGGATGCTGATACGCTTTCCAACGCTTTCCGCACTCGAACCAAAGAAAAATAACACAAACCTCGTTACGAGATCTGTGTTATTTTTGCACTAAGTTGGACTGCAGCAAGAAGCAGCAATGACGCCTTCGGTTGCCTCCAACTGCTCCCAGGGCGTTGCATCGCGGCCTGCATTTTCTAATGCCAGAATGACATTCTGGACAGTAATTAAATATCCTTCTGTGCCTTCAATCGGATTACTAGAAGGCACAGGCTCTTCGTTGCCAATGGACTCATACCAATAACATGCACCCTTGGAAGCGGGCAGCGTGATGCCGAGCAATAGCTCCCAGGTGTCTTTGTGCATGGTTACGGCGTCCAAATTGGTTATCTTGATGTTTGTTTCGGGTTCTGTTGCAAAGAATTTTTTACCTACATTTGCCATACGCATAGTTTTTATTGCTTCGCATTATATCATATTTCATATAAAAATGCAAGTCAAAAAACCGCCTTGTCTGACAAGGCGGTTTTTTGACGGGAAAAGCTTATTTGATCGCAGATATCTTGACCTCGGAGTAGCCCTGGCGGTGACCGTTCTTCTTGTGGTACTTGCTCTTGGCCTTGTACTTGACGACGAGGACCTTCTTGGCGCGGCCGGCCTTCTGGAAGATAGCCTCGACGGAGGCGCCGTCGATGAACGGCGAGCCGATGGTCGTGTCTTTGCCGTTGTCTACGAGCAGGACCTCGCCGAAGGACACCTTGTCCCCCTGCTTGAGGTCGCCCGGAAGGGTCTCGACGCGGATCACGTCGCCGACTGCCACCGGGTACTGTTTGCCGCCCGTCTTGATTACTGCGAATTCAGTGTTTGCCATACCAGGGCTATATTACACGATTTTGGACAAAAGTAAAGGCAGGAAGGCCTCAGGCAGCAGTAGCGGAATTCCCTTTTAAAACAAAGCCCAAATGGCCGCCAGAGCCGTGATCACCATCAGGCCGACAGTGATCCAGCCGACAACGTTCCCTTTCCGGCGGTTAGCATACTCGCCCATCACTTTCTTGTCGGAGGCGAGCCGCACGATGAAGACCAGGATCACCGGCGCGATGATCGCGCTCGCCACGCTCGAGTATACGAGCGCTTTGATCGGATCAAGGCCGATGAAATTGAGCAGGATGCCGAGCATGACGGATACGATGATCACGCCATAGAAGGCATAGGCCTCGCGCAGCTTCCGGTATAGGCCATGCTTCCAGCCGAAGCTTTCGGATATGGCATATGAAGTTGAGCCGGCGAGCACCGGGATCGAGAGCATGCCTGTGCCCATGATGCCTATGGCGAAGAGGTAGAAACTCAGATCACCCGCGAATGGCCTGAGCGCGCCGGCAGCATCCGCAACGGTCCGAATGTCCGTGACGCCGTTCATGTGGAGCGCCCCGGCACAGGCCGCGATGATGAAGAACATGACAAGGTTCGAGAAGAACATGCCGGTCCACACATCGGCGCGGATGTGCTTTACGGTCTTCTTCTCCACATGCTGATGCCACAGGTGCTCATCCTCGGCACCCTTGAGATTCTGCTCCTCGACTTCCTGCGAGGTTTGCCAGAAGAAAAGGTACGGCGAGATCGTCGTGCCGAGTACTGCAGCGACAAGCAGGACTTGCTCTTTAGTGAAAGTCAGCGTTGGACGGACTGCGTGCCGGAAGACTTCCCCCCAGTCGAGTTGCGCCATGAGCGCGGAGAAGATGTAGGCGAAGAGGACGAATGCCAGGTATTTAAGGTATTTCGCATAGCGAGCGTAGGTCGTATATACCTGCAGCAGGACGCACGACACGCCGAAAATCACGACGAGTGTGGAGAATCCGATGCCCGGCACGACGAGCTCGACCGCTCCGGCCATAGCGCCGAGGTTCGCGCCGATAGTGAACGTGTTTGCGACAAAAAGCAGCGAGGTGATCGCGTAGAGGGCGGCGCGTGGGTAGCAACGGCGGATATTCGCGGCCAATCCGTGGCCGGTGACCACGCCGATGCGCGCGCACATTTCCTGCACGGCCGCCATGAGCGGCAGCGTGAACCACGCCAGCCAGAGGAACTGGAAACCATAACGGGCGCCTGCCTGCGAGTAGGTCGCGATGCCTGACGGATCGTCATCTGCCGCTCCTGTCACCAGGCCCGGACCGAGCGTGTTCCAGTATTCCTTCGCGTAACGGAACGGCTTCTTATTGATAATCGCCTTCTCTTCGCGCTCGATCAGCCGCACGCTCTTTTCCAGAGCACGCGATGGCGCCTCGAACGCCCGCTCGAGCCCGCTTTCGTTCGAACGATGATGATGCATGCACCACAGTATACAACTTCCTGTTTCGAAGCGGAACGGGTATACTGTGCGCATGCTCTCACGCTACTCGCATCGCAATCTTGCTTGGATCGACCTGGAGGCGCCGACACGCGAAGAAGCCGCGCTCATCGGCGAGGAATTCGATCTGCACCCGCTCATCACGAACGAGATCACGGCGCGGTCCGAGCGCGCCCGGGCCGACGCGTACGCCGACTCGATCTACGCGGTGTTCCATTTCCCCGTCCGCAACCGCTCGACCGGACGCATCGACGAGGCCGAGATCGACTTCATCCTCCGCGGCGACACGCTCATCACGACGCACTATGAGCTGATCGATCCGCTGCATGACTTTGCGCGCATGTTCGAGGCTGGTACGCATCTGGAGCGGGCGGATATCGGCGCGCATGCCGGAGTCCTCTTCTACCTGCAGATGCGCGAGCTGTACAAGCACACGTTCTTCATCCTTGCTGGCGTCGAGACCATGGTACGGGAGATAGAGAAAGACATCTTCAACGGCAAGGAGGACGCCATGGTCGCCCGGCTCTCCAAGGCTGCCGGCGCGCTCATGGACGTACGCGCTGCGCTGCGCTCGCACAAAGACACGCTCCGCACGATGAGCCAGGCCGCCGCCCGGCTCTACGGGTCCGAATTCGCGAATTACATGGCTGCGATCGAAGGCGACTGCGCGCATGTGGAGTCGCTGCTCGAGGAGAACCGCCAGGTCGTACAGGACCTGCGCCGCACGAACGACTCGCTGCTCTCGGCCAAGACAAACGCCATCATGCGCAGCCTGACTGTCGTTTCCGTGGTGCTCATGCCGCTCAATCTGACTGCGTTCATCTTCGCCATGCATTCCGAACTGCTCTCGCTCAACGAGCCGGCACAGCTCTTCGCTGTGTTCGCTGCAATGGCCGGCATGGCGCTCTCTGCGATCCTGTATTTCCGCTCCAAGAAATGGCTCTGAAGCTCCACAACTCGCTCTCCTGTGCGGACGAAACCTTCGCCGCTATCGACCCCGAAGCTGTCGGCGTGTACACCTGCGGCCCGACTGTCTACAGCTATGTGACAGTCGGCAACTGGCGTACCTACTTCCTGGGCGACATCGTGACCCGCGCGCTCGCCTACGAGGGCTTTGGCGTGCGCTACTACATGAACCTGACCGACGTGGGTCATTTGACTGGCGACAACGAAGGCGACGCGGATATCGGCGAAGACCGCATGGAAAAAGCAAAGGCACGCGAAGGGAAAAATGCGTGGGAGATCGCGGAGTTCTATGCGGCAGATTTTCTGCGCGGCTACGACCTGCTCAATCTCACCCGCCCGAAGAAATTCCTGAAGGCCACCGAGCATATCCCGGAGCAGATCGCGCTCGTGGAGAAGCTCATGGCGCGCGGCCTCGGCTACCGGATCTCTGACGGCATCTATTTTGATACGCAGGCGTACGAGGCGCTCGGCTTCGCATACGGCGAGCTCTCCGACCTCGATCGCATCCGCGCCGGCGCGCGCATCGAAATGAACCCGGAAAAGCGCGATCCGCGCGATTTCGCGCTATGGAAATTCTCGCCCGCGGGCGCGAAGCGCGATATGGAATGGGAGAGCCCGTGGGGTATCGGCTTCCCTGGCTGGCACATCGAATGCTCGGCCATGGGCATGAGCGCCCTCGGCGAACAGTTCGACCTGCACATCGGCGGCGAGGACCTCAAGAGCACGCACCATCCGAACGAGATCGCCCAGAGCCAGGGCGCGACGGGCAAGAGTCCTTTTGTGCGCTACTGGCTGCACGGCGCGTTCCTGCAAGTAGACGGCGGCCGCATGGGCAAGAGTCTCGGCAACGCGTACACGCTCGCGGACATCGAGGCGCGCGGCATCTCCCCGCTCGCCCTGCGCTATTTCTACCTCGGCGCGCACTACCGTTCGCCGCTGAACTTCACCTGGGAATCGCTCACCGCGGCCGACACGGCCCTGCGCCGCATGAAGACGGCCATCGCGGCGATCTGGACGAGCGACGATGACATCGACAAGCTGGGCACCGTCCATGAAGGTCATGCCGCACGTTTCCGCGCGGCCATAGAGGCAGATCTCTCTATGCCGCTCGCGCTCGCCGTCGCGCACGAAACACTGCACGACAAGGAACTTTCGCCGAACGACAAGCTCAAGACCCTGCTCGACTTCGACCGCGTGCTCGGCCTCGACCTGGGAACGATCATCCGCGAAGAGGTTCCGGCCGAAGTACAGTTGCTTGCCAAAGAGCGCGAAGAAGCCCGCGCACACAAAGATTGGGCCAAGGCGGACGAGCTGCGAGACAAGATAGCAGAATTTGGTTATGCGGTGCGCGATTCCGACCAGGGGCCGCTTATCGAGAAAGCGTAGGCACAATCTGGAGAGCCCGCTCTAGTATTCGATCACCGATCCTTTTCCAATCAAAATAGTTTTTATAACCTGCAGTATCTATGGTTGCTATTTCGTTCACACTTCCCGCCGGATCTTTTTCAAAAGGGCCGTAAGGCCTTACTGATGCTGCCACTCGCAGCTGATACCCATAGCTGCCATCCCTAGTATCAATCACTTTCTGGTACCCGATCGGCTTCCAATCAAGCACTTCCATGTTTGTCTCCTCCTGTATTTCACGGCGGAACGTCTGATCAAAAGTCTCTCCCGGCTCGATAGTGCCTCCTGGCAGCCCCCAGGTCCCTTTCTTCACGTTATGCGCGATCACAAGCTTTTCTTCGGCAGTGAAGCATGCGCCATATATCTGCCGGCATTCCGCATACGGCAACATCGAGAAATCATTGCAGTCTTCGTACTGCATCGCGTATACGACTCCCGAGTGACCGATGAGCGTTTCTTCTATCATGCCGCCTTGAACTCGATCGAGAACGTCGAGCCTTTTCCGACCCCCGGCGAATCGATGCCAATGTGCCCGCCGTGCGCCTCCACGATCTGCTTGGCCAGATACAGGCCGAGACCTGAACCGCCCGTGTTCAGGCGGCCGCCCTCGCCGCGGCTGAATTTCTGAAAGAGACGCTCCTGCTCGTCGGGCGAGATGCCCATGCCCGTGTCGGTGACGGCTACGCGGACCATGCCGCCCGCAACCTTGGCGAGAGAGACCGTGACCGAGCCCTGCTGCGTGTATTTGATCGCGTTGTCCACAAGGTTCAGGACGACCTGCCGGATCTTCTCCATGTCGCCGTTCACCGTATAGGGCGGCTGATTGTCCGTCTTGAATTCAAGCTTGAGGCCTTTCTTCTGGGCAGTGATCGAAAGGTCGGTGGCGATGTCCTTGGCCGCCTTCTCCATGTCGAAGGGCGCCATCGTATACTTCATGCCGCCCGACTCGATCTTCGAGACGTTGAGCAGATCTTCCACGACCTTGGTCAGATGCGTGCTCGATTCGTACACGCGGTTGATAGCCTCTTTCTGCTCCCCCGTCGTGCCGCCGAACGAGCCGTCGAGCAGCATGGACGTGTAGCCGCGGATAGCAGTGAGCGGGCTGCGCAGCTGGTGCGCGGCAAGCGAGAGGAATTCCGTCTTGAGCTTGTCGAGGCTTTGGAGTTTTTCATTGGCAACCCGCAGATACCCTGTCAATTTTTGAAGCTTTTCCCTCTGTTCGACTTCCTTTCTGACAGATTTAATGAGCAAGTATCCAATGACCGCAACGAAGACAAGGGTAAAGAACACAACGATTCTGACATTCTGAATCTTGCGGACGAAAGAAATCGCAAGAACAAGAAATCCCAGGGCATACACCATGATCTGAGCTCCGAGGACACGGATATTAAATGTCTGGTACTTCGCGATGATATACGCCAGGAATGCCACGAAAATTGGAGCACCGAATAACCCGTATTGGCCGATATACCAATTATCCGTGAAGCTTTCCAAAATATTGCCGAGAGAAAAACTCAACAGAAAAGTCATTATTCCGACGAGCATTAGTATGATACGACGGCGATCTGTCGCAAGAGTAACACCCCTCAGTCGCACAATGGACACAATCACGATAAAAGCTGCATAGAATATCTCCACCCCGTATCCATAAAATGTAAGAATTCCCTCTGTGGCCGCCCTATCACAATTAGAAAGATCGAAACCGAGGAGAGAGAAGTGCGTCGATGCCAGAAATAGTGTCGGTAAAAGAGGGAGTGTCACTAAAATTTTCTTTTTCAAAGGAATGTCGCTTTGATATAAAAACACATATACGAAGTAGAAAGCGAAGAAATATATAAACGGCTCAACAAGATTGATGAGTGACCAGAAAAACATCGTATATTTAGGAAACTCTGTCGCCCACAGAACGAGATTACATAGCGTCCATACTGCAAACAAAATAGCTGTTGCAAAAAAGAGTCTATTGATCAAAAAGGAACGGCCCTTCCAGAATATGACTCCCGCAATGATTAAAATCGGGATCACTGAAAACAAGTGCGAGTAGTAAATCAGCGGGGAAAAGGCATTATCTGAAATGATCAGGTAACGGGACGGAAACCAGTCGCATCCTTGTATTAAAGCGCTAATCGTCTCCATATATTCCGTTCAGTTCTGGGTAATTCCCTTTCTCAAAAGCGCTCGGTATTTCGTCTTCGGAAAGGAAGTACGCGAAGTCCTCTTTGATCATATATTTCCAATAACTCACGGCGACCGAAGTAAGAAAAAGAAGCAACAGTATTTTCCAGTATGCTACATTCTTTGCTTCAGTCATAAAAGTCGAGGTTAGCGGAGTTTGCGCTTCGCCACAAGGTGTTTGTAGCTGCTGACAAAACCGGTCGAAAGGTATGGGTAGTAGGCGTTCACATACGATGCGGGCAGATGCTGGATCGAGCGGATCATTCGGCGACACAGCTTTTTCCCGCAGGTGCAAGGCATTTCCCAGCGAGGGTCTCCCTCGAAGGTGGAGTAGTCAACCGTCAGCTCCTCGCCTTCCTTGATCGGACGCAGCGCAACAAGCGAAACCTTGCCCTTTATACCCAGGTTCGGCTCACAGCTGTGATTAAGGAATTTATAAGGCTTCTCCGGATCAATCCACTGGTTCGGCTTTACGCCCCACCAGTTCGGGTGCGCCATAGCATCCTTTTTGTTCTTATTTACTTTAAATTTGAGCTGCCCTTTGACTTGAAAAACCAGCTCTTCGGTCTTGATATCCTCCCCAGCCATAAGGCCAAAACCGGCGATCTTGCTCGTAGCGACGTAGAAATGCTTCATAATTGGTTATGTTATATAAGTATACAGATTTTTTAGAATAAAAAAACCCTCTGCAGTAAATATTACTTCAATGCAGGGGGTTTTGAGCGGCTCGAAACCAATGCCATGACGAAGCACCAGAATGCGTAGTTGAGTGGATACACATGTTTCCAAAAACTACCTTGGAATTCGGCCGCGAACAGAAGCACATAGGCTATCGTCCATACGATCCAGGGGCCCGGGCGTTCACTACCCGGATCCTTTTTTGTCTCCCGTATGATCGGCACATAGGATATGCCGACCGACAGTTGTAGGAGGATCTGGGTGACAATATGTTCTCCAGATTGATACCAGTACCAGGTGATAAGCATATCAAGAATGAGAATGCCTATCTCGAATCGGGACGGTTTCTCGAATTTACGGAGCGCAAGAAACAGTATCGCGCACACGAGGGTTCCTGCTGAACATAGCACTGGCAGCGCTTCCTTTAAGGAAATCAATCCGCCCGCAATGATGTAATTCCAGCAAACGATCCCGTTTCCGTATGCCCATATCAGCCATGATCCGCTGTTTGGGCTAATTCCCGTACCTGGTCTTTTTTTGTCTTGGATGACGTATTGCACGTACCAAACGTAGCCTATGAGTTGGACTATTCCGGCGATGAGTCCAAGCACATCAAAGAGTGTCAAAACGTATGTTTTTATTTGGTTTTATTATATCACCTTTATATTAAAAAGTCAATAGAAAAGCCACCAGAAAAATCTGGCGGCTCAGAATGCTTATAATCCGTTGTGTTTTCTATATATTCCCTGGAAACCCCTCGGTATATATGGCAAGTAACTTTGGAAGACTTCGAGCGGAATAAGCTGGATCGAAGTTACATTACCCCGGCACTTCTGGGTACCACAAGAACACGGCATGAACCACCTAACGTCGGCTTCGGTCGTCGAATAATCCATATGTATTTCCTCATTCAAGGCAATATCTCTTAAAGCAAACAAACTGACTGTGCCTTTTATTCCCGCATTCGGTGAACAGGAATGGTTTATAAGTCTGCATGGCTCTATAGGATCAAGCCACTTATTTGGTCCGAGACCTATCCAACACGGGTTTGCAAGCGCATCTTTAAGACTGCGATTTGTCTTGTGGTATACAATGCCTTTGATGTAGTGGATGAGCTCTCCTTTTTTAATATGCTCGCCGGCCATTACGCCGATACCATGTATTGCGCTTTTTGCGACATAAATTTTTTTCATGTACTTTTTGATATAGCATACCTGAGACATTGACAAATATATAATGCGTGTTTAACTTTTACAAATCTTTATATTATATTTATTTAATAAAAAAACCGCCATCGTGACGGCGGTTTTTTGAATAAATTATCTTTTCTTTTCCAAAAAAAATTCAACACCTCCAGCAGCGCCGGTATGACCGCCACAAAGCCAGAATGAAAAAGGTGTTTGGGGTACCATAACAATTATTCGTCCACCGAAACCAGATTCAAATTGAATGTACGGTCCAATAGCGAACCATTGAGATATGGTTCTATTGTAATATGCCATGTACCAAAAACCTTCGCCTTCCGGATATCCTTCGATATAACCGTACAGGTGATCCTTTTTACTCCTGCTTTGATAGTAGACTGTTGCAGCAACGCGCCAGCGGGTCTTTTCAGGAACACATTCAAACCCAACTGCCAGTCCGAGTCCAAAGCGATTGATGTTTTTTGCAAGACCGATGACACCCTCGACATAGTTCCTTTGGATGTACGCAAATCCCCAAAAATCATACGTCGATTTGCCGAGCGGTATAACGGGAGAAATGAAACCTCCGAGCGTGTGTATGTTTTTTGAAGAATCAAAGACTGCTGCACCCATGATCGTTATCGTAACCTCCTGACAAGAACCCCTTGATGTTGCAAGAATGCATACAAGCAATAGCTTTATTTTTTTCATGTACTTATCATTTTTAGCGATTATATCACATTTTAATAAAGTAGGCAATACACAAAAGCCCCCACATGAGGGACTTTTGTGTATTGCCTACTGTTTAGAAACCTTCACCTTTTAACGTTTCAGCCGCCTCCCTCGCCTTCCGCGAGAGCTTGCTGGGGATCTTCACGGTCACGCGGATCATCAGGTCGCCGCGCTTGCCGCGGCCGGAGGGGACACCGCGCTCCTTCACGCGCAGCTGCGTGCCGCTCGCGATACCCTCGGGGATATTGACTGTCACCGGGCCGTCGAGCGTCTCTATCGTCCGCTCAGCGCCGAGCAGCGCCTCGGAGAGCTTCACATCCATGTCCATCGTCAGATTCTGCCGGTCGCGGCGGAAAGTCGGGTGCGGCTGTACGGAGATCTTGACATACAGATCTCCCGGCGTGCCGCGCTTCACCGCCTCGCCCATGCCCTGCATGCGCACCATCTCCCCGCCCTCGATGCCTGCCGGCACGCGTACCTCTATCTCCTCTTCCCGGCGCAGCACGCCCGCGCCGCGGCACGTGCCGCACGGCTCCGCAGGCACCGTGCCCGAGCCCATGCATACGTCGCAGGTCCGCGCTTGCACAAATGATCCTAGAATAGAGCGGCGTGTCTCGCGGATCTGGCCTTTGCCGTTACAGGCGCCGCAAGAGATCTGCTTCGCGCCGGGCTTGCCGCCCGAGCCATGACATGTGTCGCACTGGCTTGTCTTGGTGATGAGAATGCGGCGCACCGTGCCAAAGACGCTGTCCGCGAAGGAGACAGCGATCTCGGTCGAGATATCGCGCCCGCGGTGCTCCCGCTGCCCGCCGCGCATGCCGCCGCCGAAAAACTCGCCGAAGATATCGCCGAGGTCGCCCATGTCGAAGCCCTGGCCGTTCTGGAAGCCAGAGAAATCGAACCCGCCGAAGCCGGATGGATCGAAGCCGCCCTGTCCCATGTTCGGTCCGGCCGTGCCGAAGCGGTCGTACTGGGCGCGCTTCTGGTCGTCCGAGAGCACCTGATAGGCCTCGTTCACTTCCTTGAACTTCGCATCGTCGCCCTTGTTCTTGTCAGGATGGTACTGGTGGGCGAGCTTGCGGAAAGCCTTCTTGATGTCCTCTTGCGTCGCGCTCTTCTCGACGCCGAGCACTGCGTAATAGTCTTTGTTCGCCATACGGAATTCTTATACCATATTTCAGCGACCGCGAAAAGATTTACTGAGTAAGCAGCTCTTTGAGCAGCTTCGCTGCGACCGCCGGATTCGCGGAACCTTTGGTCTCGCGCATCATCTGGCCGACGAGGGCCTGCAGAGCGGCTTCCTTGCCGGCGCGGTAGTCGGCGGCGATCTTCTCGTTCGCGGTGATGATCTTCTGCGCGATCTCGGTGAGCGCGCCTGCGTCGTTCTTCTGCAGGAGGCCTTCTTTTTCCGCGAGCTCTTTCGGATTAGTATTGCCGAGCATGAGCATGCCGAGCAACTTTTTCGTGGCAGCGGAATTGATAAGGCTCTCCTGATTCATCCGGATGAGCGCGACGAAATCGTCCGCCTGCGGAAGATCAACCTGCGTAACGTCGGTCGTAGCCTTCATGCCAAGCAGGTCGTTCGTAATGTAATTGGAAGCCGTGCGGATAGCTGCGACGTCGCCAAGCGCTTCAGCGACTTTCTCGAACCAGGCGGCGAGCGCATGGTCGTTCACGTAACTCTCGATATCCTCGGCCTTGATGCCGTACGCGCTCGCATACCGTGTGCGCTTCTCTTCGGGCAGCTCAGGCAGTGCGGCCTTGAGTGCAGCCGTGTCGAACAGCTCGGAGAGCATGAATTTCGGGATGTCAGGGTCCGGGAAATAACGGTAGTCGTGCGCGGACTCCTTGGAGCGCTGCGACGTGGTGGCCTGTTTTGCTTCGTCCCAGCCGCGAGTCTCCTTTACGATCTCGGCCTGCCTGCCCGCTTCCCACAACGAGATCATACGGTCCACTTCGTAGCGGATCGCGCGTTCGGCGCTCTTGAACGAGTTGATGTTCTTGACCTCGACATATGTGCCGAGCTTCCCTTTCTCTGGAGAGACTGAGACGTTGACCTCCACGCGCATCTCGCCTTTCTCCATGTTCGCATCGGAGACGCCGAGATACTGGAGCAGCAGCTGGTACTCGCGGCCGAAATTGCCGCCCGTGCGCGCGGCCTCATCCACAGTCTCGAACGTATGCGGCTCGGTCACGAGCTCCATGAGCGGGACGCCGGCGCGGTTGAAATCGACGAGCGAAAAATCGCCGCGGTCATGCTTGCTGGTGGCCGTGTCCTCTTCCAGATGGATGCGCGTCACGTCCATGCCGGCAAGGCGGCCGCCCGAGACGATAGGATATTTGTACTGCGAGATCTGGTAGCCCTTGGGGAGGTCGGGATAGAAGTAGTTCTTGCGGTCGAACTCGGTGAAGTCTGCAATC